>JAGSHC010000033.1 GCA_023954745.1 Deltaproteobacteria bacterium | reverse complement strand
GCGGTCGGTCGGAGGCTCAGGAGTGGCAGGCAACTCCTTCGTCTCGAGATGGTCCGTGTTCCGCGCCAGAGAGGGCGAGGGCCGCTTCGGTACGTCGGAAGCCGCCTCCTCCCACCCCACGCCGCTTCGCACGCTCTGGATGGAGGGGGTGTAGCCGAAGCGCGGGCGGGGAAACGGCCCAGGCCCGGTCTCCACGGTGGCTTCTTGCGACGTGACCGGCAGGCGCAGGCCGTGGGCTCCCATGGGATTCACCCCCGGAGGGACCGTCTCCACCACCACCGAGCCGGCCTCCAAGCGCAGCAACAAGGGCGCGTCGTAGTCGCCACGGATCTCCGCCTGGCAAGCCTTCAGGGCCTTGTTCAGCTCATCGACCGAGCCGAACCGCGCACTGGGGTGCTTCTCGAGGCAGGTCATGACCGCCCACTGGAGAGCCGCCGATGCGTCGGTCTCCGGAGCCACGTCGGTGATCATTGGGGGAGGCTCTTCGAGCTGGGCCAGCAGCACGTTGATGGAGCTGTTCCGCTTGAAGGGAGCGCGCCCGGTCAGGGTCATGAAGAGGATGACGCCCAGGGAGTAGAGGTCGCTGCGCTGGTCCACGTCCGTGGAGCGAATCTGCTCGGGTGACATGTAGTTCGGCGAGCCCAGGAAGAGCCCGGACCGCGTGATCTCCTGGGCGTCCTCCCTCAGCAGCTTCACCAGCCCGAAGTCCAACACCTTGGCGTAGTCGGTCTCGTCGCCGTGTTGGGTGAGCAGCACGTTCGAGGGTTTGAGGTCCCGGTGGATGATTCCCTTGCGGTGGGCCTCGCCGAGGGAGCCGCAGATCTGGCGGGCGATATTCAGCACCCGCGCGGGCGGAAAAGGAGCGCTGTCGTGGATGGCTTGAAGGAGCGTGCGGCCTTCGACCAACTCCATGGCGATGTAGCAGATGTCGCCGTCGGCGCCGTAGTCGAAGACCCGGATGGTGTTGGGGTGCGAGAGCTGGGCGCAGGTGGAGGCTTCGAGGAAGAAGCGCTTGTGGAAGTCGGGGTCGAGGTCCTCCGAGTAGCCCAGGTCCATGACCTTGAGGGCCACCTTGCGTCCCAGCGCGCTCTGCTCTGCGGAGTAGATGCGGCCCATGCCCCCGCGGGCGATGAGGCGGAGCACCTCGTAGCGTCCATCGAGAGTCTCACCGATGAGGGGGTCACGCCGGCGGGAGCGTGTCGGTGCAGGCACCGCAACGCTGTCCGACTCCACGAGCTCCTCGGGGGAGATCTCGCCTTCGTCCTGCCCCTCAGCCATCGGTCCCGTCAACCCTCCGTCGCACACGCCCCTGCCCTCATGAACTCTACCACCGGAGTCCTCCAGGCCTCGATCCCAGGGTATACCTCGTGGTGTGTCCCGCCCCAGCTTCCCTCTGCGACTGATTCAGGCTTGGCTCGCGCCCCTGGACGGGCTCCCCCTCCGGATGGAGTTTGGCGAGCAGAGGTCGCTGGGTGTGCCGACAGCAGACGCCACCTGGACGGTGCGGTTCGCCCCGTCAGCGCTCCATCGACTCATCTGGGACTTCGAGTACGGCGTCGCCCAGGCGTTCTGTCGGGGGGACGTGACCATCGATGGCGACCTGCCGTCCCTGCTCGAGGCGGTCTACAGCCGCGGTCTGGCCAGTCGCGCCACCTCCAATCCCGTCCCTGCCCTGGTGCAGCGGGCGCTCAGGAACGACCGGCGCGCTGCTCGCCAGAGCGCGGCGTTCCACTACGACGTGGGCAACGACTTCTACGCTCGGTGGCTCGATCCCCAGCTCGTCTACACCTGCGCCGTCTTCGAGCAGCCCGACCAGGAACTCGCGGCAGCTCAGGTGGCTAAGCTCGACCGCGTCTGCCGCAAGCTGGCCCTCGCCCCGGGGATGCGGGTCATCGAGGCAGGGGCAGGGTGGGGCGCTCTCGCCATGCACATGGCGGCCGAGTACGGGGTGACCGTGGAGGCGTACAACGTGTCGAAGGAGCAGGTCGCCTTTGCGCGGGCTCGCGCCGCCGAGCGTGGCCTCACGGACCGCGTTCGGTTCGTCGAAGAGGACTGGCGAGGCATCCAGGGAACCTGCGACGCGTTCGTGTCTGTGGGCATGCTCGAGCACGTGGGGGTGGAGCACTACTCCGAGCTTGGAGAGGTCATCGCCCGGGTGCTCGTCCCCGAGGGCCGGGGGCTGCTGCACACCATTGGGCGGGCGCGCCCGCGCCGGGTCCACCGCTGGATTGAGGAGCGCATCTTCCCCAATGCCTACCCGCCGACCCTCGCCCAGATGATGCAGATCCTCGAACCCGAGGGCTTCGTCACCCTGGACGTCGAGAACCTCCGAAGGCACTACGCCCACACCTGCCGCCTGTGGCACGACCGCTTCCTGGCGCAGTGGGAGCCCATCGTGACCGACGTGGGAGAGGAGCGCGCCCGGGCGTGGCTGCTCTACCTCGCCGGGTCGAGCGCCACGTTTGCGTCCGGAGGACTTCAGCTGTTCCAGCTGGTGTTCAGCCGGCTCGGGAACGACGACATCCCGTGGCTGCGCCCCGTCTGATCGAGGGCCCCAGCGCGGTCAGGCCCCCGACCGCTCCTGTTTCAGCCACCCCAGGACCTGCGCCTCGGTTTCGGCGATGGTCCCGCCGTTGTCGATGACCGTGTCGGCCAGGGACGCCTTGTCGGCCTGGGGGAGCTGACTGGCGATGCGCTTGTAGGCCTCGGTCTCGTTGAGTCCGTCGCGAGCCAGGAGTCGCGCGAGCTGTTGCTCGTCCGGGCAAGTGACCACGAGCAATCCCGCGTAGTTGCGGTAGCTGCCGGTCTCCACCATCAAGGCCGCGCTGACCACGACCAGGGTGTGGCCGTCGGCGGCGTAGGCCATCACCTGCTCGGCAGTCCGCGCGAAGATCTTGGGGTGGGTGATGGCCTCGAGGTCCTTGCGGGCCCCGGGGTCGGTGAAGACGATGGCGCCCAGCGCGCCGCGGTCCAGTGAGCCGTCGGCGGCGATGACGGCGCTGCCGAAGGTGCGCCGAATCTCCTCGAGGCCCGCGGAGCCAGGCAGAACCACCTCGCGGGCCACCTGGTCGGTGTCGATGACCGGCACGCCCGCGTCGCGCAAGATCCGCTCCACGAGGGACTTGCCGCAGGCGATGTTTCCGGTGAGGCCGATGACGCGCAGGTCGCTCATGAGTCTTTCAAATCTAGCGCGCTCGGAGGCGCTCGAGGTCAAGGAGACAAGGGAGGAGAGGAGGGAGGCGTGCTTCCGGCACGTCGCACCGACCGACGACCGCTGTCGACGCCGAGATCGAGCGCCTCCGGGCGCGCTAGTCGTCTTTGAACTTTTCGACGTATCGGAAGATTGTGCGTGGGTCCACATCGAGGGCGCGGGCCGTCGCCGCCTTGTTCCACTCGTGCGCCTCGAGGCACTCCTTGATGTACCTGGTCTGCCAGTCCTCGCGCGCGTCGTTCAGTGGCTTCCACCGGCGCTGGGGCTTGTTCGTCCCGCCGAACCCGAGGTCGGCCGGCGTCAGCATGGGCCCGTCGCTCAGGACCAGCCCCTTCTTGATGCGGTTCTCCATCTGCCGGATGTTCCCCGGCCAGACGTAGTGACGCATGGCGTCCACCGAGTCGCTCGAGAAGCCGCTGGCCTTGCCCGGGTACAGCTTCTTGTACCGGGCGAGGATGTGCTGGGCGATGAGGACCACATCGTCGCCGCGGTCCCGCAGAGGGGGCAGCTCCACATGAATCTCGTTGAGGCGATAGAAGAGGTCCTCACGGAAGCGGCCCGACGCAATCTCGTCCGCCAGGATCTTGTTGGTCGCCGACACCACACGGATGTCCACGGGACGGGGCTTCCCCTCGCCGACTCGCTCGATCTCCCGCTGCTGCAGCACCCGCAGGAGCTTCACCTGCAGGTTCATGGGCATCTCGCCGATCTCGTCGAGGAACAGCGTGCCGGTGTTCGCGTCCTCGAACTTGCCCTGCTTGTCGGCCACGGCACCGGTGAAGGCGCCCTTCTTGTGGCCGAAGAGCTCACTCTCCAGCAGGTTCTCGGGGATGGCCCCGCAGTTGATGGAGACGAACGGCTTGTCGCGCCGGTTGCTGCGGCTGTGCAGCTCGCGGGCGACCAGCTCCTTGCCCGTCCCCGTCTCGCCGGTGACGAGCAGGGAGATGTCGGTCGGGGCGATCTTGTCGAGGGTGCGGAACACGTCGAGCATGCGCTGATGCCCGCCGATCATCGCTCCGCCGAGGCCCGAACCAGCCTGAAGGTCCCGCGCGAGATCGAGGTTCTCGACCCGCAACTCGTCCAGGAGCAGGGCGTTCTGCAGAATGAGGCCCGCCTGCGCGGCGAACACCTTGAGCAGCTCCAGGTCGTCGGGACCGAACAGCGCGCCGAGGCCCTCGTTGCCGACGTAGAGGACGCCGATGAGGCTGTCCTTTGCCTGTAGGGGCACGCACATCACCGACTTGAGCTGAAGGTCCACCACCGAACGGGACTGGCCCAGGATGGTGTCGTTCATGGCGTCGCTGATGATGATGGGCTTGCGCTCCTTGATCACCCGGGCGACCACGGAGTCGCTCACCTGAGAGGGATCGGAGCCGATGTCCACGCGGTCCACGTTGCGGGCCGCCGGGATGACCATGCGGTCCCCCGAGATGTGAATCAGGAAGCCCTTGCTGGCCCCGGTCAGGCTGATCACCGAGTCGAGGAGGACCTTGAACACGTCCGACAGGCCCATGCCCGCCAGCAGCTTCTCCGAGAACCGGACGAGCTTGTCGAAGCGCGGGTCGCGACCTCCGAACACTGCGGGCACCCGCGGACGGGAGGACATCGTCGTTTGAAGTTGGCTCGTAGGCTCGTCGACGGACCACGCCAGCTCGGTCCCGCCGAGCATCAGCAAGTCCCCGTCCTGGAGCTTGTAGTGCCGCCGCTCCTTCCCATTCACCATGATCAGCGCTTCTCGATCGAGAGAGCTCAGGACCCAGTTCTTCCCGTCCCGCAGCACCTGGCAGTGGTGGGGGAGAATCGCTGGGTCGGCGATGTGCACCTTGTTGTCCGGCGACGAGCCGATGCCCGTCAACTTGCGTGTGATCTCGATGCGTTGGACGCCATCGTCGGACGAATAGGTCAGGTACGGCACGGCGGGCACGATATCAGTCTGGGGTGGTCCGAGGACCGAGCGGCGACGGTCCTACCAGCCTCGCAACACGAAGCCGCCGGGCCCCACGCCCACCGAGAGGCTGCTCCGCCGCCGCGCGTGCCGATCGCGCGCCTGTCGTCGCAGCCGTTCTCCTCCCGGATGCCCCTCGAACGGCCGCAGCTCGCCGACCCGGAGGGAGGCCCGCCGGTTCATGACAGCGGTCACGATGAGCTCCACCGTGATGGCCGTCCAGAACACGCCGACGGTGATGGGGTTGCTCACGAAGAACACCTGGCGCCACGTGTCCCCGCTCGGGCCGAGGTTCTGGAAGACCGACGCCCACAGGATCCAGCCCGCGCCGTTGAGGATGGCTGAGCCGACCTCGACGCCCATCAGGGCGTTGCCCACGGAGGGCTGACCCAGCTGCCGGAGGCGAATTCCGAACAGGGGGATGGGGGGCTCGCGTCGCGTGCGCACCACCCCGCTTCCCGCGAGCTCGGGAAACAGCTCCGTCGGGAGCCTCTGCACGCCGCCCGCTGCGAGGAACAGGGACTGCTTCTCCTCGTAGAACGTCAGCAGGTCGGGGCGCGTCGTCACCGGGCTGGGGGCATAGGCAGGCTTGAGCTGCAGGGCGATGTCCAGGCGCTCGAGGGCCGTGACCTTGTCTCCCATGAGGATGAGGGTGAACGCCCAATGCAGGAAGCCGTCGTGCAGGTCGTCGGCGGTCCGCAGACGCACCGGAGAGAGAATCCCCTCGAAGAGCTGGACCGCGCTTTGGAACTCCCCGCGCTCGAAGCGGAGCTTCGCCTGCTGGAGCTGCTCCCGCGCGAGGCGCTCGCGGTCCGCGATGGCGACCTCTTCGGCTTGCTCGGGGGTCATCTGGGTGATGGCAGGGAGATCGTCCTGCGCCGCCGCGGCTCCAGGCACCCACGCGCAGGCCAGCAGCGCCACGAGGGCGAGCAGCAGCCTTTGAGTCGGGTAAGCCTGGCGTGGCGCGAGGCGGATAGGATGTCCTCCGTCGGGCATCGCCCGTCGTCCGGAGGCGACCCAGTGGCTCGATCCCCCCGCAAGAATCAGCCGAGACCCTATCAGACCGCTGTAGCCGCTTTCGCGGGCTGGGAGCGGCCCGGATGCTGGCGTGCCCGGGTGGTGGTGTCTGCGTTGCTCACCAGCCTCGCCCTCGCGGTGACCGGGTGCGCCAAGCCAGCGGGGTACCCCGCTCCGGCAAATCCCGAACAGCCGATCCCCGACGAGCCTCCCATGACGCTGACTCCGCAAGAGGCGGCGCTCTACATCGGTCATCCGGGGGCGTCGTTCATCGACGCACGCCCCAAGAAGCACTACCGCAAGGGGCACGCTCCCGGCGCCGTGTCCGCGGAGTGGACCGAGTTCCGCGACGAGACCGCCACCCTCATGACGGGCAAGCTCGACGCCGACCTCGACCGTCTCGCCGCGTTGTTCGCCGGCAAGGGCGTCGCCCGCGACAGCTGGGCCATCGTCTTTGGGGATCCGCTCTCCGGGTGGGGCGAGGAGGGGCGCATCGCCTGGACGCTGCACTACCTCGGTGCCACCAAGGTCAGCATCGTGGACGGCGGCTGGTCCGCGTGGGTCGAGGCCGGACTGCCCGTGCAGAAGGGCGACGTGCTGCGCGAGCCGGCGGAGTTCGCGGCGGAGGTCGCAGACCAGTACATCGCCCGCAAGCGCGACGTGCGGCTGTTCTCGGCAGACCAGGAGAACTGGTCGACCGTCCTCGTCGACGTGCGCGAGCCCGAGGAGTTCCGCGGAGCCCCCGGCGCTCCCTCCTATGGGTCCCTTCGCGTCGGGCACGTACCTGGAGCCGTGAATCTGCCCTGGAGGAGCTTGCTCGACGACAAGGGGCGGATCCTGCCTCCCGACCAGCTCGAGCCCATCCTCATCAACAAGGGGGTTCGCCCCGACGCACGCATCATCACGTACTGCACCGGCGGCGTACGGAGCGCCCATACCTGGTTCGTCCTGCACAGCCTCGGCTATCCGGTGGTGAAGAACTATTCGGCGTCCTGGTGGGAGTGGAGCCTCGATCGGAAGCTCGGCGCCGAGACGGGCGGCCAGCGTCCCATGCCGGTGGGACCTGCCTGGCCACCGGAGCCGCGCGGCAAGGCCGTCGATGCGGACAGCGGAGAGCCCGAGGTGAAGATGACGACCGAGGAACTCAAGGCGATGCTCGACGCGGACGATGACGACAGCGCCGAGGAGGTGATCCCCCTCACCCCGGCGCAGAAGCTGAAGGCGCGCCTCGACGGCCCGAAGCCGAAGCCAGCCGAGGCTGGCGACGAGCCCCCGGAGTAGGCAGCCGTCAGCGGGGAACGACCACCTCGAACACCCCGGCAAAAACGGTGTCGTCGCGGCTGATCACGGTGTCGAGCAGATCGCCGGTGTCGGGGTCGCGCACCATCACCCGGACGTCCCCCGCGGCGCGCTCTCCCTCGGTGAAGACGAAGCCCTGAAAGCGGTCCGAGCGACGGGCGTTGATCGTGATCGCCGGCGTGCCCGGTCCCAGAGTCTCTCGGAGCTGCACCCGCGCGATGCGGCTGTTTCCGTCGGCGTCTGGGGGCGGAATGAGCTCGATGTCGTATTCGTCCTCGATGACCTCGCCGAACCAGGAGCCCTCGAGGGACCCCGTGGCCCCGGTGACTCTGCGCCACATGTACCGGGGCGCGGAGCGCATGCGGAGCAGGATGGTTGCCCCGAGCATCGGGGAGCCGTCGGGGTTGAACGCGTCAATGCGCACGTCGACGTTGGGGGGGAGCTGGATGTCCTGGCCGTCGAGGGACGCCTGGTTCCCAGGGACCACGATGGTGCGCTTGCCGAGACCCAAGCTGGGCGCCTCGGGGGAGTAGCGCGGGATTCCGGTGACGTCGTACGTGCCTGGCGGGAGCTCGATCTCCCAGGATCCGTCGCCCTCGGTCTCGAACTCCGCGCGGTACAGACCGGTGCGCAGCCCCGAGGCGTTGTTGAACGGGTCGTCGATGCGGCCCTGCACGCGCACGCGACCGGCCGCGGTGCTGTCGATGCTGCGTCGCAAGGTGCCGCGCACCGGGATCGGCTGCAGAGGCCACACCTCCATGCGCAGAGCCACTCCTGGCACGGAGAGGGGCAGCTGCTGAGCGAGCCGACGCACCGGCGCAATGGCCACGCTCCCATCCGATGGCCCAGCCACCACGATGTCGTACTGCCCCTCCGGAACCTCGAAGAAGAAGGCGCCATCGGCGTCGGTGGTGGTGCTCACCCCCAGAGGGAGGCGGGGCTCGGCAGCCCGGAACAGGGTGACGACGGCGCCTTCGACGGGCACGCCGGTGCTCCAGGTGAGGACCTCTCCGAGGACCTCTTGGGTCTCCTCGAGGGCCCACTCCAGCTCTTCCCCCGGCCCCAGAGAGTTCTGGAAGGTCACTGGGGTGATGAGCCGCGCTGGGTGTCGGCCCAGGAGGCCGTCGGGGGCGACGAGCACGTCGTAGGTGGAGGGGAGCACGGGTTGGCTGAACTGCGAGCTCGAGTCGAGCCGAATCCCGAAGTCACCGAGCTGCCCCGCGCCGTCGAGGAAGACGTCGATGTCGTCGGGAAGCCCGGCGAGGGTTTCCACGGGCGTGACGTCAGCCAGGGCTTGCACGGGGGCGGTCATCTGCACGGCGACGGTGTCGTTCTCGCGCCCGGACCAGGTGTGCTCGCCCGCCGGTTGGGCCCGCTCGTCGCTCTGTGCCCGGAACTCGATGAGGTCGAAGGCGACCCGGCGCGGAGGCGCGCTCGTGGGCGCGGGCACGTCGCAGCCCACCGCGAGGCCGAGGAGAGCGACGGCGTAGGCCAGTCCTCTCATCCCTCGGACTCCGGGGTCTCGGGGACGGGCCAGAGCTCGTCCGCGTGGGGCATGACGATGATGCGCCAGCCGAAGGTCTGTGCGTCCGCGGGCAGTCGGAGGGTCAGCGTCGCCTCGTAGGGCTGCGGTGCCCAAGGGAGGTCGTCGCGACGCAGGACGATGCTCTCGGTTCCGACCGCGAGGGGGTAGGCGTTGATGGCCGGCCCCTTGTTCAGGGCCGTGCCCGCCTGGGACGGAAACGACAGCGTCCACTCGGCTTCCTCGGCCCCCTGGATGCGGCAGCGGATCTCGCGCTCGCCCGTCTGCTCGCCGAGGAGCAACGGGCGCCCGGAGTGGGGTCGGCAGTGGGAGACGAGGCGATCGTCCACAGGGGCGGTCGAGGGCTTGCCCTTCTCGGGAAACAGCCCGGGAATCCACAGGCAACCGGGCGCCAGCGCCAACGCGGCAACGCCCAGAGCAGCCCCCCAGCTCGTTCTCTTCGCCCTGATCGTCGCTCCCTCCCTGCTCCACGGGTTCTTACCAAGTCCCGCCCCGGTCTGCCCGGGCACGAGGCCACCATCTTGGAACGTGGGGTCTGCGGACTCAGTCGATCAAGGGGAACGTGAATACTGCTTCGTCGCGCCGGGGAGCAGGTCGTCCTTGTCGAGGCTGCGGGTCACGGTGTGGTTCCCCACCACGACGCCGTCCTCCAGGAGCTGGAAGTGGTAGGTGCGGTTCTCGTCCAGGGTCACCGCGCCCAGGTCTGCCACCAAGCCGAGGACCTGCCCGTTCATCTTCACGAGCGACGTGCCGGCGTACCCGGGGAAGGTCACTGTCGAGGGCTTCAGCTTGCTCTGCACGTTGCGCAGCACGTCCTGCTTGCCACACATCTGCACGTTGATGACCTGTTCGACGGCGTATCGGTTCTCGACGAGGGTGATGGTGTGCATGCCCGAAGGCAGTTGCTCGGAGCGGGGCAGAAACTTCGGGGCGTCCCCGTCGATGCTGACCGGTTGGCCGATCTTGCCAGCCACCGTGAGCTCGGCGATCCCCTCGGGGCAGTCCGCGACCACCGCGACGGGCTCCTCCGGCACGGGCTCGGGGGTCGGCTCGGGCACTTCTTCGCGCGCGACGACGCCCGCGGGCGGAGGAACGCGGTCGAGGGCAGGCTCCACCGTCGGAAGCTCCGGCGTCGGCTCCGGCGTGGGGGCCTCGGCGACTGCATCTTCCTGCGCGACCACTTCGGCGCGGTGGATGGGGAGCTTGGGGGCCATGCCCAGGCTCGGGAGCGGCTCGGCGGGCGGAGGGGCGCCTTCCCACCTCGTGAAGCCGTCCGTTCGCGCGGCTAGGGCGCCCACCGCGAGCAGAGCGATGAGCGCCGGAGCCACCCAGATGGCCCAACGAAAGCGGCTCGGGCCCTCGTCGGCCAGGGGGCGGCGCATGCCCTGGATGATGTCCACGACCTCGGTGTTGTCTTCGTCGAGGGCGAGCACGCGGTTGAAGGTGCGCAGGGCCGCCGCGGAGTCGCCGGCTTCTGCTTCGGCGCGCCCTCGGGTGGTGAGCACCGCGATGAGGGCCTCGGCGAGGCGCTCCTCGTAGGCGTCGGCGTCGTCGATGTAGGTCGTGAGCTTCCATGGGCCGGCGTTCTCGGGGTCGATCCCCACCGAACCGAGGTATTGCTTGAGCGCGACCCCCACGGCCGTCGCATCGGGGAAGCGGTCCGCGGGGTCCCGGGCCAGGCACTTGCAGATGATGGATGACAGGGCGTGGTCGAGGCTCGGCACCCGGGCCGTCGGGTCCTCGTAGGTGCAGTCGATGATGGCCTTGAGTACGACGCTGGGGTTGTTCCCCCGGAAGGGGAGGGCGCCCGTGACCATGCGGTAGAGCACGGTGCCGAGGGAGAACAGATCACTGGAGTGGGTCAGGTCGCCGTCGGTGGCCTGCTCGGGCGACATGTAGGCGGGGCTGCCCACCAGTGCGCCGGTCATGGTCACCTGCACGTCCGTCAGGACGCGCGCGATGCCGAAGTCCATGAGCTTGACCTCGCCCTCGGCGTCGAGCATCACGTTCTCGGGCTTGAGGTCGCGGTGCACGATGCCGTGCTGGTGAGCGGCCTGGAGCGCGAGGCAGAGCTTCCACCCGATGAGGGCCGCAGGCTCCGGCATCATCGCGCCGACGTCGTCCAGCAGCTCCCGCAGCGTGGGACCGGCGATGAACTCGGTGATGATCCAGGCGTTCTCGGCGTCGCGGCCCGAGTAGTCGTAGATCTGCAGGATGTTTGGGTGCTCGACGCGCTCGATGGCCCGCGCTTCCCGCTCGAAGCGCGTGCGGTTGTTCTCGGAGCTGGCCAGGTGGGGGTGCATGACCTTGACGGCCACCTCGCGCCCGAGGGTCGTGTGACGCCCTCGAAAGACGGTCGCCATGCCGCCCTCGCCCACCTTCTCCAGCACCTCGAACTTGTCGAGAATGGAGCCCGTCGTAATCACGCCGGCATCCTATCCCGGCATCGGTGCCGAGGCGGCCGGATCCTCTGGCAGCCCCGCGGCGCGACGCAGGACCCGCAGGACTGGAACGTCCGCCGGAGGGAAGGGGAGGGACCTGGTCTCGTCCACGCCGTCGCCAAGGCGGGCCCATTGCAGCGCATGCACGCCCAGCAGGGCTGGGGTCCCGCGGAGCACCGCGCACTCGTAGACCCGAAAGTCGATGTGGAAGGCGGGGTAGGGGTGTTGGACACGGGCCACCAGGGCTCCGACCGCGACGCGCACGCCGAGTTCCTCGTGGAGCTCCCGGGCGAGTGCCTGCTGGTCCGTCTCGTGGCTCTCCACCTTGCCGCCGGGAAACTCCCAGCAGCCGCCGAAGGAGCCACCGGGGGCTCGCTGCGCAAGCAAGATGCGGTCGCCGTCGCGGATCAGGCCGCCGACGACGAGGAGGTTCGGGAGCGGCTCGCTCACCCGCGGATGGTGGTCTCGCGCGTGCGCACCTTGCTGCGCTCGTCGTGGATCTTGAGGATCACGGTGGCCGTCTCCTCCACCGCGCGGCTGGTCACGTCGACCACGGGCCAGGTGGGGTTCTGGCGGAAGATCTCGTGGGCGTACTCGAGCTCCATCAGGATGTGCTCGAGGTGGCCGTAGTTGCTGCTCGCGTCGAGCCCCAGGTTGCGGATGCGGGCCATGCGAATGGCGTGCAGCGCCTCGGGCTCGATCGTGAGGCCGAAGATCTTGCTCTGGTCCACCTCGTACAGCTCCGGTGGCGGGTCGATGCCCAGCACCAGAGGCACGTTCGCGACCTTCCAGCCCTTCTGGGCGAGGTACGTGGAGACGGGGGTCTTGCTGGTGCGGCTGACGCCGGTGAGCACGATGTCGGAGTTGCGGAGGTGTCGGGGCTCGGCGCCGTCGTCGTGCTTGACCGTGAACTCCACCGCCTCGATGCGCCGGAAGTACTCGGCCGAGAGCGACGTGCGGGCTCCGGGGATTCCGCGGGCTTCACGTCCTCCGAGATAGTCGGCGAGAGTGAGGAGCAGGGGCCCCATGAGGTCGAAGCTGACGACATCGTGGGCTTCGCACGCGGAGCCAAGGGCGGCGTGCACCTCGGGCTTCACCAACGTGTAGAAGACGAGCGCGTTCTGGCGAGATGCGAGCCGGACCACCGCTTCGGCGCGGCGGGCTTCGGTGACGTGCGGGTACGTGCGGATGTTCACGAGGAAGTTCTCGAACTGCGCGAGGGCGGCTCGGATCAACTGCTCGCCGGTGGTTCCACTGCTGTCGGACACGACGAAGATGGGCTGCGGCTCGTTCTCGGACATCAGGGGTGCTGCTCCTAGGCAGGGACCATACCGGTCCGTTCCGGTATGTTCCGTAGCCGCGCCCTCCCGTCAACTGTTCAGACGGTAGAGAGGCCCCACCCCGGAGGCTCCGAAATGGCCACAACCATGGGCATGCTGCTCCGCGAAGCGGTCGACTCCTGGGGTCCCCGTATCTCGGTCCGTCGCCGGCGCGAGGCGCTGCAGTGGTCGGTGCTGAGCTGGGCGGAGCTGGGAGAGCAGGTCCGGGCGATCGCGGCGGGGCTTCTGGGGTTGGGTGTGGAGCGGGGAGACGGGGTCGCGCTTCTCTGCGGCACCCGCATCGAGTGGTCGCTCGTGGACTACGCGTCGCTCTCCATCGGCGCCTCGGTGGTGCCGCTCTATCACTCGAACACCCCAGCTCAGTGGCGGTTCATCATTCAAGACTCGGGCGCGTCGGTGCTCGTGGTCGAGGACCGCGAGCAGCTCGAAGCCTTGGTGCCGCTGCTGGATTCTCTGCCGGATCTGAAGCACGTCGTGCTGATCGAGGTGGCCGATCTGCGAGAGGTCGAGCGTTCGGTGCTGCTCGACGAGCTCGGGCGCGACGGGCGCCGGCTGCTCCGAGCGGAGCCGTCACGACTCGACGAAGCCATCGACGCCGTGCAGCCCGAAGACCTCGCGACCGTCGTCTACACGTCGGGAACGACGGGCCAGCCCAAGGGCGTCAAGCTCACTCACGCCAACCTCCTCGCTGCGGTGCACGCCCTCGACTCGGTGATCCCCGTCGGGCCGGAAGACACCACGGTGCTTTGCCTTCCGCTGTCTCACATCTACCCCCGGCTGGCCCAGTTCACGTCGCTGGCGACGGGGTTCTGCATCGCGTACGCGCGCCGGATCGACCGGCTGCAAGAAGTGTTGATTGAGGTAAAGCCCACCTTCTTCTTCGCGGTCCCACGGATCTACGAGCGCATCTATCACGAGACCCTCGCCCGGTACCGCGAGCTGCCGCCGTTGCTTCAGGTGGCGTTCCGCAAGGGGGTCGCGGCCGCCCGGGATGTGCGCGGACTTCCCCGGCCCGAGGCCGGACCGCCGGCCACCGAGAGGCCGCTGCTCTCCCGCCTCGGCTTCGCGAAGAAGCTTCAAGAGCGGGCAGCCGACAAGGCCATCTTCGAGCCGGTGCGAGAGGCACTGGGGGGCCGGATCAGGTTCTGCCTCTCGGGCGGCGCCCCCATGAACGTCGAGGTCTTGCGCTTCTTCGAGCTCGCGGGGGTCGAGGTCCTCGAAGGGTACGGACTCACGGAGACGGTGGGTGCCGGCACCATCAACCCTCCGGGCGAGGCGCGCATCGGCACGGTCGGGCGGCCCCTACCGGGCGTCCGCGTGCGTATCGCGGCGGACGGGGAGATCTTGCTGCACGGCGCTCCAGTGTTCGGTGGCTACCACGATCAGCCAGACGAGACCGAGCTGGCCCTCGACGACGGGTGGCTGCACACCGGCGACCTGGGCCGCTTCGACGAAGCCGGCTACCTGATCATCACCGATCGCAAGAAGGACCTCATCATCCTCTCGGGCGCCAAGAACGTGCCGCCCCAGCGGGTGGAGGGCGCGCTGCGACTGAGTTCGTACATCTCCGAGGCGATGATCTTCGGGGACCGGCGACCCTACCTGGTGGCTCTGTTCGCGCTGGACGAGGCGGAGGTGCGGCGGTTCGCCTCGAAGCTCGGAATCGAGGACAAGGACTGGTCCGCGCTGGTGCGAGAGCCCCGGATCCTCCGGCTGATGGAGGAGGAGGTGGAGCGCTGCAACAGCCGCCTCGCCCGGTTCGAGCAGGTGCGACGCTTCCGCATCCTGCCCAGGTCGCTGAGCATCCAAGGGGGAGAGCTCACGCCGACCCTCAAGGTGCGGCGCACGGCGGTGCAGGAACGCTACCGCCCCCTCATCGAGGCGATGTACGCCGAGCTCCCCGCAGCCTGAGGCCGCACAAGCGGGGCCGCAGGTCGACGAAGAGTGCGGGCGCCCCGAACGCGTCTAGTCGCGGGAGGTCAGGCGCATGAGCAGCACCAGGATGTTCCAGAAGAGGATCACGATGCCGGAGCTGATCATGAACGCGGCCGCGGTGGCCTGGTTGGTGCTCATCTGGTGCATGACGTTGTTCAGGCTGTAGAGGAGCCCGCCCGCGGAGACGAGCACGAAGATCGCCGAGAACACGAGACCCATCACCCCGCCCACGGGGAAGAACCACGTGATGGCCATCAGGCCGAGCATGGGCAGGAAGAGCACCGAGAGACCTGCGCGGAGCATGCTCAGCTCCTTTGGACCGGTCATCAGGTACATGACCATCCCCAGCAGCGTCATCCCCACGAGGGCGCCCGCCTGGAGGATCAGGTTGTACGGGTTCCCGAAGACGCCGGCGCTCAGAGCCGCCGCCTGAAGCAGCACGTAGCTGATGGCGATGCCCGAGAGGGCCGAGCCGACCACGAAGCCGCCCGTCTGGGTGCCCGGGTTCGCTGAACGCGTCATCGAGTTGCCGATGAACTGCGCGCCGTAGATGCCGCCGAGCATGATCCCGAGGGAGACCCAGCGGTGGGTGAGGATGGCCGGTCCGTTGAGGATCGCGGCCATCATCCCCACGGCAGCGAGGGCGGTGATGAGCAGCGAGCCCATGGTCTTGATGCCCACCGCACGGAGGAACTCAGCCCTCGCGGACTCCGCGGCTTGGGCGATCGGCATGGTTCCGTAGTTGGTCTCGGCGAAGTTGGACACGTGCGCACCTCCTCGAGTCCCGGCAGCGACGCTCCGAGACCTCATGGCTCGCAGAGTAGACACGAAGGCACGCGAGTTCCATCCGCCCTCGAGCCAGATGGGGCGATCCACTCCCCATTCGGGCAGGCGAAGCCCCAAGCAAGACGGCCGGAGTGCGTGAGCACTCCGGCCGGTCTCTCACCACGGCCGAAGCCGCGACGTTCCTGCGCTAGGACAGGATGGACTGGAGCTTGAGCGCCAGGCCCATGTCGCCCTTGACGCGGAGCTTGCCGGTCATGAACGCCATCTGGGGGTTGAGGCTGCCGTCGATCATTCCGAGGAAGTCCTTGGACTTCATGGAGATGACGCACTGGGCGCTCTCGTCGGTGCCGGTGGCGACGCCGCTGTCGTCACCGCCGAGCTTGATGACCCAGTCGCCACCGTCGTCACCCGACAGGTTGAACTGGTAGGTCGCGTTGACGCCGAGGGCGTCGGGGTTGGCCTGGATCTGGTCGTGCTTGTTGGCGAAGAATTCGGCGGGGGTCATCAGAGGTCCTCGTCGAGGTGCGAGCGCCCGGCTCGTGCCCTCGTGGTTGCTTCATTCCGTCGCTGAATGACCATTCAGTCAACGCGACGCGCCGCAAGATACGCGGGACATGAGAAGCGAGCAACCAGCAAGTCGGAACGTTCCCTGGCGGGGCGGGCTGCGAGCCAATACCTTGCCTGGGTGTCGATGCGTCACCTCGCCCCCATCCTCGTCGCCGCGATCGCTGTCGGCCTCGCCTCTTGCGCCGGTCCTGGCGCTGGTTCGAGGACCGCGTCGTCGGCGTCGAGCACCCCGTCCCGCCCGGCTGCTTCGTTCGATGCCGTGCCTCCTCTGCGCGGTCTCGACGAGCCCTCGGGTACCTGCCCGGATGTGCGCGCCGTCGGTCTGACCCCCATGACGAGCGCAGGCTACGAGCGAGAGGTCCTCGTGTTGACACCGCCGGATCCGAAGCCGGGTCTCCCGGTCCTCTTCGTCTGGCACGGGCTCGGCGCGACGGCGAAGTCGATGGTCCCTCGCCTCGGACTCCGCGAGCTGGCGGCATCGGGGGCTGTGGTGGTCGTGCCGCAGGCCCATCCCGAAGCGGACATCGGGTGGGGGTGGACCCGTCAGCGCGAGGACCTGACCCTCTTCGACGATCTACGGGCGTGTCTCTCGAAGGACCTCGACGTCGACCTCGATCGCGTCGTCACCAGCGGGTTCTCTGCCGGCGGACTCTGGTCCACCTATCTGCTCTTTCACCGGGCCGAGGCCCTCGCGAGCGCCGTGATCATGAGCGGGGGGCTGCTCCCGCCGATCCTCGCCTACTCCACGCCCACCTGGCCCATTCCCGTGCTGCTGTTCGATGGAGGGGCGCGGGACACCTACCGCGCCGGCCCCACCGTCATTCACTTCGATCGGAACACCGTGAAGCTGCGTGAGCGGCTGCGAGGTGATGGCGTGCTGGCGGTGCACTGCCCACATGGGCGCGGGCACGTCGTCCCCACCGGTCGCTTCGATCTGGTGCACCGCTGGACCCTGGCGCATCGGTATGGAGAGCCCTCTCCGTGGGCCTCGAAGGACGCGCCGACGGGATGCGAGGCGCAGTGAGAGCCGCACTCCCCACCGCCCTCCTGGGCCTGGTCCTCTGCCTGCCCCTGCGCCTCACCGCCTACGAGATCGCGCCCCAGGCCGTACGCGACGAGGCTGCTCTGCGATCCTCCCTGGCGGACTTCAACGCGGGGGCTCGGTTCCCGCTCCCGGCCCTGACCGACGCGCAGCTGGAGCGGCTGGCCGCCGGCAAGGTGCTCAAGGTCCGGCAGGTCTCTGAGGACGGCGACGAGCCCCAGCGAGCCATCGGCCTGCTGCGCACCGCACACCCCGCCGCAGCTCTCTGGCTCTCGGCTCGCGATGTCCACTTCACCGCCGTGGACGAGCTGGTGGAGGTGAAGCTCACCCCGCCAGCGCAGTGGCCCGCGGTCTGGTACCAGCTCCTCGACATGCCACGCCCCTTCTCGGACCGCCACTGGGTGGTGGACGTCACGGACACGCACTCGTTGGCCACCGCCACCGGAGGCCGTTGCTGGGAGCACGCGTGGGTCCTGTCGGAGCACGGCCCCACCGTCGCCGCCGACGCGGTGGGAGCGGGTCGGGTGCCCGGAATCGACTCCGACCGCATCGAGGACGCCATCTACACCCCCGTCAACCACGGGGCGTGGCTCGTCATCGACCTGGGGGACGGTACGTCCCTGCTCGGGTACCACGTGACCTCGGTCATCGGGGGGGCCATCCCCGACAAGCTCGTCGCGGACTACACGCTGTTCACCCTCGGGAAGATGCTCAAGGGCGTCGCTGAGCGGGTCCCCACCGTGGTGGACCACTACGACGCGGCGCATCCTCCCATCGAGGGTGGAGACGGCAAGGCCCTCCCGCCGAAGCTCCGGCCCTGAGCGCGGGCGTCGGCTCGGTCACCACATCAGGGCGATCTGATAGGCGACGCCTGCAAAGAAGGCCCCGGTCATGAACGCGGTCAACGACTGCACTGCCCGATCCGTGAGCTGCGCCACTGCGCGGGTCGCCCCGAACATGGGGACGGGCAGCGGGATGACTGCGGCCCTCGCTGCGGAGCGGTGCGAGGGGGCAAGGTCGACGGGGACAATGTCGTAAAGGGTGATCGACTCGAGGGTCGGAAGGGTGATGGAGCTGAAGGTCGAGAAGGTGGCGGTGGCGGCGGTGCTCATGGGATGTCCTCCCTGGCCCGAGTTGGCCAGTACTCCCAGGACAAAGCAGGGGGCGTGCCAAGTTGCTGCATTGGAGAGGCGTCGCGCGTTTGGCCCGGGAGGGCCGCGTCTGGGGCGGGGTCGCAGCATGTCCGCGGACGGGCCGGCCTCCTGTCAGGGCTCTGGCTCAGGTCCCCGGGCGCACCGTGGACTGGGACGCGCCGCGCACATCGAAGAGCACGCCCTTCTCCCCGGCCTTCCCCGCCAGATCGACCCGTCCGGCGCTGAACAGCGCGGACTTGAGCGCCGCTTTGAGCTGAGGCCCTGCACCGAAGCTGCGGACCAGGGACTCCTGGAGCTTGCTTCGCGAGTGAATCTCCTGCTTGTAGCGGTAGTAGCCCTGCTCGTAGGTGTGGCTCCCGTCCACAGAGCTCACGGTGCCGAGCTTGTCGCGGACCTCCTCGAGGTAGTCGTCGAGCTCGCGGTCGAGGCCGGTGGTTCCGAGCATCTGTGAGAAGCTCTGCTCATTGCGCGCGAGCCAGGCCTCGGCGTCCGCCTCGTTCATGAGGGTCCAGCTCATGGAGAAGCGGTCGCCCCCCACGTCCTTGCGGTAGCCGGTCACCGTGGGGCTGAAGGCGCTGAGCCCGGCCATACGCACCCGGGTCCCCGTAAAGAAGGCGCCGTCGGTGCACAGCGCGCTCTCCACCATGTCGGTGTTCTTCCAGATGTCGTAGCGCTCGATGCGGCTCACGACGGCGGCGGGGACGAGGCCCGGCAGGTAGACCACGACCTCGACGCCGCTGGGCCACAGGTTGATGAGGGCGCGGGGGTTCTCGCCCGTCCCTCGCAGCCAGGTGGCGTCCTCGGCGCGCTCGGCGAGCCAGCTGGGCAGTGGGGCCTCAGCCCCGCCGACGACTGCCGGGGCGGGCTCTTCGGCCCCGGCGGGGGCGACGGCCAGGACGCAGATCGCAACAAGGAGGAGGCATCTCTTCATGGCGCAGAAGGGTAGGCGACCGACTTCGGTCCCGGGGAACTCAGTCCTCGGGAATCGCCGGGGCCTTGTCGTCCTCGATGGCCTTGTCGGTGCGGGAGAGGTTGCTGCCCTCCTTCTTGCGGCCGACCCCGGCCAGATTGCTCAAGCCGATGACGATGAGGCAGGTGCCCACCAACGCGACGATGTCGCGCGGCGTCCAGGCCGAGAAGTCCTCGAGGAAGAACGGAATCACTCCACCACTCCTGCGGAGCGCAGCGCGTCAATCGCGGCTTGCTCCATCCCCAGCTCCAAGAGCACGGCGTCCGTGTGCTCGCCCGGCATTGGCGCCGAGCCGCCAAGCGGCGGTCCGACTGGGGTGTCGATCCAGTGCACGGCCTGCCCGTGATGCTCAGCTGCCCGCAACAGTCCTCGCTCGCGCAGCTGGGCTTGCGCACCGAGTTCGTCCGGCCTGCGCACCACGGTGACACAGCAGTCGACGCCGTCCAGCGCTGCATCCCACTCGTCCCGAGTCTTGGTGGCCACGACCGCCGCGACAGCTGCGCGGAGCTCCGCTTGCGCCGGCACGGGCAGCGGCGGGACCTCCATCCACTCGGGGTGACCGCAGACCGCGGCGAACCGCGCGAAGAACTTCGGCTCCAGGGCGCCCACGGCGAGGTGCCCCCCATCGCTGGTGGCGTAGACCGAGTACTGCGCGAGCCCGCCGTTGAGGAGGCCGAGGCCTCGCTCCGGGGCGGGGTCTCCGTCTGCGAGGGTGGCGTTCCAGGAAGCGAGGAACGGAGCCGCGAACGCTGCCGCGGCATCGGTCATGGACACGTCGAGGTGGGCTCCCTTGCCGGTCGTGCCCTTGCGGAGCAGCGCCCCGAGGATCTGCACGACCGCCGTCCAGGCACCTACGAGGTCGGCGGTGGGCGGAGTCCCCAGGGCGGGGGGCCCTCCCGCGGTGCCCTGCATGTGCAGCACTCCGCTCAGGGCCAGGTAGTTCATGTCGTGCCCCGCCGCGTGGCGGAGGGGACCGGTCTGTCCGTAGCCGGTCAGGGAGCAGAGGATGATGTCGTCCTTCGTCTCCTTGAGCACGTCGTAGCCGAGGCCGAGCCGGTCCATCACCCCAGGCCTGAACTGCTCGAACACCACATCCGACCGGCGCACGAGGTCGAGCAGAAGCTGCTTCCCGGCGTCCTGTTTGAGGTCGATGACGAGGCTTCGCTTCCCCCGATTGATGACGTGGTAGAGCGCCGAGACCTCGCCCACGAAGGGGGGCATCACGCGGGCGTAGTCGCCCAGCCCGGGGCTCTCCACTCGGAGGACGTCGGCGCCCATGGCGGCCAGTTGCCAGCTCGCGAAGGGACCGGGGAGGAGGCGGGTCAGATCGAGGACGCGCACGCCTTCGAGGGAGGGGGCTGGCCAGGACACGGCGCCACCATACCCCTCCCGGCCAGTTGCTCACGCGCGCGCGGTCATTCAAACTCCCCGCTGATTCCGGCAACCTCGTGGGTTGCCTGCGGCCGCTCCGTCCCGGAGCCCGCTCCCACAGACAGGAAACAAAGCCCCCATGAGTGGAAAGATCGTCGAGATTCCGCTTCTCGCCATCCGAAACACGGTCATCTTCCCGGTGCTCGCGTTCCCCATCAACGTCGGTCGAGAGAAGAGCCTCAAGGCCGTCGATCGCGCCATGGAAGGCGACCGCCTCATGGGCATCGTCGCCCAGACCGACGCGAAGCTCGAGGACCCGTCCACGGACGAGCTGCACGTCGTCGGCACCGCGGTGAAGATCCTCAAGTCGGTCAAGATGCCCGGCAACAAGCTCAACGTGATCATCCAGGGCCTGTCCCGGATCAAGATCCTCGAGTTCATCCACACCGAGCCCTACCTCAAGGCCCGGGTGCAGATGATTGAAGAGGAGGAGATCAAGGGCGTCGAGGTGAACGCGCTGCTCATGAACCTGCGCGAGCAGGCGCAGAAGATCATCGAGCTCAGCCCGCACATCCCCAGCGAGGCCAGCTTCCTCGTCAAGTCCATCGACAACCCCGCCATCCTCAGCGACATCGTCGCGTCGAACCTGTCCGTCTCCGTGGAGGAGAAGCAGGAGCTGCTCGAGACGCTCGACGTCAAGGAGCGCATGGACAAGGTCATCGCCTTGCTCGGCAAGGAGATCCAGGTGCTCGAGCTGAGCAACAAGATCCAGACCGAGGTGAAGGGCGAGATGGACAAGGCGCAGCGGGAGTACTTCCTGCGCGAGCAGATGAAGGCCATCCAGAAGGAGCTGGGCGAAGTCGACGAGCGGCAGGAGGAGTTCGAAGAGCTCAAGCGCTCCATCAAGCGCGCCCAGATGCCCAAGGACACCGAGAAGGTGGCCATGAAGGAGCTGCGGCGCATGTCTCGCATGTCTCCCGGCGCCGCCGAGTACACCGTCTCCCGCACCTACCTCGACTGGCTCTGTGAGCTGCCGTGGCAGAAGTCCAGCGAGGACGTCCTCAAGATCAAGGACGCGAAGACGAAGCTCGATGAGGACCACTACGGCCTCACCAAGGTGAAGGACCGCATCCTCGAGTACCTCGCCGTGCGCAAGCTCAAGGCGGACATGAAGGGGCCCATCCTGTGCCTCGTCGGTCCTCCTGGTGTCGGGAAGACGTCCCTGGGTCGCTCGGTCGCCGAGTCCATGGGTCGCGAGTTCGTGCGCATGAGCCTCGGTGGCGTGCGCGACGAAGCCGAGATTCGCGGCCACCGTCGCACCTACATCGGTTCGCTCCCCGGGCGCGTCATCAAGGGCATCAAGAAGGCGGGCACGAACAACCCGGTCTTCATCCTCGATGAGATCGACAAGCTCGGCGCCGACTACCGCGGCGACCCGTCCTCAGCGCTGCTCGAGGTGCTCGACCCGGAGCAGAACAGCACGTTCAGCGATCACTACCTCGACGTGGACTTCGACCTCTCCAAGGTCCTCTTCATCGCCACCGCGAACCAGATGGGCCCCATCCCGGGCCCCCTGCGCGATCGCATGGAGGTCCTGGAGCTCCCCGGCTACACGCTGGAGGAGAAGATCCAGATCGCCCGCAAGCACCTCATCAGTGAGAACCTCGAGGAGCACGGCCTCACCGCCGACCACCTCGAGTTCAGCGACGAGGGCCTCGAGACTCTCATCGCGAGCTACACCCGCGAGGCGGGCGTGCGGCAGCTCAAGCGCGAGATCGCGGCGGTGTGTCGCAACATCGCCCTCCAGGTGGCCGACGAGGAGCAAGACGGCAAGGCCGTCATCGGCCCCAAGGAGGTCGAAGAGATCCGCGGGCCCCTGAAGTTCTTCAAGGAGGTCGCCGAGCGCGTCGCACGCTGCGGTGTCTCCACGGGCCTCGCCTGGACACCGGTCGGCGGAGACATCCTCTTCATCGAGGCCACCGCCATGCGCGGCCACGGGAAGATGATTCTCACGGGCCAGATGGGCGACGTGATGAAGGAGTCGGCGCAGGCAGCGATGAGCTACGTGCGCACCCACGCCGACGAGCTCGGCATCGACTACCAGGTCTTCGAGAAGCGGGACATTCACATCCACATCCCCGCAGGCGCCATCCCCAAGGACGGCCCGTCGGCGGGTGTGACGATGACCACCGCCATCGTGTCTCTCCTGACGAACCGCCCCGTGAACCACGAGCTGGCGATGACCGGCGAGATCACGCTGCGCGGCAACGTGATGCCCGTCGGTGGCATCAAGGAGAAGGTCCTCGCGGCCCACCGCGCTGGGATCAAGATGGTCCTGATGCCCGAGAAGAACGAGAAGGACCTCATCGAGATCGGTGATGACCTGAACGTGGACCTCGAGTTCCGCTTTGCGGGGGTCATCGAGGACGTGCTCAAGCTCGCCCTCGGGGACGACATCCTGGACGGCAAGCCCCGCGGTGAGCAGTTCGAGAAGGACGACGAGAAGAAGAAGACCAAGAAGTAGCCGCTGCCCCGAGGACGGGGCCGCTCGAACCGGGAGGGCGCCATGACGACCGATCTATGGATGCTGGTCGCCAGCGTCGGCCTGCAGTTTGCTCTGATCCTGATCGCGGCCACGCCGGGGTTGGTGACGAACGGGGTCGGGTGGGCGGTGAGCCCTCGCGAGGATGTTGGGGAGCCGCTCCCGGCGTGGGCCCAACGCGCCGACCGAGCCAGCAAGAACCTGCAAGAGAACCTGGCCATGTTTGGCCTCCTGGTTCTCGTGGTGCACGTGACCGGCTCCGGCGACGACACCTCCGCCCTCGGCGCCCAGATCTTCCTGGGCTGCCGCATCCTGCACGCGGTCGTCTACGTGACCGGCACCCCCTGGGTGCGCACCCTCGCCTGGGCCGGCAGCGTGGCGGGCATGGTGATGGTGGGTTCCGCGCTTCTGTAGTCGGCCGCGGAGAGCCGCTCGGGGCGCATGGCCCAGGTTCCCTCGGCGGAGCACCCGGTGTTCTCGCTCCAGGACGAGACCTCCGCGCTGACCTAGCCGCCGATCTGCACCAGCTCCCGCGGACCCGTGCGGTCCCCGTAGGTGAGCTCCACCTCGCGTCCGCTGTACTCGTCTGGGTAGGGCCTCGCCCAGGGCGGGAGCCCGTCGGGGGCCTGCACCCGCGTGCCATCGAGCTCCGCTCCGTGCAAGAAGCCCTCGATCTGACTCTGCGTGATGCCCGAGTAGTTCACCGAGCTCGGGATGAAGCATCCCTGGCAGTACGGAAGCTCGCTGTAGTCGCCCCGCGCCACCATCTGGCGGCGCCGGTTCAGCCACGGGTTGCGCAGCCACAGCTCCGAGAAGCTCTGGTCGACGAGGTTGCCCACGACGTTGTGATAGCTGTTGTCTCGCGTGCACACGGTGACGCGCCCGTCGCTGCCGATGGTGGGGGACAGGTAGAAGCCCGAGCACGGGGTCTTCAGGGTGCGGGGCACCGAGGACGCCACCGCCTCTTCGGCGTTGGGGTTCACCGGCGAGCGCAGCCCCAGCTTCTTCATCAGCCCCGCGTACACCCGGTTCTGACCGTCCTGCTCCTCGGGGGTCGCGCAGTCGAGCTGCTTGAGGAAGATGTAGTTCTCGGGCCCGTCCACGGGCACGTGAAAGCCGGTGGTCTCGATGGGCAGCCCTGCATCCCGGTAGGCCTTCGTCCAGAACTCCACGAACTCGGGGGCCTCGTCCGCGTTCACGTCGCTGACGATGAACTGCATGGCCAGCTTCGGCCACCGCGCCGACGTGCTGCCCTTCCGCTGCACCATGTAGAGCGCCTGCTTCTGCGACTTCTTCATCGCGTCCAGGCCCTTGATGACCTTGAACGTGTCTTCCCGAATCGCGTCCAGCGTCAGGTGCCACACCTGCGGGACCTTGGCGTCGTTCAGCGCGCGGTCGGCGATGTGGGGCTTCAGCGGGAAGGTGTTGGTGTGGACCTCGATCTTCCCGAAGATCTCGCCGTTGCCGCTGTGCTCCAGGATGAGGTCGTACATCTCCGCGAAGCGCGGGTGCGACAAGGGCTCGCCGAGCCAGAACATCACGAGGTTGTCGTAGCGCAGGCCCGACGTGCGCAGGTCCACCAACAGCTCGCGCACCATGCCCAGGGGCATGTGCTTGATGTCGCTGTAGTGGGGATGACCCGAGTCCGCCTCGGCCACGGCGCAGTGCCCGCACTTGAGGGGGCAGCGGTTCGTGGTCTCCAGCACCATGTAGGAGCCCGAGAGGTTCAGCGCGTCGACGTTCACTGCCCGCTCCCCTCAGCCTGGGCCTTGGCGGCCAGCTCCCTGGCGCGGCGGGCCTTGGATGCAGCGCGTCGTCGTGCCTTCGCCTCTCCCTCGCGCGCCTGGCCAGACTCCTTGATGAGGGCATCGTTGCCCACGTCCCGCGTCGCCTCCTGCACCACGAAGGGCAAGCCCGTCGCCTGCTGGAACTCGTACAGCGAGTGGTTGAAGCACTGGTCGAGGCAGCCGGTGCCGAACACCTCCTCGCGCATGTCCTGGGCCCGCTGGCTGTAGAAGAGCTGGTCCAGGGGCTCGTCGAGAGCGCTCCCCACCTGCAGGCCCTTCTGGTCCCACACGCAGCACGGCACCAGCTTGCCCTCGTGGTTCACCCCGAACTGCTCGATGAGGCCCAGGCAACGCACGTGGTCGCGGCGCCCCTCCATGTACTCGATGCCGTACTGGTAGTAGTCCATGCGCTCGGCGACTTCGGCGTTGCGGGTGCCGATCTCCTGGACAGCGGCGAGGTAGGCGGCCTTGTGCTCGCCCTCGGTGACGTACAGGTGTGGGTAGCCATTGACCGGCCAGAAGTCGAAGCCGATGGCGCGGTCCTGGGCGAAGTCGTGGATCTGCACCAGGTCCTGGACGTTCTGGTTGGTCACCACGAAGTAGATGTTCAGGTGGATCTTCGTGCGCGTCTGCAGCTCGGTGATGGCGGCCATGGTCTCTGCGTAGGCGCCGTCCACGCCCCGCAACACGTCGTGGGTCTCCTCGAAGCCATCGACGCTGATGGAGAGCGAGTCCACCCGGCTGTTGATCAGCGACTGCATGTCCCGCCGGAGCAGGGTGCCGTTGGTGGTGATGTTCACGCCGAGCCCGAGGTTCTTGGCGTACTCGATGATGGCGAAGATGCGGGGGTGCATGAAGGGTTCGCCGCCGGTGATGACGAGGGTCTTCACCCCGGCGGCCGGCGCCCGGGAGATGACGGTGATGGCCGACTCGAAGGGCATCATGTCGGTGAAGTGCCACAGGTCGCAGAAGTCGCACTTGAGATTGCAGCGCTTGTTGAGCAGCAGAATCATCGTGCGGGGCTTCTGCCAGTCCAGCTCCCCGGGGATGTGCTTCGTGATGTCCTCTTCGGACAGCTCGTGCAGCACCTGGTCCTCGTCCCAGTGCACGACCTCGGGGACGGTGCCACCGTCGAGGAGAGCGGAGGCGTTGCCCCGGCGCTCCTTGCGCAGGATGAGGTCGTGGGCCTGGGTCTGGGCGGCGACGATGCGGGGCATCTGGGCGGCGAGGCCGGCGGCGTCTCGCTCCACCTCCGACGAGAACGTGGCGTTGAAGTCCGTGCCGCGGACGGCCTCACGGCCTTCGTAGAGGTCGAGGAACGCGGCGCCCACGCGGTCCCAGTCGTAGGCGTCGCTGAACTGCCGCGCGTTGTGGCCCATGGCGGCGGCCTGGTCGGGCGCGTCGAGCAGCTCCTCGATGCGGTCGCAGAAGCTGTCCCAGTCTCCGTCGTCGGTGAGGAACACGTCGTAGCCGTCCTCCAGCAGCAGCCCCTCGGCGCCCTTGCGGGTGGAGATGACGGCTTTGCCGGCACCGAAGTACTCGAGGATCTTGAGGCGCGTTCCTCCGCCGTCGAGCAGGGGGACGACGCACACGTCCGCGGCGGCGATGTGGGTGGCGAGGTCTTCGACGCAGCCGGCGTAGGTGAGGTTGGCGTGGGTGTAGCGCTCGGGCGGCCCCATGCCGGCGACGAGGAGAGATACGTTGCGGCCGCGGTCTGCGAGGCGGGGCATGACCTCTTCGGCGAAGACGCGGCAGGCCACAGTGTTGGGCCAGTAGTGAAGGGTGCCGTGGAAGAACAGCAGCGCGTTCTCGCGAGGGATGCCGTAGTGCTCGCGCACCCCCGCGCCGCTCTTGCCCACGAACATGCTGCGCTCGACGCCGTGGGGGATGACAGTGATCTCGTCCCGCTCGAAGTCGTCGGGCAGCATCAGCTCCCGGTCGTCGGAGCTGCAGGTGATGACCTCGTCGGCCAGATGACAGAGCTGGAGCTCGATCTCCCGCAGGCGCTGGATGACCTCGGGGGGAAGCTCCGTGGTGTCCTCGAGCCGCTTCCACTCGACGTTGTGCTGCACGACCGAGCACTTGCGGCGCAGGACGCGGGCGGCCACCCAGGCGGGGGCGCCGAAGCCGGGGAACTCCGCCTGGAACCAGTCGGTGCGGTGGCGGATGCCCACGTAGATGGTGCGTAGCCAGAACTCCGGGTCCACCAGGGGTTGGTAGAGGATGTGCTCGTCGCGGGGGTAGCCGAGGGAGTCGAGCAGGCCTTCGACCGTGCGCCAGTAGTCGGGGAGACCGAGGCGGTCGAGCCAGGGGCGCAGTCGCCGGGGGACCCGCGTCGCGGCGACCCAGCGAGGGTGGTATGCCAGGACCTCGTGGTTGCCGTCGCGATAGCGGTGGTAGTGCTCGCGGTCCCCGGTGACGATGGTCACCTCGGCCCCCTGGCGGCTCAGGGCCTCGGCGGTGCGCACTACCTTGACGGCGGCGCCGTGCACGGCGGGCAGCAGGTCGTGCCGGGTGACCAGGGTGATGTGCAACGGCTTGCCCTCACGCGGGCGAGCGCGCGCGTCGGACCCAGGGTCAGCTGCGCTGGTGGAGCGGACGTTCACTGTCAGGGAGTATGACCGGTGGCGCGCGGGGTCGCCGCCGGAGCCTTCACCCCAGCAAGTACCCGAAGGCCATCTCGGTGGACTCGGTGCGCTTGCCGCCGTGGCCGTCGGGGCAGTCCACGAGGAGGGGGCGCCACACCACGGCCCAGTTGGGCTTGCCGCCGGGGCCGTCATGCCGCGCGCCGAGCTCTGACGCGCGGGCCTTCATCGCGGCCCAGTCCACGGCGTCGTCCCCGGTGAGGTCGAGTCGGAACCACTTCACGTGGCAGACGAAGCAGATCTGCTCGTCGTGGGCGCGCGGCACCGTGGTGTCGCCGCCGCAGCTGGGGCAGTGCACGTGCGGGGTGCCCCAGTGGGTCATGCGCGCGTAGAAGCGGCGAGCGATGCGGCGTGGTCTCACGGCTGGGTCTCCACGGGCTCGTCGGAGGACGGGGCGGGGGCGGCTGGGTTCTCGCCCTTTCCTTCCCACTTGCGGCGGGACACCGCGGCCTTGGCGGCCTTCGTGCGCTTGCGCTCGGCGTGACGACGCGCCCGGGACGCCTCCTTGTCGAAGCCGAGGCAGAGCACCCTGAACGCAGGGCGGAGCCCCAGGTCGCGGGCCAGCTCGACCACGCGATACTCGAACGGCATCGCCGCGCGGACTCGGTCTTCGAGGCCTGAGCCCTTCTCGACGAGGAGCAGAAGGCGGCCCGACTCGCCGAGGAGGGTCGGGAGGGTCGGGAGGGCATCGAGGACCGCAGCGCGGTGGGATTCAGTTCGCTGAGGGGCGTTCCAGAGCACGAGGTCCCAGGGATCGGAGCCGACGACGGCAGGGTCGGCCAGCGCGTCCGGTACCTGGCCGGTGAGTGTCTGGAGTTGTCCGGGCTCGGGAGGGGAGGCCACGACCGCGATCCCCTGGGAGCGGGCGTTCGCCGCGGTGGCTTCGAGGGCGGTGGGAGCGGCGTCGAGGGCGAGGACGGCTGCACCTCGGGTCGCTGCCACGAGAGCGCCCAGCCCGGCGCCGCAGCCCACATCGAGCACGCGTTGGCCCGGCGCGATCATGGGGCCCACGGTGCGATGAAAGAACCCGGAGGAGGGGTCGAGACCGGGATGATGGACCCCAGCGGGGATGTCGAGGGCGATGCCGAGGACCTTCGTGCGACGCCCTCCTCGCCGGCGCACGCGAGCGAAGACCCCGAAGAGGGCGCGGCGGGCTGCGTGTCGGAGGGGGAAGGACGTCAGCGGCACGGCGGCAGTGTAGTGCGCGAGGTGCCAGCCGGCGTGGACCAGGGTGCTCAGGCGCCCAGCGCCTCGCTGGGAGGGAGCGGGCGGGGTGTCCAAAGTGGTGGTTTGCGCGTCGCAACCGGCGGTTCTTTCGACTGATTTGTGTCGACGCGTCCGTCCGCCCCACCGCCCGCGATGCACCTCGTCACCCGAACTTGCCATCGATCGGTCTAGAATTACGGATCCCCGCAACTGGGACCGGTGGGTACGCCCGCCAGGAGACACAATGGCCTCTGAGAACTCCGCCCTCTGGGGCTCGCTGGTCAAGGCAATGACCCGCAAGATTGACGTCCCTGGCTTCTCCGGCCAGCACCAGGCTCTTCGGCCCGAAGACCTTCGCCCCGAGCCATCGGACGAGGGCAGCAGCGGCCGGCGGGTTGGAGACCGGCCCCCTCCGGCTCCTCGGACGCGCTCCGCCGAGTCGCCCGAGAAGGCCGTGGAGCGCATCGCCGCTCACCTGAACTACCTGAGCCGCAAGGTCGTCGAGGACTACCTCGAGAGTCACGGAAGCGCTGGCGGGGTCCTCGGTCGTCGCCTCGCCGCCCTCGGCCTCGCGCGCCGCACGAACACGTCGGGGGCGAGCTTCTGGTGGTCCGTACTCTCCTCCGGCGAGGTGGATCCGGAGACTCTCGCCGAGATCCTGCGCGCGTGCCCCGGCATCCCGGAGCACCACGACCGCAACGGCCTCCTGTTCGACTACGTGCTCGACTCCGAGATCGGCTCCTATCGCGAGGTCAAGGCAGCGGACAAGCAAGCCTTCAAGGAGGGCAAGCGGCTGCTGTCGGCCCTCGTCGAGAACGAGACCCTCACCGAGGGGCGCGCGGCCGATGTCACCGCGGAGTTCTTTGGACTGCGTCGCAAGCGCGGCAGCAAGTGGGTCTCTGACCCGACCCTCGGCTCGACTGTCACCCCCGAGATCGGACACGCCTTTCAGGTGGTGCCCGTAAGCAACGGCTCCCAGGTCGCCCTCTTGTCCGTCTCCCACCCGGGCGCCGCCCTCGTGGAGACCCTGAAGAAGGTGACCGGACACGAGGTCGAGATCCTCATCGACACGCCCTCGAGCTTCGCCGAGGTCCTCGCTGACTGGGAGAAGGCGGTCGAGGCCGCAGCCCTCGCGCGCCCCGCAGGCCGCAGCAACTCCGGCCGCATGCGCGCCCCCCGAGAGCGCACCCGTCCGCGCAAGGGCACCGGAGAGTTCCGCATCGACCAGGACAGCTTCCTCGGCATCAACTCCCCGCCCGACATGGCGCGGGCGCTCATGGAGCGAGCCACGGCCGTGGGCGCCACCGACATCCACCTCGAGCCCCAACGGGAGGGGATGCGCGCGCGCTTCCGCCTCGACGGGATTCTCTACAACGTTGCGCAGCTGCGCGGGTTGATGGGGGAGGAGGTGCTCTCCCGCGTCAAGGTGATGGCCGACATGGACATCACCGAGCGGCGCAAGCCCCAGGACGGCCACATCCGCGTCGAGCTCCACGGCGATGCCTACGACTTCCGCATCGCCACCGTGCCCACCACCCACGGCGAGCGCATGAGCATTCGCATCACGGCGGGTGCGAAGGAGGTGCCGACCCTGGACCTCCTGAACCTCGACGCAGAAGAAGACGAAAAGCTCCACGACTTCACCCGGCGCTCTCACGGCATCGTGCTCGCCTGCGGCCCCGTGGGGTCGGGCAAGACCACGACGCTGTACGCCTGCCTCGGCGAGGTGGACGCCGATCAGAAGAACATCATGACGATCGAGGACCCGGTGGAGATCGCTCTCCCCCACGTCTCCCAGATCAACGTGAACTACAAGATCGGCCTCGACTTCGCCAAGGGCCTGCGCGCCCTGATGAGGCAGGACCCGAACATCATCCTCGTGGGTGAGATTCGCGACGAGGAGACCGCCAAGGTCGCCGTCCGTGCCTCCCTGACGGGCCTGCTGGTCCTGTCCACCATCCACGCGAACTCGGCCACCGGCGCCGTCACCACGCTCTACAACTTCAACATCGCGCCCTTCCTGCTTGCGACCTCCCTCGTGGGCGTTGTGGCCCAGCGCCTCGTGCGGACCATCTGTAGCGAGTGTCGCGAGGTGTTCGAGCCGGAGCCGCAGACCCTGAACCAGGCCGGGCTCACCGACGAGTGGCTCACCGCCAACGGCTACCTCGTGGAAGTCGCTGCCGAGCCTGCGCCCGAGCCTGCCGAGGGCGAGAAGCCGAAACGAAGGCGGAAGAAGAAGCCGGTCGTCCAGCGCCCCGTCTTTCATCGGGGCCGCGGCTGCGATGCCTGCTTTGGCACGGGATACCTCGGTCGTCGAGGCATCTTCGAGATCCTCGACGTCACTGACGACATGCGCCTCGCCATCTCGGAGCGCAAGCCCGAGTCGCTGCTGAAGCAGATGGCTCTCGACAGCGGCATGCGGACCCTCGCCGATGCAGGGCGGCACAGGGTCGTCTCTGGAGAGACCACCGTGGAAGAGTTCGTTCGCGTGCTCTATCAGTGAGCCGGGATCGCATCTGACCCATTGGGTGCCCCCGGAACGTTGACGAACGAGCCCTCAATGGGCGATTTTTCTGATGCGCCCCTGTTGTAGGGTGCGCCAGGGGACGACCCCCTCAGGGGTCGCAATGGAGGACACCGACGATGGCCCGCAATGCACCTGCACCCGCGCAGGACGCTGACCCTGCCCCCTCGGGCAACCCCGGACTCTTCAGCCGGCGTCTGTCGCCGCGCCATGTCTCCACGTTCTGTCGGCAGCTCGCGGTGCTCCTCGATGCCGGCATTCCGATGGTGCGGGCGCTCAAGATCCTCGGTCGCCGCACGACCGGCGGAGGCATGCAGTCGCTCGTCACGCGGGTGACCGCGGACGTGGAGGCCGGCGGCGCGTTCTCCACCGCACTCCAGACTCACGGCCCCGGCCTGCCGTCGGTGGTCGTGCCCTTGTGCCGTGCGGGGGAGAAGGCGGGCGAACTCAGCGCGAACCTTCGCTATCTGGCAGACAACCTCGACCACGACGAGAGCGTCCGGGACAAGGTGACGGAGGCGATGATCTTCCCGCTCATCACTCTGACGTTCACCTTGGGCACGCTGCTGTTCATCCTCATGGTCGTCGCCCCGATGTTCAAGCAGATCATCGAGGACTCCCCCGGGCAGATCGACCTGCCGTTCTTCTCTCAGGTGGTGTTCAACCTGAGTGACGCCCTTCAGTCACCGTTCGTGCGCATCGCGGTGCTCGTCGTCCTCGGCCTCGGAGCCTTCGTGGTCTGGCGCGGCACGAGCATGCGCAACTACATCCTCGACTTCCTCAAGCTGCGCATCCCCTACATCGGTCGCATGCTGACGGTGGCGGCCATGGCCCGGTTCGGAAAGACGCTGGCGGCGCTGCTCCGCACCGGCGTGCCCGTCCTCGAGAGCCTGCGCCTCGCCCGGGGGACCGTCGACAACATGGCCATCGAAGAAGCCGTCGTGGACATGGAGAAGTCCGTCGAGAACGGCGGGCGCATGAGCGCGCCTCTCGAGCAGCACTGGTTCATCCCCGAGCTCGCTCGCGACATGATCGTCATCGGCGAAGAGTCCGGCTCCATGGCCGAGATGCTCGACAACCTCGCCGAGGTGTTCCGCACCGAGGTGGACCGCATGCAGGGCCGCATCATCTCGCTCATTCAGCCGGTTCTCACGATCCTGCTCGGGATCCTGGTGCTCTTCGTTCTGTTGGCGATGTTCCTGCCCTACTTCAGCATCCTGATGGGCACCGCCGTTCGTTAGTGCAACGAAGTGCTGCATTTGCGGCCCTCGTCTTCGTCCCCATCTCTTGCATGAGGGGCCCGCTCCTGTACGCCCCTCTGAGGGGAGAGGCATGAGTCTGCACGTCGACCGGATGATCGAAGCGGCCATCAAGAAGGGGGAGATGGACAACCTGCCGTTCAAGGGGGAGCCCATCCCCATCGAGGACGACAGCCACATCCACCCCGAGCTGCGCATGGTCATGCGCATCCTCAAGAACGCGGGCATCGCGCCTCCCCTGGTGGAGGAGATGAAGCGCATCCGCGCTCTGGAGATCGAGCTCTCGGGAACCGTCGGCGAAGCGGAGCGCGCAGAGCTGGCCGCCCGCATTGGTCGCGAGCGCTCGGTGGTGAAGATGAAGCTCGAGAAGATCGCAAACCGGTAGGCGCACCAGGTCGCGCCCTGGGCTCATGACCGTGCGCACTCCAGCCCGAAACTGCGCTGTGGGGGGCCGCGCTGCGCGACGGGGAGGGAGCGGCTGGCCCCTCAGAGGCGCTCGAGGCGCATGGTCGGCACATCGTCGCAGGCAATCGCCAGGTCGCAGATGGTGCCGTCTACGACGCAGTTGGCCCACTCCTCCGTCTCGCCGTCGTACTCGGCGGTGAGGCTGGCGTTGTCGTCCGTGAGGTCGAGCACGACGACCGTGCTGTCGTCTCCGTCTCCGAGGTAGTCCACCGTCAGCTCCCAGCGGCCGTCGAGGGCGCTCGGGGGCGCGCTGCAGATGTCGAAGTTGCCCGGGATGGAGATGCTGAGGCCGGAGCCGTTGGTCTTCCGGAGCGAGTAGCGGTAGTCCTCCGTGTCACCGTCGCCGTAGTCGAAGGTCACGTCGAAGGTCATGTCGCAGATGTCGTCGCCGATGGGCTCGCTGGTGATGCCGACGAAGTCGTCCTCCTCGGTCGTGAAGACCGAGGACCCATCCGAGCCGATGTCGAAGTTGATCGTCTCCCCATCCAGCTCGAACCGCCAGTCTCCCTCGAGGTGACTCGGCGTGATGCACGAGCCTCCACCGCCACCGCCACCGCCGCCACCGCCGCCGCCCCGGGCACAGCCGAGGGGAGTCAGGAGGGAGAGCGAGAGGATGGCGAGCAGGGGTGTGCGCATTGGAACTCCTTGGGGCGGCGGGAGGGTACGGATCCCGCAAGGCCGCGCCAAGGGAAACCGAGGGCGGAGGAGCCTTCGGCCCCACGGGGCCGGGCGCTTCCTCGCAGCGGTCCGTTCGACCGCATCAGCCCCCGCGCGGCCGCGCCCACACGGTCAGGGTCGCGTCTCCCACCTTCTCCAGCCGAGCTTCCACGAAGCCCAGCCGCTCCACCAGCCTGCCCGAGGGGTGATTGGCGACGTCGCACCAGGCCTCGAGTCGCTCGACCTCCTGGCTGTCCGCCCAGTCAACCAACGCAGCCACCGCCTCCCTCCCGTACCCACGCCCCACCTGGTCCACGTGCAGCCAGTAGCCAACCTCGAGGGCCTCGGGCCCGACCCGGCTCATGAGCATCACCTCGCCGACGAGGGCTCCCTCCGCCCAGACCGCCCAGCGCAGGATGGCGCCGTCCTCGAAGGCAGCGATGTGCTCGGCGACCCACCCGCCCGTCTCGACGAGGGTCCGGGGCTCGCTCTTCATGAAGGGGATGAACGGCCGGAGGTGCGCGTCGCTGACGTCCAGGGCGGCGCGAAGAGCGACGGCGTCTTCGAGGCGCCAGCGACGCAAGAGGAGGCGGTCCGTTCTGAGTTCGGCAGGGGCGACCATGGTGGGCAGGCTATCGAATGGCGGCTGAAGGAGACGCCTGGCTGCGCGCGCGCCTGCGACCGACCACAATCCCCGGCTACCCTGCGTGGGCATGAACAGCCCTCGCAGCTTCTTCGTCTCCGACCTCGCCCGCTTCGCGCGGGACGCGAAGGATGTGGTGAAGCTGCGCAAGGCGCCGGGGTTGCCCGACCAGATCCACGTATCCATCACCGACCGCTGCACCCTGCCGTGCCGCATGTGCGACATCTGGAAGATCAAGCCCGGGCCGGAGCTCACCACCAACGAGTGGAAGGGCGTGTTCGACCAGGTCGCCGCCTGGGCTGGGCCCGTGGGGCTGAACTTCGCGGGGGGCGAGCCGTTCCTGCGCAAGGACGTCTTCGAGCTCATCCGGTACGCCACCGACCTCGGCTTCACGGTCACCAGCAACACCAACGCCACGACGTTCAACGAGCGGCGCGTGAAGCAGCTGGCCGACTCGGGGCTCGACATCCTGTACGTGTCGATGGATGGGTTCTCGGGCGCCACTCATGACCACATGCGGGGCGAGGCGGGTACCTACGACAAGGTCATGCGCACGCTGGATCTGGTGGACAAGGTCGACAACCCGAGGGTCATCATCGCGATGATCGTCAGCCGCCACAGCGTCGGCGAGATCACCGAGATGGCGGACTGGACGCGGGAGCGGGACTACCAGGTGGTCTATCAGCCGCTGTTCAACAACTTCGGGCGCACCTACGACCCCAACTGGTTCGTGAACTCGCCGCACTTCCCTCGGGAAGACCAGCTCGAGGAGCTCGACGGGGCCCTGGACTACCTCATCTCCATCAAGGAAGCCGACGGCCACGTGTGCAACGGGGTGGGGCAGCTTCGCGAGATGAAGCGCTACTTCCGCAACCCGAGCGTCAGCAACGGCCTGCCCTGCAACGCCGGACACAGCGACATCTCCCTGGACGCCTACGGCAACTTCCTCCTCTGCTTCTGGCTTCCGCCGGTGGGGAACGTGAAGAACAAGCCGGTGCCCTGGATGTGGAACTCGATGCAGAGCCAGCGCCGGCGCTGGGAGGCGCACAACTGCCCCCGCACCTGCAACATGTTGAACTGCAACTTCGAGCATTTGTAGAGACGTTGCGCTGATTGGCTCTCGCGAGCTGATCTGCCGCTCGGTTCCCCTCCGCTAGACGGGCCTCAGAGCCGCGCCGTGAACCACGGTCAGCCAGCGCGCAGATCGTCGTCGCCCAAGTGACCGTCATCGAGGTGGTCCTCGAGCGTGATCCCATCCTGGGAGATGAAGGGACTGCCTGGGCCGACGGGGACCTCGGCTTCGGCCGCTCCTGGGCCAGCCACTGGGAGTACGAGGTCGGGTCCGCCGTCTGCGACTGAGACTGCCTGGCGACTGCGCCGCCTCGGCCAGGACGGCTCGCAAGGTCAGAGCAACCCGAACACCACCCACGCCGCCACCGTGAGCACGGTGACGAAGCTCGCGTTCCACGTGCGGCTCGCGAAGAAACGCCTCAGCCCTCCCTCCACCGACAGGGCGAGGCGTGCCCGGGTGCTCACCATCCAGCTGAGGACCGCGGCGCCTGCCAGGAGCACCCCCGGCAGATCGAGGCTCCAGTCGAGGGGCGGGGCCTTCGTCCGGGTGAGCGCGCCGATCCCCAGGAGCCACGCCGACGCAGCCAGCACGGTGAGGGCGCCCGACGGCCCCGCGCTCGCCTCGGAGGGTCGGCGCTGCGCCTTCGCTGTGATCTCGGCGAGCAGGCCACGAGGCCCGGCAACTCATGGCGGAACCCCCGCCCCAAGGCCTCCGCGACGTACACGTGCGCGACGGGCTCCTCGCTGGGGACCGGCGCATTCCCAGGCAGCGCGTCCCAGGCCGCACGCATGGTGTCTTCGAGGTACTGATCGTCCGTGCTGGAGTCGACGAGGAAGACGGTGCGATCCAAGGGAAACCCCGCGAGGATCACGCCGAGCTCGTAGGGGACCCCGGCCTTCGCGGGGGTGAAGCCCCGCGCGTCCATGATGACGACGTCGCTCCAGACGATGAGCTGGTCCACGGTCTCCTGCCAGAGGTCGTCGTAGCAGGACAGCTTGATTACGGGGAAGCGAGCGGCCATCGCCCCTCGCGTCTCCAAGACGAGGCGGTGGCGCAGGGCTTCGAGGTTGTGGGGGGCGCTGGCGGAGAGGCGGGCCGAGGCGATGATGAACGCGCCCACCTCACCGTTCGAGGAGGTCGGTCTCTCCTGGGACTGGGTCGCGGATGGGGCGGACGGGGAGGTCGTCGAGCTCCGCGCGGTCATCGACCAGCAGACCGCGTCCGGCGGTGAGATCCGCTACGGCGCGGTCGCCAGCCGCTCGG
>JAGSHC010000368.1 GCA_023954745.1 Deltaproteobacteria bacterium | reverse complement strand
GGTGCTGAACCAGTTGCGCTGGCCCAGGGAGTTGGCGAACCCGTGGTGGATGTCGCCGGACGCCCAGATCCCCACCATGTCCGTGCCATCAGCCTCGGTCACGATGGAGTCGATGGCGTCGGCGGCCACCGGCAGCGAGTCCGCGCCGATGAGCTCGCTGGAGACGGGCTCCTCGGAGTACATCAGGTGCGGGTCTTCGGGCAGGAGCGGCAGCTGCTCCCGCAGGGCCTGCAGCGTCTGCTGGCCTCGGGCGACGTCGGCGTCGTGGTCCCCGGAGAGCACCACCGTGGCGCCGGAGTGCCGCTGCCCCTGCACGAGACGGAGCTCCAGGACGCGCTGCTCTACGCTGCCCGCCTGCCGGACCTTGCCGTGGTTGAAGCGCACGAAGTCGGACTGCTCGCCATCGAACGACAGGAGCAGGACCTCGTCCCCCGGAAGGGAACTGCACAGAGAGTCAGCGAGAGAGTCGAACTGGGAACGCATCACGCGCCTCCGAACATCTCGACGCCTGCGAACAGGCACGTCGGGGACGCGTGACCGACACGGATCACCTGGTTGGGCTCGCCTTTGCCGCAATAGGGCGTGCCGAGCACGTCGAAGGTGGAGGTGTCGCCCACCCCCACGAGGTTGCGCCAGAAGGTGGCCGAGACCCCGCGGTAGTTGGGCTTGCGCACCACCCCCTTGAGTTGGCCGTCCTCGATGACGCGCCCGTACTCGCAGCCGAACTGGAACTTGTTTCGGCTGTCGTCGATGGACCACGAGACGTTGGACTCCATGTAGACGCCGTTCTCGACGCTGCCGACGAGGTCGTCGAATGACGACGTGCCGGGCTCTACGTTCAGGTTCGCCATGCGGTCGATGGTGGGCCGGTTCCAGCCGTTGGCCCGGCTGTTGGCGACGCCCTCCATGCCCGCCCGGTGCTGGCTGATCACGCTGCCCAGGGGCCGCTCGAGCAGGCCGTCGCGGATGATGTACTGCTTGCTCGCCTCCACCCCGTCGTCATCCCAGCCGAACGACGCCAGCTGGTTGGAGATGGTGGGGTCGAAGGTGACGTTGAGCAGCTCGCTGCCGTACTGGTAGCTCCCGAACATGGGCAGGCTCACGAAGCTCGTGCCTGCGTAGTTCCGCTCGTCCCCGAGGATGCGGTCGAGCTCCAGCGGGTGCCCGATGGACTCGTGGATCTGGAGCATCATCTGGTCGGGCGCGAGGAGCAGGTGGCCCGTCATCTCAGGGCAGTCCGGGGCATCCAGCAGCTCGAGGGCCTGCTTCGAGATGGTCGCGGCCTGAGTCTGCAGCTGCACTTCGTCGAGCAGCTCCATGCCGGCCTGACGCGCGTAGCCCCGCCCCCCGAGGCTGCGGGTGACCGTGTCCTTGCCGTCATTCGCCGACGCCGACAGGTGGGGCACGAGGATCTGCTGCACCTGATGCACCTCACCGCCTCCCGAGGTCACGTAGAGGCTCTCGGCCTCGGTCCACCACAGCGACGCGTCCCAGTCGACGATGCGGGCATGACTCTTGAGCACCGTCGACGCCTGCTGAAGCATCGCGATGCTCTCGGCGAGGGGAGCGCTCGACCACGGCTTGCTCACCGGGGTGCGGAAGATGCCCTTCGGGTGGGGCATGGGGACGGCGCTGAAGTCCGTGACTGCGATGCGGGCGCTGCGCTCAGCCCACTCCTGGGCTCGCCGGGTGGCAGCAGCGAGGCCCGACGCCGTGAGGTCGCCGGTGGCGGCGTAGCCGATGCCCCCGTTGTGGTGCACGACGATCATTCCACCGAGGTCGTCGGCGTTGCGTAGGGGCTGAAGAACGCCCTGCCGCACCGCGATCTCCTGGCTGCGCTCTCGGGAGAGGCGCAGCGAACAGAAGTCGACGGCGGGCATCTGCGCGGTGAAGCGCGCTCCGATGGTCTCGAACATGGTTCCTCCTGCCGGATGGGGCCGGCGACCTCGCGCAAGGTAACGCCTGATTGCGCCGGTCTGAAGACTTGAGTGGCCCCGCGCTACTCGGGCAGGGAGAGAGGGGCGGCGGGCGAGCCGGGCAGCGACCGATACCGCTCCATGAGCTGGGACTGCCGGCTCTCCAAGCTCTGCGAAAGACCGCCGATCCACATCTGCACCGGCCAGCTCGTGACCTCGAGGGGGTCGCCGTTCCAGAGCACCACGTCGGCCGCGGTCCCCACCGCCAGCCGCCCCCGGGAGCCGAGGCCGAAGACAGCCGCAGGCACCGACGTGATGGCGGCGAGGGCATCCTGGTGAGTCATGCCGCCCCGCACCGCGTTCCCTGCCATCTGGCGCAGCTTGCGTGCGAAGTGGCCCGAGCGCGTGCTGATCATCACGCGCACTCCGGCGGAGACGAGCAGGGCGCCGTTGTCTTTGCGACCGTGCATCTGGTCGAACCCACCTGGGCCGTAGACGTAGGGGTTGAGGACCACGGCGATCTCCGCCCTGGCCAGCTGCTCGGCCACGAGCCAGCCCTCGGCGGCGCCCTCGATGACGAGCTGGATGCCTTGCTGGGTCGCGAAGATGGACAGCACCTCGAGATCCGAGGCGCGATCCGCGGCGAGGATGAGGGGCACCTCTCCCTCCACGACCCCAGCCAGCGCCGCCAGGGACTCCTCCGGCGGGGCGCCGGGCCGGGTACCGAGGCCAGCCCTCCATCCGCGACGATCATCCAGGTAGCTGCGTGTCTCTTCGAGGACCGAGCGCAGGTGCGCGAGGCGGGCGGAGAAGGAGTTGCCCACGGCGAGGTTGGCGCGGACGGCCACTTCACGGCCGACGTCCCGGGACTGGGCGTCGCGGACCACGGCCTCGGCCTGGGTGCGCCCGGTGAGCAGCACCGCCCCGGCTCCCCCGGAGAAGCTGCCGCCTCCCGGCTGGATGACCGCGGCAGTGATTCCTTCGCGCCGCGCGACGGGGATGACCGCGGAGAGCGGGTCGTAGCCGTCGAGCACCCGCACGTGCGCGCGCACGGGAGACGGACCGCCAGCGTCGTGGTGGCGGGTACCAGCCTCGAGGCCGATCTCCACCAGTCCCACCGTGGAGTGCGGCTCGATGAGCCCGGCGGAGAGGTGCAGTCCCTGCCCATCCACGAAGGCGCACCGCCGGCCATTCCAGTCGATGCCGCCATCGCCGGGCGCGCCGAGGCCCGTGATGCTCGCGCCCAGAGCGGCGATGCGACCGTCCGCGACGACCGCGGTGATCCCGTCCTCGGCTCCTTCCGGCAGGTGGGCGCGAGCCCCCAGGACCACGGTGCAGTCGGGGGCCTTCGCCGGAGCCGCGATGGCGAGGGAGGGGACGAGCAGCAGGAGCAGGAGGCGGTTCATCGCGCACCTCCTTCCTGCAGAGGCAGGTCCTGGCCTACTTCGAAGTCCGCCCACGGCTCCTGGGGCCGGTCCACGTCGTGGCGCAGCGCCCCGTCGATGAACACCAGGCGCGCCTCGCTGTAGACCGAGAACGGCGAGCCCGTCCAGACCACGAGGTCGGCGCGCTTGCCCACCTCCAGAGTGCCGGTCTCCTCCTGGATGCCCAGTGCCCAGGCGGGGTTGTAGGTCACCCAGCGCAGAGCAGCGTTCTCGCTGATGTCGATGCCTTGCCGCAGCCCGTCTCGGCGCGCCTTGGCGGCCTCCTGGTTGAGGCGCTGGATGCCCTCCGCCGAGTCGCTGTGGATGATGGGCCGCCCGCCGGCCTGCTCGAGCAGCGCTGCGTTCTGGGGGATCCCGTCGTAGGCCTCGAGCTTGAAGCCCCACCAGTCGGACCACGTGCTCGCGGAGATGTCTGCCTCCACGAGGAGGTCGCGGATCTTGTAGGCCTCCAGGGCGTGGTGGAACGACCGAATGGAGAAGCCGAACTCGTCAGCCACCTGCATCACGGAGAGCATGTCGTCGGCGCGGTAGCAGTGCACCTGCACGAGGATCTCGCCCTCGAGCACGGCCACGAGGGTCTCGAGATCGAGGTCCCGGTCCGGGGGCTCCGGCGGCTTCTCCTCGTCGCCCTTCTTCTTCCGCTTCTTCGGGCTCGCCTCAGCCTCTTCGTCCGTCTCCAGCTTCTGCCACTTCGTCCGCAGGGCATCGGCCTTCGTGAACGCGGTGCGGAACGCCCGGAGGTTCCCCATGCGGGTCGACGGGCCGCCCTTGTCTCCGTACACCCGCTTCGGGTTCTCGCCGCAGGCCATCTTCACGGTCTCGGGAGCGCCGGGGAATCGCATGGCGCGCGAGCCCCGGGTGGGGATGGGGCGCATGACGACCCCGCGACCGCCGATGAGGTTCGCGGAGCCGGGCAGCAGCTGCAGCGACGTGATGCCGCCCTCCACCGCCCGCTGGAACCCCGGGTCCTGGGGCCACGCCGAGTGCTCCGCCCACACTCCGGGGGTGGTGGGGGCGGTCGCTTCGTTCCCGTCGCTGTGGGCCTTCGCCCAAGGCGAGGGATAGACGCCGAGGTGGCTGTGGGTGTCGATCAGCCCGGGGGTCACCACCTGACCGCTCACATCGATGAGGGTGTATTCCTCGGTGCCGCTGGGGGCGCCGGCGCCGACGGCGCGGATCCGGCCGTCCTTCACCTTGACGTAGCCCGGGTCGTGCACGGCTCCGTTGGCGGTCATCACCTTGCCGCCGACGAGGATGTAGGGCGCATGGGTGACCGTGGGCGTGACCTCGATGGGAGCCTGCCCGCGCTCTTCCGCCTCGGCTCGCGATTGGGCGGGTCCCTTGGGATGCTCCTCCTCGTCGGGATGGGGCATTCCGTTGTGAGCGGACGCCGGCGCAGCGAGCAGGGCTGCGGAGAGCAGGAGGAGAATCGAGACTCGGGGCATGGGCGGGGCTCCAGGGGTCGCCCATGGTTGCCTCCGCCGAACCGAGGGGCAAGGGGTCCCCCCTAAGGCCGCTCCGCCAGGTACTCCGACAGCCAGCGCACCTCGTCGTCCGAGAGCTCCAGGGTCGGCATGGACTCTCCGACTCCAGCGAAGCCCGGGTGTCGGATCTGCTGGGCGATCCAGGCCGCCACGCGCTCGTCTTCGGGCGCCGCCGCCACCGCGGCCCGGGCGGCGTCGACGGTGGCGTCGC
>JAGSHC010000297.1 GCA_023954745.1 Deltaproteobacteria bacterium | reverse complement strand
GGCTTCGACGAGCAGTCCTTCGACGAGTCCCACCACGCCCGGGCCGTCGCCACGCACATCGGCAGCCGGCACACCGCCCGCACCTTCCGCGGCGACATGTTCGGGGAGACGCTGGATCAGGTGCGAGGCTTCCTGGACGAGCCCTTCGCCGACGCCTCGATCCTGCCGACCCACTTCCTGAGCAAGACCGTGAAGGAAGAAGGGGTCACGGTGGTGCTGAGCGGCGATGGCGCCGACGAGCTCTTCGCGGGCTACCCCACCTACTACGCGCAGCAGGTGGCGGAGAAGATCAAGGGGGTGCCCGGCTCGGGCCGCCTCTTCCGCGCCGCCGCCCGCGGCCTCGCTCACCTCCCGTCCAGCTACGAGAACGTCACCCCCGACTACGTGGCCCGCCGCTTCGTCGCTGGCGGTCCTCTCTCTCCTCCTGAGCGCCAGGCGACGTTCCTCGGTGCGTTCTTGAAGGACGAGCTGCCCTCGATCCTCGCGCCGGACGCGCTCTCGACCATGGACCCGGACGCTCCCTTCGGCGAGCTCATCGCCCACCACGCCCACGCGAAGGCCAACGGCGGCAACTTCCTGGATCGCCTCACCTACCAGGACCTGCGCACCTACATGGGCGACGACATCCTCGTGAAGGTGGACCGGGCCTCCATGGCCACCTCGCTGGAGGTGCGCACGCCCTTCCTGGACCACCGCCTGGTCGAGATGGCGGCGCGCATGCCGCCTCACCTCAAGCTCAACGGGCGGGAGGGCAAGTACATCCTCAAGCGCGCCATCAAGCCGCGCCTGCCGCACCGCGTCATCGACCGGAAGAAGAAGGGCTTCGGCCTGCCCATCGCGAAGTGGCTCCACGGCCCCTGGCGGGAGCTCCTGCAGGACACGCTGGGCAATGGAAGAGCGGAGACCAGTGGGCTGTTGTCACAGAGGGCGGTCGACACGCTCATCGCCGAGCATCTCTCGGGGAAGCGAGACCGGCGGCGGCCTCTGTGGTCACTGTTGATGTTCCAGTGGTGGTACGAGGTGCCCTTCGGTCCGGGCGCGAAGTAGCGGCCGAGAGGCGGCAGGGGAGAGCGGATGAGCAAGGCAAAGCTGGCGGTCGTGGCGGTGGGCCTCGTGTTCGGTTTCATCGTGGGGCCTCGGGTCCTCGACCGCACGGCTCCCCAGGTGACCGAGGAGATCTGGCGCACCGTCGACCCCGCGCAGCCGGGCATGACGAAGGAGACCGCCGGGGAAGCTCCTCGCTATCCGCTTCGAGGCGAGCCGCAGCTCGAGCTGCGCATCGACGAGTCGACCACCGCGACGCTGGAGGTCTCCGGCGTGCCCCAGGTGTTCACGGAGGAAGAGGGTGGCCGGGTGCTTCGCAGCAGCCTCGACCTGGGCAACCTCAGCGACGGTCAGCACATCGTGACCCTCACCCTGCTGGACGGCGCCTGGCCCGCCAACCGCACCCAGTTCACCCGCGCCATCACGAAGGACACGACCCCGCCGGGCGTGCAGCTCGGGCTGTCCTCGCGGCACACGGCCCAAGGCGAGACCTACGCCGTGTTTGCTCGCACCACGGAGCCCGTCGAGGACCCGTGGGTGGAGCTCGACGGCGAGCGCATCCCCACGGTGGTGCTCGACGACGCGGTGACGATTCGCGGGCTCACGGGCATCGGGGTGAAGACGGAGCCGGGCGACAAGCGCCTGGTGGTGGAGGCCCGGGACGCCGCGGGGAACGTGGGACGCTTCGAGGGCACGGCGCGTATTCGGGAGACCGACTTCCCCTTCGGTGGGTACATCACGCTCTCGCCGAAGAAGCAGACGGACATGCTCAACAAGAGCAAGAGCAAGGAGTCCAACGACAAGCGCAGCGGTGCCTACGCCGCGAAGGTGGGGCTCGAGGTGCCGAGCGAGCTCTTCGTGGTGCCCGTGAAGGGCCGCATCAGCTCGCCGTTTGGGAAGGTGCGCAAGTACAACACCGGCGTCGAGCGGCACCACCTCGGCACCGACATGGCGGCGCCCAGCGGCACGCCGGTGGTGAGCGCCGCGGACGGCGAGGTCGTGCTCGCCGAGCTGCTGCACATCTACGGCAACGCCGTCATCGTCAATCACGCCGACGGCGTGTCCACCTCGTACAACCACCTGAGCGCCATCGACGTGAAGGTGGGCGACACCGTGAAGGCGGGTCAGAAGGTCGGCGAGGTAGGCAGCACCGGCCAGAGCACGGGCCCGCACCTGCACTGGGGCATGGTCGTCGACGGCTCCGCCGTGGCGGCAGAGCAGTGGACGACGCGGCGCTTCGACGAGCCGCCGGGGGATGACTTCGGGGAGTAGGGGGAGGTGTTCGAAGGGCAGCTGGCTAGCTGAGCTGTCCCTCGGCGAGAAGGCGACCGAGGGCCTGGTCGTCATACCCACCATCGCTCTTCGAGCCGGCTTTGAGCCTGCCGAGGAAGTCCTTCATCCAGTCGGCCACGGGGGCCCAGGACTGGAGCGACGAAGCGTCCAGGGCTCTGGCGACGGCCGCGACGAACAGGCCCAGATCGTAGTTGCGGTGGGCTTCGAAGAAGCTGCGCTCGGCGTCGGAGAGCGCGAACTCCTCGTCCAGTTGCAGGCCGAAGTCGGTGAGGTACACCTGCTGCCCGTCCGTCAGCACGTTGCCGAGGTGGGCGTCGAAGTGAATCACGCCCTGCTCGGAGAGGAAGCGCAGCGTCCTCTGCATCCCGTCCATCACCATGCCGAGCTGGTCCGGGTGAGCAGGCAGCCACTCCCGCAGCACGTGGGGCACGTACTCGAGGAACACCACGATCTCGTGCTCGGCGCGGTGCCTCGCTTCGATGTAGTCACGGATCTGCGGGCTTCCATTCCAGTAGGAGACGTAGCCCTCCAGCTCGTCCAGGGACACGGCCTCGGGGCCCGACGTCCGCGGCAGCACGCGGTGATGCAGCATCAAGGGGAACGTCTCGATGGCGCCGCTGAGCACCCAGTCCGTGGTCTTCTGGTGGCTCGCGAGCTCTCGCCACGCCCCAAAGCCCGCCGAGCCGACGCCGTAGCTGTAGTAAGTGGGCAGCGCGAAGGTGTTCGCGGTGCCGGGGGTGTCGCGCTCCCGATGGGTGAGCGGCAGGCTCTTGGCGAACACCGGCGCGCCGTCCAGTGACATCAGCCGTGTGCGACCGAAGCCCCCGGTGGGCGTCACCGCCTCCAGCCAACGCCAGAGCTCATCGTCCGTGCAGGATGCCAGCTGCTGGCTGAGGCCCGCGTGAGCGTCGAGGCGCCGGCCCAGGCGTTCGGAGGGAGGCGTCATGCTCTGGGCCCGGCCTACAGACACTCCTCGTTGCCCGCCCCTGGAGTTCCGAACTCATCGCCGAACTCTGCGGCGCTCGCGCACCAGGCGCTGGAGTCTTCGGCGGCGGCGGCGCTCGCCGTGGAGCCCGCAGTGAGCTGTGCGGAGACGCCGACGGCGAAGGGCAGCTCCGAGAGGGGGATCTGCTGCAACACCTCGGTGCCTGAGGCCGTCTCCGGGACGCTGAGCCCCAGCACCTCGCTGTCCGGGGCACCTGCACTGAAGGACGCTGCGTTGGCGCAGTCCACACCGAGGCCCACGGCGACGGCGGGGTTGGGGCAGAGCACGAAGAAGTCGGACGACGCGACCTGAGCCGGCGGCAGCGTCTGCTCTGTGTCTCCCGAGCGCAGCTGCCATCCCACAAGCTGTCGGGCGGACGTGCCGAGGTGGAGGATCTCGATCCACTCGCCGCCCGGAGTCGCGGACTCCGCCATGACCTCGGTGATGACGAAGTCGCCGGCGTTGATGGCGTCCTCGTCCACGAGTCCGTCGCAGTCGTCGTCGATGAGGAAGCGCGTGTCGTCGCCATCGAAGTTGCGGCCGGGGTTCACCTGGCTGTCGTTGTCGTCGCAGTCGGCCGGTTGCCCGCCGGCGAACTGGAAGTTGCAGCCGGGAAAGCCATCGTTGTCGCGATCGACGCCGGGGAAGATCTGCGCGTTGGTGTCGTCGCAGTCGCCCTGGTTCTCGGTCGAGCCGTCCCCGTCGTTGTCGGTATCACGGCCGGCATCCGAGATGATGGTGACCCCTTCGGCGGCGGGTCCCTCGGCCAAGGGCGCATCGAGGCGGCCCACGTAGGGGATGACGCTCACGGTCCACGTGTCGCCCGGGAAGGTCGCCCAGGAGCCGACGATCTCCCCCCAGTTCATGGGGTTCTCCCCGGAGAAGTCGGGGTTGTCCGTCGTCCACTCGTACCGGAACTTCACCGCGTCGTTGCGGGGCGCTTTGACGATGATGGGCTGGATGTTGAAGTGGTCGGGAGTGCTGGGCGCCAGCGCGACCACGAGGCCTTCGAGGGACGAGGGGTCGACGCACCCGGACGAGGCGAGAACCCCCAGGGTGCTGAGCAAAACGAGCGTGCGGCGCATGGACTCCTCCGAGGCCCATATCCAAGCACGTATCGCGCCAGGGTGCCGGGCAGGCAAACTCAATCCCGTATCCGGTCTGGACACAGGCTAGGACCTGCGAGATCAACCGACGAGGAGCCCCACGGTGAGATTGTTCGAAGCAAATGCTGCAGCCCACGAAGTCCTCGAAGGGCTGCTCATGGAGGTGCTCGGCGCCGCCGTCGACGGGGAGATCGGACGCGCGCGCGCCCACATGGCTCAGCTCCGAGAGGCCTTCGAGACCCACTTGGCGGTGGAGGAGGCTCGGACGCTGCCGCTCCTTCGGGACCTGGGGGGCCCGCTGGTGAAGCTGGCCGTGATCATCGACGGGGACCACCGCATCGTCGACCGGAGCCTCAACGCGGTCAGCGCGCTGCTGGAGGACGTCGGGGATGACGGCCCCGCTGCGCGCGCCGCCGTTCTGGGCAAGATCGAGGTGTTCAGCAAGCTCAAGACGGTGCTGGAGCACCATGGTGTGCGCGAGCAGGAGGACGTGTACACACCCCTGGACCACCGCTTCCCCGAGCTGGAGTGGACCGAGGAACTCCTGCTGCCCAAGCCTTGAGCGACTACGAGGTCGCGATTGTCGGGGCAGGGGTGGTGGGGCTCGCCTGCGCCGCGCGCCTGGCGGCTCGATGGCCAGGGCGCGTGTTGGTGCTGGAGCGGCACGAGGGAATCTGCCGCGAGGCCAGCTCACGCAACAGCGAGGTCGTGCACGCCGGCATCTACTACCCGACGGGTTCGCTGAAGGCCCTCACGTGTGTGCGCGGGCGCAGGATGCTTGTGAAGAGGTGCCGCGACCTGGGAATCCCCCTGCTGGCGTGCGGCAAGGTCATCGTGGCCTCTGCGGCCGATCAGCTGCCGGCGCTCGAGGAGCTGCTTGCCCAGGGGCGCGCCAACGACGTCGAGGGCCTCGAGGTCATCGACGCAGAGCGGTTGCGCCAGCTCGAGCCGGGCACGCGTGGGGTGGGAGCGTTGTGGTCGCCTGCCTCGGCGGTGGTGGACTCGCACCAGCTCGCGGCGTCGCTGGAGGCGGAGGCCGCTCACCACGGCGCGGACCTGGTGTTTGGGGCGGAGGTCGTGGGGGTCGAGCCCGCGGACGGCGGCTACGGCCTGACAGTGACCCAGGGAGAGGAGACCACCACGGTGAGCGCCGCGCGAGTCGTGAACGCCGCGGGGTTGGGGGCCGACACCCTGTCCACGATGGTGGGCATCGACATCGATGGGGCCGGGTATCGGCAGTACGCGTGCAAGGGCACCTGGTGGAGCATCGCGCCGCGTCACAACCATCGGTTGAGCCGGCTCGTGTACCCCGTCGGGCGTGCCGAGGACCCGGGGCTGGGGATTCACGGCTGCTTCGACGCTGCGGGGGGAATGCGTCTGGGACCGGACTTCGTGTTCGTGGAGGCGGGGGACGACGGGGTTGACCTCTCGGTCCCCGAAGCCGCGCGGGCCAAGTTCCTCGCGGCGGGCCAGCGCCTCTTTCCCTGGCTGGAGGCGGAAGACTTGAGCCCCGACATGGCCGGGCTGAGGGCGAAGCTCGTGCCCGCGCCGAAGCAGTGGCGCGACTTCGTGGTCGCGGAGGAGAGCGCGCGAGGGCTCCCGGGCTGGGTGACGCTGGTGGGCATCGAGAGCCCGGGGCTGACCGCAGCAATGGCGCTGGCTGAGGTCGTCGGTCAGCGCCTCTCGTCCTCCTAGATCACCCTGGTGTCGCGGACGTGGACCCGGTCGCCGGGACGCACCGCCTCGATCTGCGCGCGCACGGCTTGAGCCAAGGCTCGAGCCTACAAGACCACCGGAAGCTCTTCAGTCAGTTCGATGCCGTCGATGCCGACGGTGGCGCGCCAGGCCATCACCTCGAGGCCGGCCTTCACAGCGCGGCGCAGCTCCTCGCCGTACTTCGGGTCGATCTCGTCCGCCGGTCGCACCGAGGCGATGTCGCTGCGCTGCACGGTCCAGAGCAGGACCGCCCGGTCCCCAGCCCGGGCCATCTCCGCCAGCTCACGGAGGTGCTTGCGGCCGCGCTCGGTGACGGAGTCCGGGAACGCGCCGCCGCCGTCGGCGTCCACGAGGGTGACGTTCTTCACCTCCACCCAGCAGCGGTCCTCGCCGCGCTCCAGCAGGAGGTCGATGCGCGACTTCTCCGTGCCGTACTTCACCTCGGTGCGCACGTCGTCGTAGCCCCGCAGGGAGGGGATGCGCTCGGCGAGCACGGCCTCGTGCACGAGCTTGTTGGGCAGCAGCGTGTTGATGCCGGCCATCACGGGTTGGGGGGACGCCGGCGAGTCGGCGATCTCGATGATCTCCCACGTCCACTTCAGCTTGCGCTTGGGGTTCGCCGCGGGGCTCAGCCAGACGCGAGAGCCCGGGGTGCTGCACCCCCGCATGGCCCCGGTGTTGTTGGTGTGGGCGATGACCTGCTGGCCATCGGCGAGGCGCACGTGGGCCAGGAAGCGCTTCTCGCGCAGGACCAGCGTGCCGGGAACGAGGGGTTCGGTGAAGCGCATCGGCGCGCATGGTGCCGCAGGAAGAGGGCGGCTGCGTTGTGGAGTGAGGGCTGGGCCGGCCGGGGCCTCACGACTGAATGGCGAGGGGTCAAGGGGCGGGGGGTGCGGCGCAGCCCGTGGCTGTTGACGCAGATGCGGGGTCAACGAGAGGTGGGTGCGGCGCAGCCCGGGGCTGTTGACGCAGATGCGGGGTCAACGAGTGGTGGGTGCGGCGCAGCCTGGGGCTGTTGACGCAGATGCGGGGTCAACGAGG
>JAGSHC010000404.1 GCA_023954745.1 Deltaproteobacteria bacterium | reverse complement strand
GGGCCCAACGCTCCGGCCGAGGCCCAGGCGGTGGCGATGCGAGCCTGCTCTCTGGCTCGGAGCGCGGGAGCCGACGACCTGGTCGCCATCGGCACGGCTCGGGTCGCTGCGTTGGCTCACGCCCTCGGCGACAGCGTGGCTGCAGAGGAGGGCTTCGAAGCAGCACTGTCCGGGCTCCGTGGCGCTGGCGCACTTCGCGAGGAGGGGCGCACGCTGGCCGCGCTCGCACGGGTGCACGCGGAGCGGGGGCGGCCGCTCCGCGCGCAGGCCCTACACGAGCAGGCGCTCTCTCTCGTCCGCGAGGTTGGCGACCAGATCGGCGAGGTCAACGAGCTCGATGCGCTTGCGGGCCTGCTGTCCGAGCGAGGAGACCTGGAGCAGGCCGAGACGGTCTGGGGCGAGGCGCTGACCGTGGTCCGGGCTGCGGGAGACCGCCAGCTCGAGGCACGGGTCGCCGCCCATGCCGCAGTCGGGGCGCGGCGTGCGATGCAGGGTGAGGCGGCGCGGGTCGACCTTCTCAGGGCCCTGGAACTCGCCCGGGAGGTGCAGGACCGGCGGACCCAGGTACTCCTGATGGGTCAGATCGGCGAGCTCGATCTCACCCTCGGCCACCTGCCGGCAGCGCGGGCCTCTCTCTTGCGCGCGATCGCTGGGGCCGAGCGGCTCCGAGCAGCGGATCTGGAGGGGCCTTCCCGCGGGGCGCTCGGGGAGCTGCTCGCGGTGTTGGGTGAGCTCGAGCAGGGGAGGGAGCAGCTTCGCCGCGGTCGGGCGCTGCTCGAAGGTGCACATCGGCGGACCGATCTCGTCGAGCTGCTGGAGCGCCACGCCGAGGTCGAGGCGGCGGCGGGCGACCACGAGGCCGCAGATGCGCTGCTGCAAGCGGCGGCCGAGGCGGGCGAGCTGTCCCAGCTCGACGGATGGGCTTGAGCGGCGTCGCCTGCAACAAGGCGCCACCTCACGCCCGTGGGTCCGTCCGGGGCCCGGGCTGGGTGAATGCCTGGAGCATCAGGGGGTGACTGGAGTGCTGGGGTGAGGAGCGGTATCCGCTCAGGCTCCACGAGCCGGCTGATCTTCCCCCGCTGTCGAGGTCGCGAAGGCCGTCTCAAGCACCTGAACTGCCCGATCGACGAACGCGCGCACCTTGGGGTCGATGTACTCCCGGTCGGCGAACACGACACTCATCGACGTCGCTGCGCTGACGCTCTGCTCCAGCACGGGGACCAGCTCTCCCGACGCGAGGTCGTCGGCGATGAAGGGTACGGGGAGGAAGACCAGCCCGCGTCCGGCGAGAGCGGCCTTGCGCAGAAGCCGGCCCGCGTTTCCCGACATGGGGCCGGTGACCGAGACGCTGCCCCCCGTACTCAGTGGCCAGGTGCGATTGGGCGTGTCGTCGCCGGCGAAGCTGACCAGACATGCGTGCTCAGAGAGATCCCCTGGCGTAGCTGGGTGACCGCGGAGTTCGAAGTAGGCCGGCGATCCCGCGACGAGTCGTTTCACGCTGCCAACGCGGCGGACGATCAAGTTGGGATCGAGCACCGGTCCGAAACGAATGGCGACGTCGATCCCCTCGCCCACGAGGTCGACCTGCCGCGTGCTCTCCAGAACCTCGAGCTGCACTTCTGGGAAGTCCACCAGGAACTGCACGAGCATCTCGTCGAGGATCGTCGAGGTCGTGGAGACGCGCAGGAGGCCTCGGGGTACCTCGTCGAGGCGACGAACAGACATCCACGCCTCGGCGGCTTCGGCTTCGATGCGCCTCGCCCGGCGGTTCAGCTCGGTGCCGGCCGGAGTCAGGACCAGGCGGCTTGATCCTCCGGCTCAGAGTCGCCCGGGGAAGCCCCAGCTTGCGTGCCGCGGCCGAGATGCTGCCCTCGGAGACGACTGCGACGAACTCGGACAGGCGCTGGTTGCTGGGCATGTGATCTCAGTGGACAGGGGATGTTCATTCTAGCCCTCTTGTGCGCTGAGGGCATGGGCGTACCGTCTTCCTCGTGGGAACCCTATTCCCCCACGAGGAGTTCTCATGCAGACGAAAATCGCTTTGGTCACTGGAGGCACGTCCGGTGTCGGTCGCTCGATCCTCCCCGACCTCGTGAGAGCCGGCTTCTTCGTTCACTTCATCGGCACCAACGCGGCCAAGGGCCGCGCAGTCGAGGCGGAGCTCAACGCGGGGGGCGAGGCGGTGGCGAGGTTCATCAAGCTCGACTTGAGCGACTTGCGCGGGGTGGGTGCGTTCGCGCAGCAGTTCGCGGAGGACGTCCCCACACTCGACTTGTTGCTGAACGTGGCCGGGGTTCTGCTTCAGGACCGGCAGGTGACCGAGGAGGGCTTCGAGAAGACGTTCTCCGTCGGGTACCTGTCCGCGTTCCTGCTCAGCCGGGAACTGACCCCGTCGCTGGCCCGCGCCCCGCACCCTCGCATTGCCAACGTCGCTGGGGCACCGAAGTTCGTGCTGACCCAAGCGCTCAACCTCGATGACTTGGATTTCGAAACGGACTACAAGCCCATGCTGGTCGCCATCAAGACCGTGCACGCGAAGACGGTCCTGACGGAGATCTTGGCCGAGAAGCTCAGCGAGCACGGAATCGACGTGAACTCCTTCCACCCCGGCGCAGTGAAGGGTGACCTTGGGCGGAGCATGGGCTTTCCCCTGAAGCACATCTTTGCGGTCGCGAACAAGTTCATGTCTGCCACCTCCAAGAGCGGTGTGTACGTGAGCACAGCGGAGGAGCTCAATGGCGTCACAGGGCAGTTCTTCGTGGGCAAGAAGCCGAGGCCGCTCAGCTTTGACCAGGCCTACAAGGACGAACTGTGGAAGCAGACTGAGAGCATGCTCGAGCGGGTGGCCTGAGCCCGAGCAGCCATGGAGCCGAGGGCCATCGGGACGAACGCTGCCTCTGCGTTCAACGCGTTCCCGGCCTTCTGGGTCTCGGGAGCAATCGAGATGTTCCTGTCGAGCGACTACGACCGCGCGGTCTTTGTGGACGAGGAGGGAGCCTCTCCCTGATCGGGGCTCCCGGCCGCCCCCCAGGCACGCCACATCTCGACCTTGCCCCCGTGGTCGGCCAGGCGGACGAGGTTGGGGCTGCCGGGCGCGAGGTGGGAGGCCACGGCGACGGCCGACCCGACCGCGCTGTTGTGGGTGTCCACATCGGTCACGTACATGCCTGCGAGGTAGATGCCCCCGTCGCCCTGGTGCTCCGCGATCAGTCGCTGGAGGGCCGGGGTCGCAGGGCTGACGACGAGGTGCTCGAACGACTGCTCGTGCAGGATGTCCTGCGGACGCGGGCGGCCCTCGGGCAGCCATGTGCGGAACACCGGACGGTTCTGTCGCTGGCCCGCCCACTCTGTCATCCACACGGTCTCACCCTCGATCCGCACGTTGATCGCGCTCCAGTCGCCTCGGCTCTCGGGCATCCACTCCTCGTCCCGATGGATCGCGATGGTGGTCGGGAAGCTATGGAACGCGGCGCACGCCTCAGCGAGCTCTCCAGCCCCCTCGACCCCCTGGAGCAGGGTCGCCGCCGGCCCCGAGGCGGTCGCGACGACGACCCGGTCGTACCGCTCGCTGGTGTCCCCCGCGGAGACCACGAGAGAAGCGCCTTCGCGACGAATCTCCTCCACCGGCGTCGACACCCGCAGGTCCACGCCCCCGAGCTCGTCGAGCATCGCCCGGACGTATCCGCTGATTCCACCGGCGGGCTCCCACCAGGCCGGCGCCGTCCCCTTGCCGCGCATCATCACCTTGAGGACGTCGTACGCGGGGAAGTGGCGCATCATGGGG
>JAGSHC010000459.1 GCA_023954745.1 Deltaproteobacteria bacterium | reverse complement strand
GACTCTCCTCGGCTACGTGGCGCTCATGATGACCGGCTCGGATCCGCAGGAGGCCCTCGGGCGTGCGCGACTCCCCCGAGGCGCTGCCGCCCTGCAGGCCCACGTGGACTCCATCGCCGCCTTGCTCCTCGGCCGGGTGGGGTTCCTGCCCCCGCTGGCCCGGGTGGCCCTCGCGGGGATCACCGCCGGCATCACCTGGCTGGGCTGGCGGCGCACGGCCCCGAACGCGGCGGGCTCGTCCTGGGCGAGCGTGCTCCTGGTCGGAAGTGGCGGCGGCTTCGTCGTCGCCCTGCTCGTGCATCCGTGGATCCCCATCGCGATCGAAAAGACCCTCTGGTACGCCACACCTCTGGTGATCTGCCTGGCGCTGGCTGCGTTGTGGCCGTCGAGTGCTGCCTTGCAGCGGCTCGCCCCGGTGCTGCTCGCCGGGCTGCTGGTGGGCTGCACCGACGCCGACGGCGACGGGTTCTTCGCCCAGACCAACGACTGCAATGACGACAGCGCCTCGGTGTATCCGGGCGCTCCCGAGGTGTGGGGGGATGCCGTCGACAACGACTGCGACTCGGTCATCGACGACTCCGAGGACTACCGCTTCTTCATCGAGGAGGAGCCCAACGACACGACCCTGTCCGGCTGCTTTGCCCCGGACGGCCAGGGACTGGGAGACATCGCCGCCTTCGGTCTCTTGAACCGCCTGACGGGCACCATCTCGAGCGTCGAGGACGACTCCTACGATGAAGGAGACCTGGACTGCTACCAGCTGCGGTTCCCCGACGACGCCGGCCACCCGCGCCTCGAGGTGCGTCTGAGCTGGACCAACCCCGAGAGCGATCTGGACTTCGCGGTCCAGGGCCTGTGGGAGGGGGAGCAGAACGGCTTCGCCCTGGCGGATCAGCCAGGACCCGGGCCGGAGTTCCGACTCACCAGCGCCGGCTTCGACGGCGGAGAGTCCCTGTGGGTCTGGGTCGTCGGCTACTCCGGCCCCCCCACGGACTACACCCTCGATCTGGTGCTGCGATGAGCTCGCGGCGCCTGCGCTTCCCAACCCCCGGAAGGACCCGATGAGCGGACACCTCGTCTCGAAGCTGGTGGAGGAGGGCTACGTGCCCTTCGCCTTCGGCAACCGTCGCAACCTCGAGCTTCTGCATCCCGCCCCGTTCGGGGTGGACCTGCACATGATTGCCGCGGACGACCCCAAGAACCTCACCTACCACCACGCCATCAATCGGCTCAACGGACTCGCCTATGGCGGCAAGGACATGGGGATGCCGGCGTGGGTGCAGATCGACTGCGGCATCCTGCCCTCGGCGTTCGTGGGCTTCGCGCTGCCAGCGCAGCTGCTGCCCGAGAAGCTGAAGTGGCAGATGGAGATCAACGACGAAGCCGGCCTCGTGCCCGTCGCCGAGGCCATCTCCATCCCCACGGTGCAGCCGGGCAAGTTCACCAGCTTCTCCATGTGCTCCGTCATCCCGGGGAAACAGCTGGGATACGCGGCGAAGCTGCTCTCCCTGAAGGCCTACGGTTGCCGAGAGACGGCCGGGGTCGCCCAGTTCGACAACTTCGCCCTTCGGATTCACACCAGGTTCGGGGCGCTGTCCATCGAAGAGCCCCACGTGCCCTACCACACGTGCCCTGAGAACACGTTCGTGTACGGCTGCGACCTGCGCGGCGGCTCGGTCCTCGATGTGCTGGAGCGAGGCGGTCGAGTGGATGACGACCGGGAGCCGACGTTCTGGTTGGAGTCCCGCGACACGGAGCGGATGGTCGCCATGGCGGACCGGGTCCGAGCGAGGACCCACCGCTACTGGCTGCTCCCCCCAGGAGCCCAGCGACGCGACGACGGGGTGTTCAGCCCGATTCTCGAGGTCGAAGTCTGACCTTGGGTTGCCCCCGGCGCCGGGGGCGGGCGCTCACCCCAGGAAACACTGCCCCTCGCCGCGATAGGTGGGGACACGGCCGACCACGCTCTCCCCCCGCAGGAGCACGTACTCGGTGAAGTGCTCTGCGAGCTCTCCGGCCTTGGCGTGGCGAAGAAACACCGGGTCCCCGATGCCGAGAGAGACCCCCGCAGGGACCCGCAGAGGGGTCTGCACCTCGCCGGCTCCCTCCAGGTCGAGCAGTGCGAGGCCCTCGGGCAACCACGGGACAGGCAGCTTGTCTGGTCCAGCTTCCCCCGACGCCACGTAGCCTCCGCCGTGGGCGG
>JAGSHC010000017.1 GCA_023954745.1 Deltaproteobacteria bacterium | reverse complement strand
GGCTCGGCGAGCACCGCGGCGGGCGTGGACTCGGGGGCCCCTTCAGCCGGGGGCTCCGGCGTAGGCTCGGCGACGACGACGGTGACGGCGGGGGGGGGCTCGGCGATGGCCGGAGCCGCACCTGGTGCGACGGCCAAGGGGTCCGAGGGTCCAGGGGGCCGAACCCAGAGGACGATGGCCACGAGCGCGAGGGCGGTCGCTCCCAGCGCCACGGGCATCGCCCTGCTCTGCGTCGGCGAGGGAACGAGCCGGGTGGCGCCGGGCTCCTCGAAGGTCCCCCCTGCCAGGGGGGCGGTCGTGTCCACGTGCGCCGTCGGGGCGACTTGGGTGGGGTCGAAGGGAGCCGCCGCCGTGGCCGCCGCCGACCTGGCGTCGGGGCCCTCGAGTCCCAGGTCGCTGATCTTGCGCGACTCGGTGGCCGGGTCTGCCCCAAACACCTCCTCCAGCCAGTCGCGGACCGCGCTTCGGGGGGCCACGGACTCCACGGCCCTCAGGGCCTGGGCCATCTCCGCAGCGCTGGCCCATCGCCCGTCGGCGTCCTGGCTCACCGCGCGGGAGATGACCTCGGCCAGGGCTGGGCAGGCAGCCTTCAGGCGCGCGCGGTCCGCGTCCGTGAAGCCCTCCTGACGGCGGAAGATGAGAGGGCCGAAAGCATCCGCGTCGAACAGCCGCTCCCCCACGGCCAGCTCGAACAGAACGCAGCCCAGGGCGAACAAGTCGCTCCGTGGGTCCACGGGCTGTCCGTACAGCTGCTCCGGGCTCATGTAGGCCGGCGTGCCCTTGCCGACCCCGGTGGCGGTGCGCCGCTCGACGTTGCTCGCCCGGGCGATGCCGAAGTCCACCACCTTCACCAGTCCGAGGGCGTCGAGCATGAGGTTGCTCGGCTTGATGTCGCGATGCACCAGATCGAGGGCCGTGCCGTCGTGGTCGGAGGCGTGGTGGGCGTAGTGCAGCGCATCCAGCACCTGCCCCCCGAGGTCGACAACGGCCTGGACCGGGGTCTGCAACCCCTTTCCGCGGGCGCGCTTGAGGAGCTTGTCCAGCGGCCAGCCGTCCAGGAACTCCATGACCATGTAGAGCCCGTCGCCGTGGCGGTCGAGCTCGTGCACATGCACGACGTTGGGGTGGCGGAGCACCGAGGCGACGCGCGCCTCGTCAATGAGCGCGAGCAGATGCCCTTCGTCGCTGGCGTCGGCGTGCACCACCTTGATGGCCACCGTGCGCGAGAAGCCCTCGGCACCCTCGGTCCGCGCCGCGAAGACCTCGGCCATGCCCCCAGCGCCGACGCGCTCCAGCAGGCGGTAGCGCCCTACGCGAGCGCCGGGCCCAAGCGAATCCACGCTCAATCGAAGCTGAAGCTCATGTCAACGCGGGAGAGGAAGCTGGCCTGACCCTGCCCGAGGAAGAGCCCACCGAGGGTGGCGTCCAAGGAGAAGCGACGGACGCGCAGACCGATGCCACCGTTGGCTTCGAAGCCCATGGAGGCGGGCTTGGTGCGGATGCTCTGGTTCGCGTCGAGCTGGAAGGGATCCTCTTCGGATCCCTCGAAGTTCTGCTCGAGCTCAATCGTGCGCCCTGCGACGAGGGTGCTGCGCACTCCGGCGCGAACGACCAGGGGCGGCAGGACGTGGTACTCGGCGCCCACCGAGAGGTCGGGAAGAGAGAAGTCCCAGTTGTCGGTGCGGGTCTGCTCGATGTCGGGGCCTTGGCCGTTGACCTGGTCGAACACGTTGAGGTTGTCGATGTTCAGGGCGATGGCCCCGATGACGCGCAAGTCGTCGACCCGTCCCGCGACCCCCACTCCGACCTGGATGGCGTGGGCCATGGCGCGCCGGATCATCTCCTCGGCGTCCGAGTCGGGGTTCACGAGATTGTCGTCGAAGCGCATGGCGCCGCCGGCGATGTCGTAGCGGAGGGATGGAGAGACGACGATGCCGCGCAGCGACGAAGGGTCGCCGATGTGTACGCGGCCACCGACACCGACGCGCAGGTCCCGGTCCAGCGACAGGATGCGGTCCACGGTGGGGGTGGCGCCCGTGGTCTCCTCGCGGAAGCTCTGTCGGTCCGACCACGCAGAGCCGAGACCCATCCGGATCCAGCCTTCCGGCCGCACGCGGTCGGTGGTGCGGCCGCCTGCGACACCGACGGTCACGTTGAGGAGGTGGCTCTGGATCTTCTCGACGGTGGTGTTCTCGAGGCCATCCTGGTTGTCGTCGTCCAGGGAGTAGTCCCGGTTGGCGCCGCCGGCGTAGTAGACGTTGAGTCCGACCCGCACCGGGGTGTCCTTGTTGCCGTAGCCCACGAAGAGGTCCACCGGGAAGCGCAGGGGCGCAGTGGTCTCCGAGGGTCCCTCGGGCCCCGACAGCACCCCGCCGAATCCGCCGGGGATGTAGGCCTCGAGCACCGGCCAGAGCGCGGCGTCGAACCCGTACTGGAGGGGGCTGCGGTTCAGGACCACGCCGAGGTTGAACACGCGCTTGATCTGCACGGCCCCGCCGCCCATGGGGTCGAAGCCCACGGCGCCGCCCGAGCCGGTCACCCCGAGGGAGAACCAGGCGCGGTTGCTGTACGCGCCGATGTGCGCGGGGTTGAAGTAGATGTTGCTGTCGTCCTCAATCACGAGGTCGATGCCGCCCAGTGACTGCACACGCGCGCGGTCTGCCGAGGCGGTCGAGGGCACCGCCAGGAGTGAGAGGGCGGCGAGCAGAAGCGCGGGACGAAGCAGGGATGCCGGCGGTGCCGACGTGTCAGATGCTGGTGTGGCCAACGTGTCCTCCTGGCCCCGCCAGCCTAGCAATACGCGGGCCAGGGCGCCGGGCGCCCACCGGTGGTCCCTGGAGCGCCTCCCTCGGAGTCCCTAGACTCGTGCGATGCCGCGCCTCGAACCGGGAGAGACCGTCGATCGGTACGTCGTGGAGCGGGTGCTCGGCGACGGCGGCATGGCCGTGGTCTACCTGGTGAAGCACGCCCACCTGGGCAGCCACCACGCTCTCAAGGTCCTCGCGGCGGACCTCCTGGTGGACGCCGGCATCCGGGAGCGCTTCCTCGCCGAGGGCCGCATCCAGGCGCAGCTGGCGCACCCCAACATCGCGCGGGTCACCGATGTGGTCTCGGAGCCCGGCGTCGCGGCGCTGGTCGTCGAGTACATCGAGGGTCCCACCCTCGACGAGTGGCTCGAGGAGCACAGCGAGGGTGTTTCGGCGAAGGAGATCCTCTCCATCTTCTTGCCGGTCCTGGATGCGGTGGAGGCGGCCCACGAGCGAGGTGTGCTCCACCGGGACCTCAAGCCCTCGAACATCATTCTGGGCAAGGGGGTCGGGGGTCGGGTGCGTCCCGTCGTCCTGGACTTCGGCATCGCGGGGATCACTGACGCGGCCGAGATTGCGCACGGCCGCAAACGGCGCACGAAGACGGGCGCGCAGCTCGGCACGCCTGCGTACATGTCCCCCGAGCAGGTGCGGAACACCGGCACGCTGGACGAGCGCACCGACATCTTCAGCCTCGGAGCGATCCTCTACGAGCTCGCCACCGGGCGCATCGCCTTCGAGGCGGACAGCGACTTCGACACCCTGTCCAACGTGGTCAGCGGCACCTACCAGGGCCCTCAGGAGGTGCCGGGAGACACCCGCGGCGCCATCGGAGCGTGCATCGACAAGGCGCTCTCGGTCCGTCGGGAGGAGCGGTTCGCCAGCGTTCCCGCGTTTCGGGCTGCTTTGAAGGCCGCCACGCAGGGCCCCGCCGTCGCCGTGCTCGCCGAGCCCATCACCGCGGAACCCATCGGGAACGTCGCCACCGAGGAGCCGCCCCAGCCTGTCGCCCCCATGTTCAGCCCCGACGTTCGGGAGGAGCCCCGCCGGACGAGTCGGGCCCTCCTCTGGCTGCTCGGCCTCATCGTCATCGTCGCGGTCTTCTGGGGCGGCTGGGTCGTGTCGGTGGGGATGGAGAACGAGGCTCGCCTCCAGACCGTCCATCAGGCAGAAGACGAGTCGCGCTCCCTCGCGGCGGCGGCCATCGCGACGCTGGAGCAGCGTCAGACCGACCCCCTGGCGAATGCCGATCCCGCTGTGCTCGACAAGGCCTTGGACCAGGCTCGACGCGCCATGGCCAAAGGCGCCACCGCCGAGGCTCTCGCGGCTCAGGCCCTGGCCACGGTGCTCAAGGAGGGCTGGCATCTGCGGAGCCGCACCTGGGACGAGGACGCCTTTGCGGTCGTAGAGAACCTGACGCGGACTGCGTTCTCGGGCCAGACCCTCACCGAGACGGCGCTGGCCCGGGCCATCGTGGAGGCGCGGGCGTGCCGCCTCCTGCCGGGCCGGGATCCCCGTCGCCAGGGCTTCTGCGACGCCGGCGAGGCTCGCTTCGCGGAGCTCGAACGGGCGACGGCAAAGGACCCACGCCCATGGATGCGGGTGGAGATCGCCTGGATGTCCGGGGGCTTCCTGGACGCGCTGGCCGAGGAGCGCGAGAAGGCGGGAGACGTGACGGGGGCCAGGGTCCTCGCATCCAAGGCGTCAGATGTCTGTGCGTCGGCCCTCTCGGCCCATGGCCGGGGCTCGGTGAATGACCCCATCCTCCGCTCCGTGTGCCTGACGACCGCGGGCCGCGCGGGCGAGCTCGGCCAGTACATGCGCTGGGGACGAGTGATTCACGCCGCCGAGCAGAACAGCAAGGGTCGGCTGCCCCGCCGCACGGTGGAGGCGGTGTTTCGCGCGGCCGGTCCTCCGAGCTGTCGACGTCTCAAGGTGGACAGCCGCAACAGCTGGAACGAGCCCTTCCCCGTCATCTCCTCCGTGCAGGACCGCTGGTGTGCGGTCATGGGCCTGTACGCGCTGGACTGCCCCGGAGAAGCGCGCCTCAACGTTCTGGCTGGCAAGCTCGGGGAGTTGATGAGCGGCCACGACATGCCCTGGGCCGATCCCGAGTTCGCGTGGCAACGCTCCGGGGCACTCGGCTGCTACCTCACCGGAGACCCTCCTTGAACCCAGTCGTCCATTGGCTCGTCGTGCTCGCCGCCGTGTACTGGGGGATCCGCCTGGTCGTCGCCGCCGCGCGCGCCGCGGGCAACACGTTCCACGTGACACCAGACACCCCCGTCGATGTCGCCTCCGACGTGACCGTCAGCGTGTGCATTCCGGCGCGCAACGAAGAGGGGCGGGTCGGCCTCACGATCACCGACGTGCTGGCCCAGGAGCACCCAGGTCTCATCGAGGTGATCGTGCTCGACGACGGCAGTGAGGACGGCACCGCAGCGGAGATCGACGCGGCGGCGGGCGGGGACCCCCGGGTGAGGCGCATCGGCGGAAGCGGCCCTCCGCCGGGGTGGAAGGGAAAGCAGGCGGCCGTCTGGCGGGCCCAAAAAGAGGCCTCCGGGCAGTGGCTGCTCTTCGTCGACGCCGACGTGCGCCTGCACCCCAAGGCCCTCGGGGTGGCGCTGTCCGAGGCCCAACGCCGGGACGCGGGCATGGTCTCCTGGCTGGGTCAGCTGAGCACCGTGACCTTCTGGGAGCACGTGCTGATGCCGTTCATCGGCGACCTCATCCTGCTCTTCACGAAGCCGAAGTTCGTCAACGACCCCACCCGCGACGACTGCCTCGCCAATGGCCAGTTCATCCTCATTCGTCGCGACGCCTACGACCTGGTGGGCGGCCACGAAGCGGTGAAGGACTCGGTCATTGACGACGTCTCCCTTGCGCGCGAGGTGAAGTTCCATGCCCCCGGTGGCTTCCCGCGCTACGTCCTGCTGACGAGCACGGGTCTCATGCAGGTGCGGATGTACGAGGACTTGCGGGGCATCTGGGATGGCTGGACCAAGAACTTCTTCGCGGCGAGCAAGAACAGCGTGGGCTCGATGCTGTTCCTCGCGGGCTACCTCCTGTGGACGAGCGTCCTGCCTTTCGTTGCCTTGCCGCTCGCCGTGGTGGGGGGCTTCGACGCGACCCTCCCCTGGGCCGCGGCGAGTGTCGCTCTGACCCTCACCTACCGCGTCGCGATGCTGCGGTTGATGCCTCATCCCGCCTGGGCGGTGCTGCTTCATCCGTTGGCGGCCTTCGTGACCGCGGGGATCGTGACGGACTCGATGCTGCGCGGAACTGGCGTGCGCAAGCCGGTGAAGTGGAAGGGTCGCGAGGTCTGAGTCTCTGCCCGCTTGTCCCGCGGCTGGGTACGAGACCCCCAGGTCCGATATCCTTGTCCGCCGATGCGCTGGCTCCTCCTTCACTCCATCGATGAACTGACCCCTGGCGAACGCATCGTCGGCACGGCGAAGACCGATCTGCCCGACGAGCTCTTCGGGGACCACTTCCCAGGCTTTCCCGTCACTCCCGGGGTGATTCTCGTCGAGATGGCGGCGCAGATCTGCGGGAAGCTCATCGAGGCCTCGGTGATCGAAGAGCGCCGCCACTGGGTCTACCCAATCCTCTCCATCGTCCGCGAGAGCAAGTTCCGCGCCTTCGTCCCGCCCGGGAGCACGCTGGAGCTGCGGGGCAAGCTGGTGGCGCTGCGCCCCGAGTCCGCCGAGTGTCGGGCCTCCGTGCACATAGGCAAGCGCCGCCACGCGAACATGAGCCTGGTCTTCGTCTTCGACCCATCCGGGGAGCCTCCGGCCACGGAGGTGGACCTCGAGGCCTGGGAGCGAGACAACTTCCGGTCTCTCGGCTCCCCCTGGCAGCCTCCGGCCGACGTCACGGGATCCAAGGAGTGAGTGCCCGCCACGAGGTGGTCGTGACCGGCATGGGCTGCGTGACCCCCCTGGGCGGCGACGCCAGCACCACCTGGCAGGGCCTGCGCGCCGGCCGCAGCGGGGTGCGGCCCATCGAGCGCTTCGATGCCTCGGGCTTCAACACCCGATTCGCAGGGCAGATCGACTCGGTTCCCGCCCTGGAGGGGGCCTGGGAGACGGCCCGGGCGCGCTGGGACCAGGCTGACCTGCTCGATCGGAAGACCTGGCTGGCGCTGGTCGCCGCCCGGGAAGCCTGGGAGCAAGCGGGAGGCGTGCACGGAGGGGCAGGCGCCATCGACGCTCCGGCCCACCGCATTGGATTGAGCATTGGCTCCGAAGGCGGGCGCCGGTTGCTCGGCGCCATGGCCCAACGGGCGATTGACTCCCGCGACGTGCCCCTGGAGTCGCTGTTGGCCTCGCTCCCCCCGGGCGAGTGGGCTCGGTTGCGCGCGTCCCACCCCACCCGGGTCCTGGCGTCGGAGCTCGACATTCGCGGCCCGACCCGGACGGTCTGCACGGCGTGCACATCCTCCGGTGGAGCGCTGGCCGAGGCCCTCTACCTCGTGCGGGCAGGTGTCGTGGATGTGGCGCTGGCGGGAGGCACCGACACCCTCGTCGAGGCGTTCATGGTGTCGGGCTTCTCCCTGCTCGGCGCTCTCAGCGAGAACAACGAAGCGCCAGCCGAAGCGTCTCGACCCTTTGATCTCACTCGGGACGGCTTCGTGCTTGGCGAGGGCGCGGGCATGCTCGTGTTGGAGTCCGAGGCTCACGCTCGAGCGCGGGGAGCCACCATTCTCGGCCGTCTTCGAGGCGCTGGGCTGTCCAACAACGCCTTCCGCATCACCGACTCGCCTCCCGACGGTGAGGGCCCCGCCATCGCCATGCGGGCCGCGCTGCGCGACGCGGGCGTCGCCGCCGAAGACGTTGGCTACGTGAATGCCCACGGCACGAGCACGCAGATGAACGACGTGAGCGAGACCCGGGGGATCCGCCGTGCCCTCGGCCCTCACGCCGACCGCATCGCAGTCTCTTCGAATAAGTCGATGATCGGGCACCTCGTCGCCGCCTGTGGCGCGGTGGAGGCCATCACGACCCTCCACTCGCTGCGAGACTCGGTGTTGGCGCCCACCCTGAACCTGCGCACCCCGGACCCCGAGTGCGACCTGGACTACGTGCCCGGTGTGGCCCGCGAGGTCTCCGGTGGGGTGGGCCTGGCCCTGTCCAATGCGTTCGGCTTCGGCGGGAGCAACGCCACCCTGGTCCTGGAGGCGCCGTGAGCTTCATCGTGGGTGTAGGGGTCGCGTCCCCCCTCGGGCTGGGACTCGAGGCATCCATGGAAGGTTGGTTGTCGGGCGCGTCGGGACTCGCAGAGAACCCGCTGCCGCACGAGGGGCTGAGCGACCACCTGGCGGGCATCGTTCCGGGCTTCAGGCCCCGCAAGCAGTTGCCGGACCGCAAGGCGGTCAAGCTGATGTCCCGGGAAGCGCAGCTGCTCGTGCACGCCGCAGTGGAGGCATGTGGCGGGACCGATGTCATCGAGCGGCTCGAGCTGGAGGCGCAGCGTGTTGGTGCCTTCGCGGCTGCCGGCTACGAGGTCACCCCCCTGGACGAGGTCCTCGAGATGTTCCGGCGGTCTCGTGAACCGGAAGAGCCGACGAAGCTGTCATTGGAGCGGCTCTTCACGGTCGGGAGGGACGGGTACAACCCTCTGAGCCCCCTCAAGACGCTGCCGAACATGGCGCTCTTTCATGCGGCGACGGCTCTGGGGTTGCGGGGGCCCCACCTCGCGCTCGGGTCGTCCCCGGCGGCGGGTCTGGCTGCTCTGTCGGGTGCGCACGATGCGCTGGCGGACGACCTGTGTGATCACGCTCTGGTCGGCGGCACCGACGCCCAGGTGGAGCTCTATCGGATTCACTACCTGGAGGAGGCTGGGGTGCTCGCCGGCTCGAGTCCCGCGGAAGGAGCCGCCGCCTTGCTCCTCGCCGCCGCGCCAGATGCCGAGAGCCCGGTGCGCATCGTGGCCGTCGGCCTCGCCCAGGAGCCCCCGGCGGGTCCGGTCCCGGGTGATCACTACTCCTCGGTGAGCGATCGCGGTGAGACGCGAACGGGCCTCTACACCCGGGTTCTGGAGGAGGCATGGGATGGCGGTGCGCCGCCCGTGGACCTCGTCGTCGCCGACCTGTGGGGACTGCCCACCCGGGACGCGGCGGAGCGCTCGGCCCTGGCGACGGTGCTGTCCCACGCCGGGACCGACGCCCCGATCCTCTCCACTCGGCCGCGGACCGGGCACATGGGCGCGGCCCACGGAGTCTTCGACGTTGCCCTGGCGTGTGAGCTGCTGCGACGGGGGGACGGACAGTGCGCGCTGGTGACGGCCGGCGGGAGCGCCGGGGACCTCGGCGCCGTCGTGCTGCACAAGGTGTCGGCATGAGGAGGGTCGTCGTCACGGGGCTCGGAGTCGCCTGTCCTCTGGGCACTGAGGTCGAAGCCGTCGCGTCGGCGCAGCGGGAGGGAGTCTCGGGAGCGGGTCCCATGTCCGCTGCCTTCGCGGTCCCGGGCTTTGCCATCCGGGCCGCCTGCAGGGTTCCGGGGTGGCACGCGCGTTCCCAACTCGACGATCTCGCGGATGTCTTCGCGGGGTGCGGGGACCGCAAGGGAGAGTTTGGTCTGTACGCAGCGACTCGTGCCCTCCGGCAAGCCTTCGGGAGTGACGGCGAGGCACGGAACGTCATCGACGGTCTCCGCGGACGGGCGGCGCTGCACACGGCATCGGGGCTCGTGAGTTCACTGCCCGAAGAGGGCGAGACCGACGTGCTGTCGTGCCTGAAGGCCGATGGCAGCTTCGACTACGAGGCCTCGTTCGCGGCCTTGCAGGGGCCCAATGCCCGGCGGGGCCGGCACTTCACTGACCGGGTGAACCACCTGTTGGCCTGGTACTACGGCTTCTCGGGGCCCGCCCTCGTCAACCATGGGGCGTGCGCGGCCGGCGCGGTGGCCATCGGAACGGCGGCGCGCTGGATCCGTCGAGGGCGATGCGACCTGGCAGTGGCTGGCGGGTTCGAGTCGATGATCCATCCCTTCGGCGTGCTCAGCTTCCACATGCTCGGCGCGCTCAGCGAGCGCTCCGATTGCGATGTCAGCGAGGTCTCGCGCCCCTTCGACCGCACCCGCGACGGCTTCGTCATCGGAGAAGGGGCGGGGATGCTGGTGTTGGAGTCCGAGGAGCACGCGCGCAGCCGAGGAGCAGAGATCCTCGGGGTCGTGCATGGGCTCGGAACGTCTCTGGACAGCTACCGGACGACGGCGCCACCGCCGGATGGCCGGGGCGCTGTGGTCGCCATGCGCGCCGCCCTCCGCGAGGCGCGGCTGGAGCGTGAGGCCATCGGGTGGATCAACGCCCACGGGACGGGGACTCCGCTCAACGACTCCGCCGAGTCCGCCGCCATCCGCACCGTGTTTGGTGACGTCTCGACGGCCCCGCCCGTGACGTCGAGCAAGTCGGCCATCGGCCATGCGGTGGCGGCTGCGGGAGCGGTCGAGGCAGTGCTCAGCCTGCTCGCCTTGCGCGACAAGGTCCTGCCTCCCACCTTGAACTTGCACACCCCCGACCCCGAGTGTGACCTGGACTACGTACCCCTCGTGGCGCGCGATGCGCCCGCCCTTCGCTACGTGCTCTCCAACTCCTTCGGCTTCGGCGGAGTCAACGGCACCCTCGTCCTCGGGGGAGCGGACACATGAGACCCACCGCCATCGTCGGAGTCGGCGTCAACTCACCCGCGGGGGTAGACCTCGCCGCCCACGAACAGTGGTGGCGCGACGGTCGCCCCGCCCGCCTGGGGAGCAGCAAGCACCTCGCCGATGAGCCCCTGGCTGGAGGACACACTGTCGGAGAGGTCCCCGGGTGGCGCGCCCGCAATCACGTCCCCGAGCGGAAGTCGATCAAGCTCATGTTCCCGAGGGTGCAGTTCGGCATCGGCGCGGCCCTCGAGGCTTGGGACTGCGATGGCTGGACGGCTGAGTCCGCGACCGAGCCTCCGCAGCGTCGGGCGATGTACGTCGGCTGCGGGCTCACCGTGGATGAGGACTGGACCTTCCGGGAGGCCATCGAGGCGGGCATGGTCGAGGAGGAGGGAGCCAAGCGCTTCGACATGGCCCGCTTCGGGAGCGCCGGGCAGGGTCTGTTGAACCCGCTCTGGCTGGTGAAGGGCCTCTCCAACAACGTGCTCGCTTTCGTGGCGCGGTACCGGGCCATCACGGGGCCCAACGACAATTTCATGGGGGGCGCCGCCGGTGCGCTCCAGGCCCTTGGCGCGGGGGTCGGGGCCATCGCCGACGGACGCGCCGACCGTGTGCTCGTCGGGTCAGCTGACAGCCTCGTCACCGTGGAGGACTGCCTCGCGTTCCAGCGCGTGGGTGCCCTGGTGGCCGGGCTCGTGCCTTCCCAGGGAGCTGGTTTTGCGCTGTTGCGGCCGGGCGAGGCAGGCGACTTCGGACAGCTGGCCATCGAGACGGGCTTCAGCCCCACGCTCGGAGTACCGACGCCGGACTGGCGTCCTGGTCCCGATGCGGAGGAGGCCCTCGAGCAGGTCGCGGAGATCGCGTGGACGCAGATGGGCCGCTCCCGTGCGCCAGCGTTGCGCATCCGCGGGCCTCGCCTCGCCGACCCGGGAGACATCGACCTGTGGACGCCTCTGGGGGACCCTGGAGCGGCTGCTGGGGGGTGGATGCTCGCCGCGGCGTGGCTCGCCCGCACCATCGACGGTGTCACTGGGCCCATTGAGCTCGCAGTGGCGGCGCCCAATGGAGAGCTGGCCGTGGCGGTGCTGGGGACCCTCCCGTGACGCTGGCGATTCGTCTCCCGCCCAACCCTCCAGCCATTCCTCGCGTGTGGGCCGGAGAGTTCTCGGAGGCAGATCGGCAGCTGCTCCTCAGCCCCGCGCGCATCGGCTCCATCGAGCTGCGCTGCCGCGTCGTGCAGCCGGCCATGGAGACCAACCTGGGGACCAAGGAGGGGCGAGTCACCGAGCGACTCATCGACTACTACGGAGCGCGCGCCGACGGGGGAGTCGGACTCCTCATCGTCGAGAACACGTCGGTGCACTCCACCGGCCGAGTGACCTCGGGGATGCTGCGTATCGAGACCGACGAGGACGGCGCTGCCTTTGCCCCTCTCGCCGAGCGCGTGCAGGCTGCGGGCGCGAAGCTGTTCGTGCAGTTGAGCCACGCCGGACGGCAGACCCTGTCGGACTTCGTGGGCGGCCCACCGTGGGCGCCGTCACCGATTCCCTGCCCAATCATGAAGGACACACCCCGCGAGATGACCGGGGACGACGTCCACGAGCTCATCGACGCCTTCGTCGCCGGAGCCCGCCGCGCTCAGGCCGCTGGGGCCGACGGGGTGGAGCTGCATGCAGCCCACGGGTACCTGCTTTGCGGATTCCTCTCTCCCTACTCCAACCAGCGCGACGACGCATGGGGCGGGGACACCGCGCGACGCTGCGCCTTCCCCGCCGCCGTGGTCCGGGGGATCAAGGAGGTCTGCGGGGCTGAGTTTCCCGTCTCCGTGAGAATGTCCGCCGACGAGTACGTGCAGGGAGGCATCGACGAAGACGAGGCGGTGCGCATCGCCGAGCGGATGGTCGAGGCCGGCGCGGACGTGCTGCACGTGAGCGCGTGCAACTACGAGTCGATGTTTTGGAACATCCCCACCTACTTCCTGCCCGAGGCGCCGTTCGTCTCGCTGGCGGCGCGGGTGCGGCGGGCGGTCTCCGTCCCGGTGATCAGCGTGGGCAGACTGCATCGCCCGGAGGTGGCGGCGCGGGTGCTTCGCTCGGGAGCCGCGGACTTCGTCTCCATCGGGCGTGGGTTGATCGCCGACCCGAACCTGCTGAAGGGCCTCGACGGAGCCGGTGCGACCGCAAGGCCCTGCCTGGCCTGCAACCGGTGCATCGCGTCCATCAACGGTGCGCGCCTCGAGTGCACGGTGAACCCCGACGTGGGCTTTGAGTCAGCCCGGGTGGGCGCTCTGCGCGGCGTCCCCTCCGGCGCCCGGATCCTGGTGGTCGGTGGAGGGCCGGCGGGCATGGAGGCGGCGGTGCGAGCGGCGCAGGCGGGGCATCCGGTGACCCTGGTGGATCGGCGCCCGGTGCTCGGCGGCCAGCTCGACCTCGCGGCGATGCCTCCCGGGAAGGAGCCCGTGCAGTGGTACCTCGACTGGCTCGTGCGTCAGGTGGGCGAAGTGGACATTGACGTGGTGCTGGGCCGCGACGCCGAAGCAGCGGACCTGTCTGGGGTCGCCGGCCTCATCTGGGCCGCGGGCTCCAGTCCGACCCCTCGCGCGGTCCCCGGCGCGGAGGACGTCCCTCACATCCCCCTCGATGTCGCCATGCGGACCCCGGCCCTGGCCGGCGCGCGTCCGCTGGTGTTTGGTGGAGGCGCGGGCGGCGCGGAGTGTGCGCATCAGCTGGCCCACGACGGCGCACACGTGGTCCTCGTGGAGTTGAAGCGCAAGATCGCCAGAGACCTCATGCCGTCGCTCCGGTACCACCTCGCCGAGGAGCTGGAGCATGAGGGGGTGCGCAGCTTCGTGCAGGTACGCAGCCTCAGCTTCGATGGGGACACCGCCCACCTCGAGGGCAGGAAGCTCGACGAGCGAATCCCGGGCATCACCTCGGTCGTCCTCGCGGCGGGACGCACCGCAGCTCCGGTCCCCGCCGCCTTGTCCGAGGCCCTCGACGGTCCTGTGTTCGTGGTGGGAGACGCCCAACGCCCGGCCTCGATCTTCGAGGCGGTGACGGAGTCGGCGGAGCTGTTCCGAGGGTGAGACACCGCTCCTCAGGTAGCTTGCTCTTCGCACTCCTTGTGGGGTCTGGCGGCGCTCTCAGCTCGCCGAGCCAGTACCTGAAGTTCCGCAGCCCGCAGTCCGCAGTCAGCCGGCGCTGAGGTCCCGAAGCGCCCGTACGTCCCACGAGGGGTTGGACGCCAGGTCGTCGGCGATGGCGGAGGGCACGGCCCGACTGAAGAGGAAGCCCTGCAAGCGGTCACACCCGAGCTCGCGGAGGATCTCCCGCTGCTCTTCGGTCTCGACCCCCTCGGCCACCGTCTGCATGCCCATGCTTCGGCCCAGGTCGATGATCGTCCGCACGATGCCCGGGGACTCGGTGTCCATTCCGTGCACGAACTCCTTGTCGATCTTCAACACATCGATGGGGAACCGGTGCAGAGTCAGGAGGGAGCTGTAGCCGGTGCCGAAGTCGTCGATGCAGAGGCGCACTCCGAGCTCCCTCAGCTCGCGAATGATCCTCGCCGAGCGCTCCTCGTCGTCCATGACCGAGGTCTCCGTGAGCTCGAAGCGAAGCAACTCGGGCTCGATGCCGGTGTCCGCGAGCACCTGCGCGACGTCCCGCACGAGAGACTCGGACTTGAACTGGCGAGGGGAGAGATTCACGTTCATGGAGCGCCGGTCGGACCAGGTCGCCAGGAACTCGCAAGACTCGCGCAGCACGTAGAGGCCGATCTCCTCGATGAGTCCGTTCTTTTCGGCCAGCGGCACGAAGTATGAGGGCTGCATCCCGCCCCGGAGCGGATGCGTCCAGCGCACGAGGGCCTCGTAGCCCGTCACCACGAGGGTTCGAGCATCGACGATCGGCTGATACTCCACGCGCAGGTGCTTTTGCTCGAGGGCCTCGCGCAGCATGCCCTCCATCTCCACGGTCTCCAGGAGATCACGATGCATCTGGCTGTCGAAGAGCCTCGTGGAGCCTGTGCCGTCCGACTTCGCTTCGTTCTTCGCGGTGTCCGCGTCGCGCAGGATCTCGCCGGCCGAGACGTAGTTCGAACCCGACATCGCGATGCCGAAGCTGGCGGTGAGCACGAAGGAGCGGCCTCCGACCTCGAAGGGCGGCCTGAGGGCTTCGCTCAGGCGGTCAGCGACCTCCTCGGCTTGCTCCCGATTCTCCAGCGGCTCCAGCAGTAGGGTGAACTCGTCGCCGGCGAGGCGCGCCACCGTGTCTCCGGGTCGCACGCACGCCAGCAGACGCCGCGAGAGCTGAATCAGCAGTTGGTCTCCCTGCCGATGGCCCAGGCTGTCGTTGACCATGGCGAAGCGGTCGAGGTCCATGTGCAGCACGGCGAACCGGTGTGAGGTGTCCCGGCGCGCCCGGGCAATGGCGTGCAGCACCCGGTCGAGGAACAGCGCCCGATTGGGGAGCTCGGTCAAGGGGTCGTGGAAGGCGCCGTGGGTGAGCTTTGCCTCCGCGTGGTGGCGCTCGGTCACGTCCAGCACCGAGCCGGCGAGACGGGTGACTTGTCCCTCCGGGTCGCGGTAGGCCGCGGCGCGCACACGCACCCACCGATGCCTGTCCTGGCGCACGAGCAGGCGATGCACGTGCTCGAAGTGTTCCGACTCCCCGGAGAGGACGCGCTCGACCTCCTCTTCGAATCCACCACGGTCGGCGGGGTGGAGCCGCACGGACCAGGAGTGCACCGGCGAACTCGCCTCCGGGGTGAAGCCGAACGCGGCGCCCCAGCGACTCGAGAACCACGCTTCGTCGCTCCGGGGGTCCCACGTCCACAAGCAGGCCTCCGAGCCCTCTCCCAGAAGCTCCCGCAGCGCTACTTCGTCGGTCTGTGGCGCCGGGGATCCGACGAGCCGGACCGCGACCAGGGGCAGGGCACCGAGTCCCAGCGCACCCAGCAGGCCCACGAAGGAGGTGGCGAGTGTGCCAAGGCCCAGGGCGCCTCCGACCATGCCACCCAAGGCGAAGCCTCCCGTGCTGCACAGGGCGATGACGGCGGTCAGCGCGAGGCGTCGTGGCAGGTCTGTCCGCTCCCGGTCCGGGCTCCGCGCCGTGGTCGGGGTGTCGAAACGCGAGATCGACAGTGCCTCGGCGGACACCGATGGGTGCCCTTGGGCGGGGTCTTCAGGGGTGCGGTTTGGCGGGGTGGGCACAGATGGTCCTGCTCACAGGATACATCCGGGCGTCGCTCAGGCCTCGGAGGCCGCCGGGAGGGCGAGGACGAAGGTGGCGCCAGGGCCACCGGGAGCCAGGGTGAGGCGTCCGCCGTGGGCTTCTACGACGCGTCGGGCCACGGGGAGTCCCATCCCGCGGCGATCGATGTCGGTGCTGTAGAAGGGTTGGAAGATGCGCTCGGCTGCGTCGCTCGAGATCCCCGGGCCCTCGTCGGTCACCGACAAGGACACCCCACCGTCTGGGGCGTCCCAGGTGCGCACCACGACCCGGCCGCCTGCGCGCGTCGCCCGGGTGGCGTTCTCCAGGAGTTGAGCCACCGCCGCGGTCATCTCGTCCGCATTGACGCTCACGCGGCGGGAGGACTTCAGTTCCCGCTCGATCCGAACCTCGTTGGGGATGGGGCCCGTCGGGAGGGCCTTTCGCACGACCTCATCGAAGGAGCCGGTCGTGCGTGGGCCGGCGCCCGCCTGGGACATCGTCTCGAGATCGCCCACCGCGGCGCGAAGGGACTGGATCGCCTCCACCGCATCGGGTGACGACTCCGCATCCAGTGCCTCCTCGATGAGCTCGATGGGCCGAGCCAGCGCCCCGGCGATGCCACCGGCGATGTACTGCACACTCTCTGCCCGGCGGGCCTCGGCCCCTTCGAGCAGGGCGCCCCGACTCGCGAGCAGCGACCGCACCGCGGCCAGCAACTCGCTCGCGTGGAAGGGCTTGGTCAGATAGGCGTCGGCGCCTCCGGCCCGCCCGGCCAGGCGGTCCTCGGCATCTCCGCGGGCGGTCAGCAGGACGACGGGGATGGCCTTGGTGCCCGGGTCCTCCCGCAGCTTCTTCACCAGCTCGAACCCGTTGAGCCCCGGCATCATCACGTCGCTGACGATGAGGTCGGGTCGGCGCTCGTAGGCGAGGCGCAGTCCAGCCGTCCCGTCGGTGGCGGTGATGATGTGGTGCTCGGACGAGAGCAGGGTGCTGACGAACCGGATCATGTCGATGTTGTCTTCGACGATGAGGACCGTGTGCGCTCGGGAGCCCGCGGGGGATCGAGGAGCCAGGCGGCGCTCCGTGGCGTCCTGGATCTGGCGGAGCCGATAGGCATCCTGCCGGCGCAATGCGTCGTGCCACTCGGGCATGCCCTCTGGCTCGTTGCTCGGCTCGGGGGCGTCTTCCGTCGCGATGGGCAGGCCGCCGGCTGGGATCCAAAAGCCGACGGTGGCGCCTACCTTGGGGTTCGGCCGCGCGTACACCTCGCCCCCGTGCAGCTCGATGAGCTCCCGGACCAGAGCAAGCCCGATGCCGGTGCCGCCGTGGCTTCGGGTGGAGGACGCGTCCACCTGGTGAAAGCGGTTGAAGACCCGCGCCACCTCGGCGGCAGGGATTCCGGGACCCGTGTCCTCCACCTCGAGGTACACGCGCTCGTCCTTGGTGAAGAGCCGCACTTCGATGCGCCCGTTGTCGGGCGTGAACTTCACCGCGTTCCCGAGGATGTTCAGCAGAACCCGCTCGAGCTGATCCGGGTCCGCGCCGAGGAACACGGGGTCGGCGTCCTCCTCGGACATCACCAGGTCGAGCCGTTTGCGCCGTGCGAGGGGCACGACCTGTTCAACCAGCTCTGTGACCTGGGCCCGGAGGTCGATGCGGCGCGGACGCAGTCTGACCGAGGCCGCCTCCGCCTTGGAGAGCTCGAGCATGTCGTCCACGAGCCTCAAGAGGCGAAGCGCGTTTCGCTCGATCAGTTGCAGCTGCCCTCGCTGCATGGAGTCGAGGGGCGCCCCGCCCTCCTCGAGCAGCGCCTGCACCGGAGCGAGGGCCAGGGTCAGCGGCGTCCTCAGCTCGTGGCTCACGTTCGCAAAGAACCGCGACTTCGCCTTGTCGAGAGCGTGGAGTCGTTCGTTGGCCGCGGCCAACTGCTCCCGGTTGGCGTGGTCGTCACGGCGGAGATTCATGGCGAAGTGGAACAACGCCCCCGCGATGAACACCGCAGCCCAGACGACGGCGTTGTGGGTGACCCAGGTGCCCATGCTCCCCGTCTTGCCGGTGGAGATCATCAGAACGTCGTAGGCGATCGCCAGCGCAACGAAGGTGGCCCACGCGGTGGCCCGCTTCCACGGCAAGGGCAGCAGCGCGAAGGCGAAGAAGCAGATGATGAGCGCAGCGTGGTACTCGCTCTCGCCTCCGCCGGTCAGGAGCGTGAGCACGTTCACGCCCATGCCCGTGACGAGGCATGCGGCGAGGGTCAGCGGAGTCGCCCACTTCAGGAAGAACGACTCGGCCCATGTGGACGCGGCGAGGAGTCCCAGAGAGAGGACGAGGATGAGACGGACCGTGTAGGCCGGCCGCACGGAGCCTTCGATCAGGAGGGGGTCGACCAGGGCGAAGGAGACGAAGGACCCTGCTGCGAGGAGACACGCCAACCGCATGGAGCCCTTCGCGCGGTCGCGAAGCTCCTCGAAGAAACGCTCATCCGTACTCAGCGCGACTCTCAAACAGCGGTACCCCAGGCGACAACAGCTTGCGAAGGGTCTCCAAACCCCGTCTCCGAGTGTACTCCGGTGAAACCTGAGCGCCTGAGCGTGTCCTCGAGCTCGGCCTGGTCGTAGAAGCGGAAGACGCCTTCCTCCTCCAGTCGCAGGAGCTCGGCTGCCTGATCGATGAACTTGTGGGCCGACTCGGCCAGCTGGTCGCGGGTCCATTGACCCGTGAGCTCGGCGTCGGGGGCCGTCTGGAACCACTCCAGGAGGTCATGGAACAGCTGGCTGCTGTCTGCGTCCCGTCGCATGGACGACACCACGACCCGTCCGCCGGGGACGAGGATCCGCCGCACCTCGCTCAGGGCGTCGTCCGGGTGGTCGAGGTAGGACAGGACCAGTGAGAGGGCCACGCAGTCGAAGCTGTCGTCGGCCCAGGGCAACCGGCCGCCATCGCGCGTGGCGGTGACGGGGAGTCGCCTCATCTCCACCGCCGGTCCGACGCTCCCCCTGGCGAGTCTGGCCAGCAGGTTCAGGTCGCGGATGAAGTCCGCGTCACCGTCGTGGAGGTTCCCGGATTGGAGTGCCGTGCGGGTGGCGACGGGGTGGCCACGAAGCGCTGCGTGCAGGTCCGCGGACTCGGTGGAGGCGATCCGATCGACGAGCTCTCTGGGAAGACCTGGGATGCGCCGTGCCAGGGCTCGAATGCCCCCGAGCTCGCCGCCGAGCCAGCGCCGCATCCCGTGAAGCGGAGAGCCTTCGATGTCGACGGGCACGAAGCGGGCTTCGCCCCCGATGGAGCTGATCTTGTCGCGTGCCGTCTCCAAGGCTTCGGGCACGAGGTCGGCGCAGGTCAGCTCCCCGGGCGACCGGCGCGCGACGCTCAAGGAGAGGTTGCCGGTCCCGCAGCCGAGGTCGAGGACCCGCTGTCCTCGAGGCTCCAGGTGGGTGACCTGCTGCTCGATGAAGTCGTTGTAGGCCGACGACCACATGAGGACATCGAATCCAGGCCGGTCCTCGGCGAGCAGGTACTCGCGCCAGTACGCCGTTCGGTCGGGCAGGGGGTCCCGTCGCACCCGCTTCCACTCCATCTCGGCCAGGGCCTGGAGCCGACCGAGGGGCGGGGCCTCTTCGGTGAGGGTGCGCTTGTGCACGCGCCGGAAGATGATGCGCGCCGCCAGGTGGGCCTGGGCTCGGGCCTCCTCTCCTGAGGTCGGCACGTGACCGGAGTCCACTTCGATGAGCTCACGCTCGCCGTCGGCGGCCATCCCCATGATCTCGCGCACCCGTCGAGGGTCCATGAAGGCGTCGTGCCGACCGTGGATCCAGGTGACGTCGGCAGCGATTCTGGCCATCTCCCGACTGGAGTCCGCGAGCTGGCCGATGCCCTTGGAGACGAGGTCCTCCATGAAGTGGTCCGCGTCGACGAGGCAGCCGCCCAGCGAGTGCACCCCCATCCGCTCGTTGGCCTCGAGGCTCGCGAAGAGATCGAGGTGCCCGGAGACGTGGAGGATCGAGTTGCGCGCATCGGCGGCCCCGAACCAGGACAGCCAATGGGAGACCTCGCTTCCCTGCCCCGAGGCCAGGAAGTGCCGCGCGGGCACCGACCCGAAGCTGGAGGAGACCAGGATGATCGTGGTGGGGTCCACGCGCTCGTTGTTGCGGGCCCAGGTCATGGCGGCGCGCAGATCGTCGATGGTGTCCTCGGTGCGGAACCGCATCGTCGCCCGGCCCTCGCCACGTCCGTCGGGGTGCTTCCAGGACTCGCCCAGGTTGTTGGTCCCGTCGATGCGCAAGACCGCGACGTCTTCGTGGTTGCGCCGGAATGCCCAGGTGAGGCTGTGGGCGAGGAAGCTGGTCTGCTCCTTCCGGCCCCCGAAGCCGGGGACGACGATCACCAGCGGGCAGCGCGCGATCTCATCGTCTTCGGGGAACGCCTGGTCGAGCAGCCCCACGATGGTCTTCTCGCCATTGCCGATGTGCACGACCCGAGACCGCGCGTCGCCCGAGCCAGTGTGGTTCGAGCTCACTGCCCGTCGGTTCCACAGGTAGCTGGCCGCGGTGGTGAGGGTCTTGAAGCTGCTGGTAATGCGCTCCCAGGGGGTGCGCGGCTCCGTGGGTTTGAGGACTTCCGTGCGCTGGGTCGGCCGCGCCCGAAGCTCTCCGAAGGAGATGCCCACGCGCAGCCATTCCCCGACGGGATCCGGGACGTTCGTGATGTGTCGGACCACCGGGCTCCCGAGGGAGACCTCTCCGTCGGGTCCGAGCAGGGTGACGTGCTCGAGCGCCAACCCGGGTCGGAACGGGCAGTGCTCCTTGCTCGCGCGGATGCTCAGTCCGCCGGGACCGCGCTCGGCGACGGCCCAGGCTTCCCGTTCGTTGGGGCTCCAGGGGAGCGGGACGAGGAGGCGCTCGTCGGTGGCGTTCTCACGGGTGGAGCCGCGCCGCTCGGAGTAGGCGAGCATCTCGGGGCGCGCGAGCTTGACTGCGCGGCCCTGCACGGCCTTGACGCGGGCTTCGAAGGTCCACTTCACGAAGTCCTGGGTGTAGAGAACCAGGACCTCTTCGCCCACCTCGAGCTGGGAGTTCTCCTGCGTACGGACGACCAGGGAGGTCTCGCCGATGACCTCCAGGCACGAGTCTTCGGAGAGTTGCCGGGCGTCAGCGGTGATCTTGAGCGGCACTCGGTCGTGGCGCGCCGTCTCGAGAGACGTCTTGATCCGCTCTGGGTCACGGACCATTTCGCGGTCTTCCACCGCGAGGAGATTCCGGGCGGTCGCCCGTTGGTTCTCGACGGACGTCATCTTCGCGACGTAGCGGCGGAGGCGTCGGGCGGTCTGAGGCGACGGATCGACGAACCGGAGGGCGACCCCACGCCCGCCAGAGCGGACCACCTCGGCGGTCATCTCGATGGATTTTCCGTCCAACTCGACGGAGATCGGCAGGGTGCTGCCTTGCTCGAGGGCCTCGTCAGTGGCGACGAACGCTCCGCTGAGGCTCAAGTCGAGGGTCTGCCCCAAGGTCCCCATGGAGGTACCCACGGCCACGTTGACCGGTACTCGATTGACGGCGCGCTGCTCGGCAGTGCTCGTCTCGTCCTCTTCCAACGGGAAGACAGGCAAGACGATCTCAGAACTCACGTCGGTCGGGCCATCCCCGGGGGGCGATGCCCCAAGCGCCATGGATCTTGCCTCTCTACCCCCTTGCACAGACACTAGCGGGGAATAGCCGGACCTCGCTAGCGAGGAACCTCGCCGACCTGCGACTTCCTGTCGCATCCACTCGCGGACGCCTGGCCTCCGAAGAGCGCCACGGGCCCCGTGAGGCCCGAGCTCACGGCCTGCACGCCTGCGGGGATCTCCACGTCCGAGGGAGTCGCGTTCACCGCGTCACCGTCCCTGAGGTCACGGGCGGAGAAGCTGAAGAGCATGCCGCCGTCTGCGCCGTCGGCGACGCCGAGGATTGTGTTGCCTTCGGTGGCGAGGCCGCGGATCTCGTAGCCGGCCGGCAGCCCGATGTAGGAGGCGCGGTCAAAGGACAGCTTGCTCAACTCCTCGACCGGTTGCTCCAGGCGCAGGAGGATCGTCTCGTTGGCCACCGTCAGCGGAGAGCGCAGCGCGATCCAGAGCTTGTTCCCGGCGCGGCCGGTCACGATCGTGGCCGCGGCCACGGCGAATCCAGGGCCACAGGTGCCCCCCTTGATGGCGGCCTCGGCCTTGACCAACGACTCGCACACGGTGGGGCCCTGGGTGGTGATCTTGCTGGTGAAGAGGGCTTCCTTGCAGCTCTCGACGGAGTCGAGCACCGGAAGCACACCGTCTGGGCAGTTCTCGCCGGCGCCGCTCCAGGCGCAGGGCTTCATGCGCAGCCGGTTCTCCCACTCGATCTCCCCTCCGCCGGCATCGCCGACGAGGATCTTCGCCCGATGCTCGGGGATGAGGCAGGCCCCTCCTTCCTCGTGGGCGAAGGAGCCCACGAGCACGAGGCGGTCCCCGCGGCTGGCCACGGCGGCGAGATCCTCGATGGTCTCGGGGAGCGGGCCCTCCATCGACTTGAAGCTCAGCTTCACCGGCGACGACGTGCCCTTCGCGAGGCCCTCGGCCGAGAAGACGCTGACGGAGTCCGCGCGCCCCGCGTCCGTGACCACCACCCGTCCGTCGGTCAGACGGTCGAAGCCCGTCGCTTCGCACACGCCTCCGCTGACGTCCGAGACCGAGACCCCGGAAGGCGGCTCGGGGGTGGGCTCTGGGGTCGGTTCCGGCGTCGCCTCTGGTGTCGGCTCGGGCGCTGGGGGAGCCACTGAAGGCGTCCCGCAGGCAGCGAGGAGGATCGGCAGCGCAAGGAGTCCGCGAAAGGCGCGCAGGGGCATGAGATGGCTCCGGGGTGGGTCGCGAATCCTACCTCAGGGACTGATGGGGACGAACCAGGCGGCGCCCTGGGCAGGCCCCCAGCTGGAGGCCCGGAAGCCTCCAACGACCAGTCCGGCTGCCCCCCCAAAGCTGCCGCCCCCCACTGCCTCACCCACGCGGCCGTTGGGAGTGAAGGACTCGCCGCCGAACACCCCCCAGGGGTTGGGGTCGATTCCGCCGACGGCGGGGTCCCAGAGGTGGATGCGCACGCCGCCGACCCGCTCGACGCCGGGCAGGTTGGAGCGCGGGGCTCCTACGGCGACGCCTGCGGTGCCGCCAGGTCCGATCCCCGGGAGGAGGGCCACGCTGCGGCCAAAGTGCTCGTCCTGCACGGTCCCCGTGAGGGTGTAGGGACCTCCACTCGGAGGGGCGATGGGGCTCGAGCCCTGGGGCACCCCTCCGCTGACGAACGCCTCCCGTGGCAGCGACTGGAGGTAGGAGCCGGGCACGACCCAGGCGGCACCGGTGGAGTTGCCGTTGGTGGAGCGGGTGAAGCCGCCAACGAGGAGGTCGGGCACCCCGTCCCCATCCACATCATCGCCACCGTCCAGGGAGTAGCCGGCGCGCGCGCTCGTGTCCTGGGGGACCAGCAGCGACACTTCGGGGGACGGCGAGCCGCAGTTGGGTCCGTAGCCCCAGAGCACCCGAACCACTCCTTGATTGCTGTAGCCGAAGTCCTCGTCGTAGGCGCCGATGGCGACTTCGTCGCAGCCGTCGTTGTCGATGTCACCGAGCGGCGCGACGTCCTGGCCGAGTCGTCCACTGAACTCTGGGCCGTGGAACAGGTCGCCGTCGTTGCAGAGCGCGACGATGCCGCTGGCGTCGGCCGGTCGTCCGTGGATGAGCTCGAAGCCGCCGGAGTTGGTGAACGGTCCGTCCCAGTCCATTCCCCCGACGATCACGTCGGAGAAGCCGTCGCCGTCGATGTCGAATCCACCGGTGACCACTCTCGACGAGTCGCTCTCCTCGAGACCCCACCAGAGGAACGATGGCTCGCTGGGCAGTGAGCCGTTGGCTCCTCCCGAGAAGATCGCCACGCTGCCCATGTTGTAGCCGCCGTCGTGGCAGGGCGGGTTGTCGACGAAGGCGCTACCGAAGCTGCTGGGGCGGTCGTCGTATCGCGCGAGCACCGCCAGGTCGTCGTTGCCGTCGCCGTCGAAGTCTCCGGCCCCCGAGACCTTCCAGCCCCATCGGTCCCCATCGCTGTAGCGCTCGAACTCCTTGAGTTCGACGGCGGTGTTGGACACGCCGGTGGCGTTGCCGAAGAAGACCTGGACGAGCCCGGCCTGGATCTGGTTCCCGGCGTTGTCGTACTCGGGCACACCGACGGCGATGTCTTCGAAGCCGTCGCCGTTGACGTCACCGAGGACTGCGACTCCTTCGCCGGCCTTTTGCCCGGCTGACTCGCCGGGGTTGTCCAGAGGGACGGTGGATGCCCCGAGCGACGTGGGGTGGAACAGGGGCGTGCCGACGTGCACGCCGTGGTGCTCGGCGCGGGATGCGTAGACGAAGAGATCGGCGAAGCCGTCCCCGTCCATGTCTGGGAGCCCCTCGACCCGCACGCCGTAGAGATCGCCTGACAGATCGCCCCCGTACCACCCGGTGGGGTTGTCGGCGGGCAGCGCCCCTGGCACCCCCGCGAACATCACCACGGCACCCGTGTTGCCGAGTCCGCCGGGGACCTCTTCGCTGTACCCCCCGATGAGGATGTCGGCGGCGCCGTCGCCGGTCATCTCCCGGAGGCGGACTTCCCAGCCCACGGCGTCGTAGCTGCCGTTGCCGTACCAGCTCCAATCCGCGCTCGATGGCATCTCCCAGCCGGAGGCGGGGGTCGCCGTCCACTCCTCCCCGAGGAAGAGGCGCGCGGCCCCGTGGCGGCTTCCGCTGACGGCGGTCACGTTGTGGCGGTACTGACCCACGAGGATGTCGTCGATGCCGTCGGCGTCGACGTCACCCACATCGAGCTCACGCCCGAAGTAGCTGTCGGTCGAGTCGGCTTCGAGGGCGGCCCAGGCAGCCACTGGTTCGGAGTACAGCGCGGCGCTCGATCCCCCGGCGTCGGTGCCCAGGAACACGTAGACAGCTCCGTCGTTGATGTTTTCGCCCGGGGGCTCGAACTCGAACGCTCCGACCACCAGATCGCACAGACCGTCGCCGTTGACGTCCCCCGCCTCCAGCGCGCTGCCCATCCTCACTTCGGCTGAGTACATCCATCCGCCGGAGCCATCCGGGATGCGGCCATAGACCTTTTGGCTCGGCTGGTCCGGGAGCCCGTTTTCGTCGCCCAGGTACAGCCAGACGGCGCCCTGCGAGTAGGCGATCTCGGAGACGGTGCGGTCCTCGTCGATGGGAACACCCAGCGCCAGATCCTCGTAGCCGTCTCCGTTGAAGTCGCAGCTGGTCAGGCCATAGCCGAGGTAGTCGTAGGTGTTGACTCCGGTCCACGTCTTCGACGCTGCGGTCTCGAAGAACCCGCCAGGTACCCCATTGAAGAGTTCGACGCGCCCGGCGTTTGTGCCCGCGTTGTCTCCTAGCCAGGTGCCGACGAGCAGATCGAGCTCGCCGTCTCCAGTGACGTCCGCGACGTGGAGTGATGCGCCGAAGCGGTCTTCGTACTCCTGCCCCGTCAGGGTCTGGACTGGCGCCGCCACCATTCCGCCGTCCCGTCCCGCGTACACATGGACTGCACCGCTGTTGTAGGTGCCGAAGTCGGCCTCTTCGATGCCGAGCACCACGTCGGCCCAGCCGTCCCCGTCGATGTCGCCCGGCGATGCGCTGTCGCCGGTGATGTAGTTGTCGCCGGCGCGCGGGAAGCCGCCCTCGAGCGGCTCGACCCCCCAGGTCAGCACGTACGCCGACTGGCCCGTGAAGTCGTCCACCACCTGGAAGACCGTCTCCCCTGGACTGACGGCTTCGAGGGTGCCGTCGTTGTTGGTCACCGTGCCCCCGGCGGTCGCTGTGGCGGTGAAGTAGCCGCTCCCTCCGGCGATGCGGAGCTCGTAGGTGCTCCCGGTGGGGATCCAGATGCGTCCGGGACGTGGCTCGAGGGTCGCGCCGTTCACCAACTCGACCGTCGCGTCGACGACCTCGCCCGTCGCGAGGTCCTCGACCCGGATGAGGTCGATGCCCTCGGACCCGCCCGTGTAGGCGCACGATGCGGAGACGGAGCCCCCGGTGCCCCCGGATGCGAGGGAGCATGCGTAGTCGCCGGACCCCCCGAGGACGAGAAGGTCGAACGTCGTCCCTGGTGCGGCGGTGACCTGGGTCGGAGAGACATCCATCGGCGGAACCACGTGAATGGTCGCGGTGGCCGAGCCGATGCAGCCCCCGTCGGTGAGGGTCACCACGTCGTCCACCGCCGGGACGTCCCCGGGCAGATAGGTGCCGTAGTCCGCATTGAGCTGGGCCCCGGACGCGTCGGTGGTCAGGGCGAGTGCGTAGTCACCCGTCCCGCCCGAGGGCGTCAGGGTGAGAAGCGTCGTCGATTGAAGGGCGAAGGAGTCTGAAGGGTCCAGCGTGAGGGCGGGGTCGCAGGCCTCTTGCCCGGTGGCGTCGTCGTCGTCGGCGGTGGCGTCGTCGTCGTCTCCCAGCAGCGGTGGAGTGGGGGGCTCGGGCTCCGGTTCGGCCGAGGGCACCTCACAGGCGCTGAGCGCGAGGAGGGGGGCGAGCAGGAGCGCCAGCCTGGTCTTCGAGGCGTCGTCTGTGAGCAGCTTCATTGCGTCATCTCCACGAACCAGGCTGCGCCTTGATCGACTCCTTGGGCGTCGGACCGCGCACCACCGACCACGAGCATCGAGGCGCCCCCAATCGTTCCACTGCTGAGGGTGCCGCCGGACTGGCCGTCGCGCTCCGCCTCGCCCACGAACGTGGCGACGGACACCTCGCTCATGGAACCCATGGTCCCGCCGGGTTCCCAGGCGAACAGCTTCGCCCCCCCGCTCCACTCCTCACCGGTTCCGGCCCCCCGCGGCTGGCCCACCGCGAGGGCTGCGCGTCCGCCGGTGTAGTTGGGCACGATCGTCACGTCCCAGCCGAACCGTCCGTCGCGGTCGGTCCCGGGGACCCGCCAGTCCTCCTTGTCCGAGTCGCCCACCGGCCACAGAGGCCAGGTGATGCTGGTCCCCGCGGGGTCGAGAGGCTCGTAAGTGACCTGGGTGAGCCAGGAGCCCGCCACCACCCATGCGCTCCCCCGGGTGTAGCCATTGCCGTAGTAGTAGGGGGCGCCCACCGCGAGGTCCGGGATTCCGTCGCCGTCGATGTCGCCGCCGGCGCCGAGGCTGAGTCCCGCCTGATCATTGGAGTCGCCGGGGGAGAGGATCGCCTGGGTGGGCTCCGAGGGGCAGCCGCTGCCACCCCAGCCCTTGACCACGTGGACTGCCCCCTCGTTCGTGAAGAGCCAGTCCGCCAGGTAGGCGCCCACCGCGAACTCGTCGCAGCCGTCTGCGTCGACGTCGCCGATGAACGTGATGTCGCGGCCCATGCGGTAGCTGGTGTTCGCGCCGAGGAGCTGGGCGTCGTAGCTGCAGATGACGTCGGTGCCCGCCCCGGACCAACCGCGGCCGAGCACCACGGCGAAGCCGCCCGCTCCGTTGGCGCCGGTGCGATCCCAGTCGTAGCCCGAGATCAGGATGTCTCCCTGTCCGTCGCCATTGACGTCGCCGCCTCCATCCAGCGCGTCCAGGCGCTGGGAGGCCTGGGGCCCGTAGATGACGAAGGCGGGCTCCGTGGGCAGCGGCTGCCCGGCGGGCACGCCCAGAAACACGTAGACGGAGCCGACGTCGTAGACGTTGCCGCTCGGGCAGTCGCCGGGGTCGTTGAAGGAGGAGGGGAACGAGTTGGGCTTGTCGTCGTAGCGAGCGAGCACCGCGAAGTCGTCGATGCCGTCGCCGTCGAAGTCACCGGCCGGCGCGACCCGCCAGCCGAGGCGATCCGAGCCGGAGAGCCCCGGGAAGTCGACGAGCTCGAGGTCCGGTACGTCGGGGAGCCCCGAGGCGCCTCCAAGGTACAGGTAGGCGCTCCCGCTCTTGAACTTGCTGGTGCTCGAGGTCGAGTCCCACGCGCCCACCAGAGCGTCGTTCCAGCCGTCGCTGTTGATGTCACCGACGACACGCGCGCCTTCGCCGAAGGCCTGGCCCGCCGACTCTCCGGGGTACTCCAGGAGGGTCCCCGCGGTGGGGTCGAGTCCTGAGAAGTACCAGGGCACACCCACGTTCGGCCCGTAGGCGTCCTGGAAGGAAGCGAAGCCGAAGACGTCGGAGACCCCGTCGCCATCGACGTCCCCCAGTCCTGCGAGAGCCACGCCCATGCGGGCATCGCCCTCGTCTGCATAGAAGTCCCAACTCGATGTCGTCTCGGGGAGGTCGTTGGGCTGTCCGAGGAACACGCTGAGGCGGCCGGCGTCGTTGGGGGAGCCGTTCCCCTCCTCGCGGGTGTCGCCTACGAAGAGGTCGAGGAGGCCGTCGCCGTCGACGTCCGTGATGTCCACCTGCGCACCGGCGTAGTCGTAGCTGTTGGTCCCGGAGTGGGTCCAGACGGCGGTGGAGGCTGGGGTGATGGCTGTGGCTGGGTCCGTGCCCAGCGCGCGGCCCGAGTAGACCCGCACGGCGCCGTGATAGACGCCGGAGAGGGTCGGCTCGGTGTAGCGGTATTGACCGACCACGATCTCGTCGAGCCCGTCGCCGTCCAGGTCGCCGACCTTCACCTCGCGGCCGAAGAAGCCGTTGTGGTTCTCGGGCGCGAGCGGAGCGATGGCGAGGACCGGCTCGGGGATCAACCCGCCCCAACTGGGGGCGCCGTTGGCGTCGTCCGCCTGTCCGCGCCAGACCGTGACGATGTTGTCGCGGCTGCGTCCGGGGCCGCTGCTCCAGTTGTAGCTCCCGGCCACGAGGTCGCAGAGCCCGTCGCCGTCGATGTCTCCGCCTTCCAACTCGTAGCCGAGCTCCTGCCCACTGTCGGGGATCCAGTTGCCGCTGCCGTCCAGTTCCACGCCAAAGACGCTCTGGTCTGGTAGCTCGGGGAAGGTGCCGCTGCCGTCCCCGAGGAACACGTGCAGAGCTCCGGCGGTGTAGACGATGGGGCTGTTCGAGCGATCCTCGGAGTAGCGGGCTCCCACGGCGAGGTCGAGGTCCCCGTCGCCGTTGATGTCGCACACCGTCAGTGACTTGCCGAAGTGGTCCGAGCCGTACTGGCCGAAGATCGCGCTCGTGGGCTGGCTGGTGAAGAAGCCTCCGGGCACGCCGGAGTAGATGGCGACGGCGCCGGTGTCTTCGAGGGGAGGGAGCGCCTGCGCGCTGCGGTCGGTGTTGGCTCGCGTGACGCCCACGAGGAGGTCGAGGAGCCCGTCACCGTCGATGTCCTCGACCACGAAGTCCTCGGCCATTTCGGCGTAGTACTCCGGCCAGGTGATGACCTGGGCAGGCGCCACTTCGAGTCCGTTGGGTCCCCCGGCGTACACGTAGACCGCCCCGGAGCGATTGCCCCCGGAGTTGGCCTCCATGAGGCCGAGGAGGGCATCGGCGTAGCCGTCCCCGTCGATGTCGCCCGGTCCGAGAGCCAGTCCGCGGAACGTGGCGTGGCCGCCGCGCAGGAGAGGAGCCGTCTGGGTCCCCGTGACGTCCACCACGATGGTGGTGGACATCGAGGAGTAGGTGTCTTCCACGAGAAGCTCGACGCGGCCGGGGGCGTCTGCGATCACCGTGGCCGGTCCCGGAGCACCCGTGATGGTGACGAGCCCTGACTGATCGGGCGTGAGGTCGCGCCATCCGGAGCCGCCGGCGATGGCGACATCGATGGATGCTCCCAGGGGGAGCACGAGGTGGGGGGGCGCGGGTGCCAGGACCGCCGTGGAGGCGACGTCGAACGTCACGGGGATGGTCACGCCGGTCTGGGGGTCGAACGCCTCGGTCTCGTCGATGCCCTCGTCGGGCCCGGCGGCGTAGGTTCCCGCAGCCCCGAGGCTGCCTCCCGAGCGGAGCAGGATGGGGGAGAAGACCGTCTCGCCGCTGCCGCCGACCACCAGGAAAGTGAAGGCATCGCCTGGCAGGACTTGCCCGCCGGTGGGCCGGACCTCGAGGGGGTCGTGCACGTTGATGGACAGGGTGGCGTCGTCGAAGCAGTCGAGGTCGCGGGCGCGGATCACGTCGGTGACGCCCGTCGTCTCGCCCGCGATGTAGGTGCCCACGGCGGAGTCGAAGATCGCTCCCGAGGGAGACGACTCCATCCACACCGCGGCGTTCCCAGAGCCTCCGGTCACGCTGATGTGCAGGAGGCCAAGGGCCTCGGCCGCCGGCCATTCGCTGACGAGCTCGAGGGGCTCGGGACACTGGCGATCGGGGATCCAGCCATCCCAGGTGTCGGCTGATGGCAGCGGCTCTTCGACCTCGGTGGCGTCGTCGTCATCGTCGTCGTTGGCCACCGGAGGGTCCGGTGTCTCGGACGGGCAGGCGGCCAGCAAGAGGACGCTGAGCAGCCAGACGATTGGCGCAACGATTCGCATAGGTCCCTCCACGGCCTCCGCATTTGAGCAATGCGGTCCGCGATCCACAAGGAGTGCCCCGCGCCCCGTCGCCTCGACGGGGAACCGTGGAGCGGACGACAGAGCGCCGTTCCTTGACGCCGCTCCTGGGGATTGGGACCCTCCGCGTATGCAGCGCGCGTTCGCCATCGTCGCAACCATCGCCCTCGGCGGCCTCCCTGGGTGCCCCTCCGAGACGCCCGAGCCGGCGGGGCCGCCGGAGCCGGAAGACGTGTGGTTGGGGGATCCGCTCCAGGGCACCTCCGAGGTCCTGATCGAAGGCGCTGTGACCTTTGCGGAGCTCCTTCCCGGGTGGCGCATCGTGGCCGGAGTCGATGGGCGACTGCTCGAACTCGGACCGTTGGACGTCGAGCCCACAGACCACGGAGATGCCGCGGGCACCTTGCTCGCTGCCGAGCCGCTGGCCGATGGGGGAGCCCTCATCGCAGGATCGCGCGGGCTCTTCACGCTCCAGCCCTGGGGACTCGCGCCGTCGCCTCTGGGTGACGTCTGGTCGCCCATCGGGGCGACGCAGCTCCTGTCTGCGCCGAGCGACGATGGACTCGACCTGTGGCTGGCGGATCAGACGGGCCTCTCCCTGTGGCGAGACGGCAACCTGTTCGCGATCACGGCGGGCGACCTGCCCACCGCGGGAGCCCAGATCGCATGGGGGTCCCCGGTCCAGGGGTACGGGGCGCTGTGGGTGGCGGCGGGCGACGTCGTCTACGCCCTCGTCGAGCAAGGAGACGGCTTCGTGACCTGGGAGGAGGGCGGTGAGCTCGACCCCGTCGCCCTCGAGGTCGATGGGGTCGATGACTTGTGGACGATCCTCTCTGGTGGTGGCGACCCCGACTGGGGCGTGGCCGGTGATGTGCGGCGACGGCTCCCGGACGGGACGTGGCAGTGGTTCCGGCTGCCGGCGCAGCCGCGCGCCCTCGTGAGCGGGCCCTCCGCCAATGTCTGGCTTCGGTCCGAGGAGGAGCAGCCGAGGTTGTGGCACCAGCTGCTCGACACCTGGGCGGACGTGCAGATCGACGGCGCATCCCCCGTCTCGGCCGAGGACACGCTGGTGGGGACGGACCCCGCGGGGCGACTGCTCGTGGCGGGCCCAACGGGGCTCCGGCGCATCTCCCTCGACCGTCCGGTCGTCTTCCTCGATCTCGAGGACGGACAAGCCTTGCAAGAGCCCACGACGGTGACGGTGTTGCCCACTCTCGCCGCTGAGGCGGCTGGCGTCACGGTGCGGCTCGATGGCTCGGCGGTGGAGGTGACCCCGGTGGAGCTGGGCGATCGGACCGCCTGGAGTCTGAGCCTCGACCCGGTCGACCTGAGCGACGGTGCCCACGAGCTCGTGGTGACCGCCAGCTGGAGCGACGGAGTCGATCCCGTCGAGCAGGCGCTGTTCTTCTCGGTGGGGGCTTTCGACCCACCAACCTGGGGGGAGGACATCGAGAGCCTCAACCTCGACTTCTGCGCGCGGTGCCACACGCCCAACGGCGGTGCTCACCTTCTAGACACGCGCGCGCGGTGGGAAGACGAGGTGGACCTCATCCTTCAGAATGTGATTTCAGGGGCGATGCCCATTTCCGGAGATAAGCTCGATTCGGACGAGATTCGTTTGATCGAGCTATGGCGCGCAGGGGGCTTTCCCGAATGAGTTCTAGACGCTTTTCACCAGTCATCGGGCTTCTGCTCATGGCTCTCGCCCTCCCCGGGGTTGCGGTGGCCGATGGCCCGGTGAACGAGGGGATTTGCGAGCCCGAGGGCAAGGAGATCGACCCCTACCGGCAGCTGCGGGCCCTGAGCCTGCAGCTCCGCGGAGTCGTTCCCAGCCTCGAGGACTACGCCGTCGTCGATATGTACGGCGAGGTTCCTTCCGATCTCATCGACGAGTGGCTCGGGTCCGACGCCTTCGCCGATCGGGTCGTCCGCCTGCACCGCGACCTGCTCTGGAACAACATCCAGAACGTGAATCTCTTCAGCGCTCGCTCGGGCTTGACTCGCACCCGCACGGCCAGCACGGCCGAGTACCGGTACTACCGGCGTCAGCAGGGCATTCGGTACCGCGGCGATCTTGTCCCCTGCCTCGACCAGCCCGCAGAGTGGGACTCCGAAGGAAACATCGTCACCTACTCCCAGCCCGACGGGACGAACCTCGAGGGGTGGGTGCAGGTCACTCCCTACTGGGACAAGACGTCCACGATCAACGTGTGTGCCTTCGATGCACAGGACACTCTCGTGTCGCCCGCGGGGGTCGATTGCGCCAGCAACGACGGCTACGAGGACCTCTCTTGCGGCTGCGGTCCCGACCTGGCCTGGTGTCGGTATGGAGTCGACACGAGGAACGCCCCCGTGGAGGCGATGTCCCAGGACGTGGACCGTCGCATCAAGGACAACATCACCACCGACGCGAGCTACATCGACATCTTCACGGGGAACGTCGCGTGGGTGAACGGCCCGCTGGTGCACTACCTGAAGTACCAGACGGGGATCCCCGCGAACGTGCGTCTGACCCCGGACCCCTACGACGACCTCGAGTTGCCGGAGCTCGCCTGGGAGGACACGGACACCTGGCTTCCCTTGGAGCTCGGTCCCGAGCACGCCGGCATCCTCACGAGTCCCGGCTTCCTCCTCCGCTTCCAGACCAATCGGGCCCGCGCCAACCGCTTCTACAGCGCGTTCATGTGCCAGCCCTTCCAGCCGCCGGATGGCGGCATCCCGGCGACGGATCCGGAGATCGTCCCCAGCCTGGACCTGCAGCTGCGCGATGGCTGCAAGTACTGCCACGCTCTGCTCGAGCCGGCCGCGTCCCACTGGGCGCGGTGGACGGAGAGCGGTGCTGGTTTCCTGGAGGAGGACGGCTTCCCCGCGTTCAACGACGACTGCGAGCGCTGCGCGACCAGCGATGAAGTCTGCTCCCAGGAGTGCAACCGGTACTACGTGACCTCGGCGGTGACCGCGGAGGAGACCGAGTGGTTCGGATGGCTCAAGTCCTACGAGTTCCGCCGGGCGGAGCACATGAGCTTCCCGGCGGAGGGCCCGTCTCGCCTGGTCCTTCAGAGCACCGTGGATGCGCGCTTCCCCGAGTGCGTCGCTGGCACCGCTGCGACCTGGCTCCTCGGACGGCCCGTGGGCCCCGAAGAGCAGGAGTGGATTGAAGAGCTGGCGATGACGTTCACGTCCAGCGGGTGGAGTTACCGCGAGCTGGTGCGAGCCATCGTGACCAGCGACACCTGGGGGAGGGTCCAGTGATGATGCGTCATCTCCTCATGGTGGGCAGCCTCGCGCTCTTCGGGCTGGCTGGCTGCACGTCCGAACCAGAGCCCGTCGCGCCCGTAGGCCCGTCGATGAACGACCCCCAGGCGGTGGACCTGGCCAAGGAGGGCGAAGGTGAACTCACCGGCGCGCCCCCCGCGGCCGAGGGTGAGTTCGCGCTGCGGCGCCGCATGGACATCGACCAGCTCGAAGCGTCCTTCACCGTGGCCACGGGCCTCGTGTGGGAGGACAGCGCGGGTCGAAGCCAGTTCGGGGAGCTCTCCAGCACCTTGGGCAAGCCCGACTACATCGACTCCACCCAGGAGGACCTCACGGTCTCCCTCCTCTTCCAGAAGTTCCTGGGAGATGCGGCGCGGGACGTGTGCGAGCGACGGTCCGAGGGCGAAGCGAACGGCTCTCTCGAGCCCCTGCTCATGAGTCACGTGGAGCCGACGATGACGACGGAGTCGCATCCCGCCGAAGTGGACGCGAACCTACGGGAGCTGCTGCTGCGTTTCCACGGGCAGGACATCGACCCCGCCTCGGAGCGCATGAACCCCTGGCGCTGGCTGTTCACCTCGACCGAGCACGTGACCAACGACCCTGTGGTCGCCTGGCGCGCGGTCTGTATCGGGCTGATCACTCACCCCGACTTCTACTCGTACTAGGAAAGGAGGAGACCATGGCTGACAAGACCCACAAGGCATCACGCCGCTCCTTCCTTCGGAGCTCTCTGCTCGCCGTTGGCGGCACCGCTGGACTCAGCGCGGCGGGAGGCCTTGGCCCCGTCGCCAACCTCGCGAACGCTGCCTGGTTCCGCTCGGACGGAGCTCCCCAGCGCCACTACGTCTTCGTGTACTTCAGCGGTGGCTGGGACATCCTCCTGGGGCTGGACCCGCGGGACCCGCGCGACTTCCACTCCGGCAACCTCTCCGACACGCTCATCCAGCCTGCCTATGACTTGCTTGACGACGAGGGGCACTGGACCGACGTCGTCAACACGTCCTCGGGCACCCAGTTCGGTCCCTACATCGGCGACATGGCTCAGCACGCCGACAAGCTCGCGGTGGTACGCGGCATGAGCATGGAGACGCTGACCCACGAGGCGGGGCGTCGTCGGTTCATCACGGGGAAGGTCCCCAGCGGCTTGCTCGCTCGGGGCAGCTCCGGCGCCACGTGGCTCGCCAGCCGTCTCGGGGCGGATCAACTGGTTCCGCAGATCTCGGTGAACGTGGAGTCCTACAACATCGATCAGCCCGAGTACGCCTCGGCGCTCAAGGTGTCGAACGTGCCGGATCTGGTGCGTGCGCTCCAGCCGGCGCCCTCGGTCATGGGCGACCTCGAAGAGCGTCAGATCGACGAGCTGCTCCAGCAGGCAGCGCTGTGCCCCAACCCGCAGGCCAGCCGCATGTGGAAGGGCAGCGAAGAGGCGCGTCTCGGAGTTCGGGCGATGATTGAGGCGGACCTCGCGTCCAACTTCGACTTCCAGGCGAACACCGCCGAGATGGCGGCGCTGCGGGACCACTACGGCATCGCCGCGTCCGGGACCGCAGCCCTGACCTCGCCCGAGGCGCAGGCGGCCATGGCGACGACGGCCCTCAAGAAGGGCATCTCGCGGGTCGTCTCCATTCGGGCCAACACGCAGTCGCTCGACACCCACTACGACCAGTGGACGACGGACCAGGGTCCCATCCAGGAGCGGGGTTTCAACGCCATCGCGCGCATGATCGAGGACCTCGGCGCCACCGAGTACGGGGACACCGGCGACAGCTGGTTCGATCACACGACCATCGTGGCCTTCAGTGAGTTTTCGCGGACCGCGCGTCTCAACGCCAACGAAGGACGCGACCACGCCCTCACCAACGCCTGCATGCTCGTCGGTGGCGGCATCCGCGGGGGCCAGGTCATCGGAGCGAGCAGCGACATCGGGATGGAGCCGACCCCCACGAACCTGGCGACGGGACAGCCCGACCAGGGGGGCGAGATCGTCAAGCCTGAGCACATCATCCGCTCGCTGATGGTCGAGGCGGGGATCGAGGACGACGTGGCCGATCTCCGGGTCGAGCCGCTGACGGCCTTGTTCGGCTGACATAGAGCCGGCTCAAAGTGAGCGGGCACTCATTTCTTGTTGCCTCGGGCGTCACCTCGGGGTAAACCCCCGCGTCGCGGTTGTGCCTTGCGCGCCCCGCCTTGGAGCCTGTTCATGCGCCAGACCACGTGGGTCCTCTCTCTTCTGCTTCTCCTCGCCCTCAGTGGCTGCGGCATTGGTCTGCAGCCCGTTCCGGGCGCAGCCGTGCCGGACGACGATGACGTCGCGAACGACGACGACGACGACTCTGCCGTCACCGACGACGACGACGCCACGGGCGACGACGACGACGACGACGCCACGGGCGACGACGACGACTCGACCACCAGCGACGACGACGACTCGACCACCGGCGACGACGACGACGCCACCGGGTCCGGGGGGGCGTGCACTGCGCTGACCCAGCTCAGCTGCGGTGACTCCATCAGCGCGAACACGAATGACCCCGGCTCCACCAACGCCATCGACACCTGGGGATGCACCGGGTGGGCGAACACCGGCCCCGAGATCGCCTACGAGTTCAGCACGACCTCTGCAGGGACCGTCACCGTGACTCTCGCCAGCATCGAGACGGGCCAGGACCTCGACGTGTACGTGACGTCTGACAGCGGCATCGGGTGCCATGAGGCGGACTGCATCGCCGCGGGGGACGTCGACGCGGACTTCGAGGCGTCGCCGGGCATCAGCTACTTCGTCGTGGTCGACGGCTATCAGGGCTCCGCGGGCGACTTCGTGCTGGAGGTCGACTGCGCCGTCACTGGCGATGATGACGACGCCACGGGCGACGACGACGACTCGGTGGGCGACGACGACGACGCCACGGGTGCCGTGGAGAGCTGCGGCAACGGAGTCGATGACGACCTCGATGGTCTCGTGGACTGTGACGACAGCGACTGCGCGGCGGATCCGGCCTGCGCTGCGCCGGTCGAGAGCTGCCTCAATGGTCTCGACGACGACGGCGACGGCCTCGTCGATTGCGACGACAGCGACTGCGCCGCCGACCCTGCCTGCGTGCCTCCCCCGGTGGAGAACTGCTCCAACGGTCTCGACGACGACGGCAACGGCCTCGTGGACTGCGATGACGCCGCGTGTGCGGCAGACCCCGCCTGCCAGGGCGGGAGTGGCGGCGGAGCATGCACCCCGGACTGGACCCTCACCGAGGGCATGACGGACAGCTGGAACAACGGCGGCGCGGGCTCGACGAACAACGTCGCGCTGTACGGCTGCATCGCCTGGGACGAGAGCGGCCCGGAGTACACCTACTCCTACACGGCAGCGGCGACCGGGACGGCGACGGTCGACCTGAGCGTCACCGGGTGGCTGAACTTCAGCGACCTGGACGTGTTCGTGCTCGATGGGTCGGCGGCCAGCTGCGACCCCTTGAACTGCGTGGCATACGGCGACTCCACGGCCTCCTGGGCGGTCACGGCGGGCAGCACCTGGTTCATCGTCGTGGACGGATTCCTGGGTGACACGTCCAACTACGACCTCGAGCTGACGTTCCAGTAGCGCGCGCCCGGCGCGCGGCGGGGCTAGGTTCCCGCCATGGACATCAACGACCTCGGGCCTCTCGAACAGGCCGCCCTTCGCGCTCTCGCTCACGCCGAGCTCATCGGCGCACCCCTCACGGTGGCCTCGCTGTGGCGCTCCCTGCCTGGGTACCGCACCAGTCTCGCCAACGTGCGGGCTGCGCTGGAGGACGGACAGCCTCTCCGTCAGTACGTGGCGGTGGAGAAGGACCACTACGCGCTCCAGGGGCGTGACGACGTGTTGCGCAGCATGGCGGTGCGTCAGGGGAACTCGGACGCGCGTTGGCGCGACCTGAAGGGCTCGCTGCGCGGGCTTGGCAAGCTGCCGTGGGTCGAGGGGGTCGCTGTGACCGGGACGATGGCGTGGGGGCTACTGGATCAGGCCGACGCGCCGTGCGAGCTGGTGATTCTCGCTGAAGGAGGCCGTGTGCCCCTCGCTCGGGCGGCCGTGAGGGCCTGGCGCCGCGCGGCGGGGTTGAGGACCGAGATCCGCATCGCGGCGGTGCTCGATGGCGACCAGCTGACCCTCCCCGAGGACGGCGCGGCGGCGGCCTGGTGGCTGCTGGCCGTGCGGCCCGTGGTGAACGAGAAGGCCTTCGCGCGGCTGCGTGCCGCCAACGAGTGGGCCCGGTCTCGCTTTCCGAACTTCGACACCGACGACGCTGGGGGCCTGCCCGAGTACTTCCTTGGCGACCGCGTGGACGGACGGCTCGCGGCGGTGCGTCGCGCCGCGGTGAGCAGCGACGACGACGGGGTCCTCCTCTCGAGCGAAGGGCGTAAGGAGCTGGGCTGGGAGGTCGCGCTGCAGGGGGCGGTCGCCTCGCGCCCCATCGCACGGCCGTGCGCGGAGTGGGTCGGTTCCGATGGCGCCTCGGTGCTTCCCCTGAACCTGCGAGACGGCGATGCACGCGTGGAGGGCCGCATGAAGGTGGTCTCGGCGTGGACGTTCGGGGACGCCGCTCAGGACGTCGTCACGCCTTCGCCGGCGAAGAAGGCGGTGCCGGCGAAGAAGGCGGCGCCGGCAAAGAAGGCGGTGCCGGCGAAGAAGGCCCCCACAAAGAAGGCGGCCCCCGCGTCGAAGCGAAGCCGGGGCGCGACCAAGCAGCGCGCGACCAAGACGCGCGCGCCCCGTCCGCGGACCGCGGCCTCACCTGAGGGTGGCGGCGAGCGCTGACCGGCCCTGCTGTCTTGCCCCCTACTGAGGAGGCGGGGGCTCCACCGGGCAGGCGACCGACGGGGCACCGGGGGTGCCGTAGTTGCTCTCCTCGTCCACCGTGCAGCTCCACGTCCACGCGGCGGTGGGCTCGGGGAAGCACCAGTTGGAGGGGTCGTCGTTGGAGACCGCGTCCTCCGCTCCGGCCACGAGCTGCCACGCGATGCCGCGGGGGTCGTCCCCGTCGAACTGGTAGGAGAGCTCATCCACGACGACGTCGTCGGTGGCGCCAGGGCACTTGAGTCGCAGCGTCTGTGCGGCGCTGTTCGAGAAGTTCAAGTTGGTGCCGTAGGTGTAGTCCCACGGGAGCAGGCAGTCGTCGATGGTGTCCGACGCACTCGACTTCACCATCACGAAGTAGTCGCCAGGGTCGACGGTCACCCCCAGAGGGAAGCTGATCTCGTGCTCGTCGATGTCCTCGCCGTCGTCGATCTCCAGCGTGCAGCCTTCGAGTCCCACGGTGGTGGTGCCCACGTTCTTGACCTCGAACCACTCCTCGTTGTTGCCGATCGCGGACTGCGAGAGCGCCAGAAACTCGGTGAACACGACGTCGCCAGCGGCTGGCGGGGGTGGGGGCACGGGGCAGGCAGAGTTCGCCACGCCGGGGGTGCCCACATCGCTGCACTCCTTGCCGCTGTAGTACGGCGTGCCTTCGGTCAGGCACCAGCTGTCAAAGCTGTCGTTGCCCTCCGCATCCCAGAACGCGGGGTCGAGGCTGAGAGTGCGCCCCTTGAAGCCCTGACCCTGCTCCCCCCAGTCGTAGTTGATGCGGTCGATCTCGACCGTTCCGCCGCCCTCGGTGGGGCACTCGATGAAGAGGGTCTGCAGGTCGCTGTTCTTGAAGCTGATCCCGTTGGCCCAGGGGTAGTCGCCCTGCACGCTGGCGTCGGGGGTGATGTCGAAGGTGACGTCGGACGCGGGGCTGGAGTTGAGTACCAGCACGCCGCCCGGCGGAATGACGGTGTTGCCGCGCTCCGCGTCCAGCACGTGGATGTCCGCTTCGGTGGAGCCGTCCACGGGCTCGTCCACGATCTGGCAGCGCCTCATGTCGACGGTCTCGGTGCCCGGGTTGTGGATCTCGAACCACTCGCGCGTCCCCGTGCAGGGGTCCACGGCGATCTCGACGATGACCAGGTCTCCCTCGGCGCTCGGAGCGTCGCCACCGAGCTGCTCGCAGATCGTCGGTCCCCCGGGGCTTCCGTACTCGGGCGCCCCGTTCACTGAGGCGTAGTTGGTGTTCTCCTGGGTCGGCGCCTCGCACCAGGAGTCGGGGTTGTCGTTGAGGGTGGCGTCGAGGTTCTCCGCCCTGAGCTGCCAGCTGTGTCCCTTGCGGGGGACCCAGCCGAGCACGGGATCAAAGGACACGACGTCGGTCAGGGACCGTCCGCCGGCGTCGTCCGGGCACGCGAGTTCCACGGTCTCGGTGGGGTCCGTCTGAGCGATGTTGATGGCATCGCCCCACACGACCAGCGCCGGCAACTCGCCCTCGCCACCCAGGAACTCAGCGTCTCCCAGGAGTGCGTAGTCGCCGGGCCCGACGTCGGCCTCGCCGGTGATCACGAATTCGTTCTCGCCCGCGCCGCGCGTCGCCACCTGGCATCCGCGCAGGGTGTGCACATCATCGGTGTTGTTGAACACCTCGATGAACTCGGGACGGCTCGTCTCCGGGTTGGCCTGGATTTCGGTGATGACGAAGGCCCCGATGGGCACAGGGTCGAAGTTGGCGACCACGTCGTCGTCGTCTCCGGTGCCGTTGCCGGGGTTTGGGCAGCCGACGAGACCAGCGAGGCCGAGGGCCAGGATGGCGTGACGATGCAGGGACATGCGGACTCCCGTTCAATCAATGGACGACGCAGTGGCTGGTACGCTCACGCGCCGAAGGATGCACGCTACCCCAAAGAGGGAGGCGGTTCCGAGGCACGTTCCGACCCTCCAAGCCCAAGGTGCAGGCACCGCGTGACCCTCTCGCGACTCCACGGTGACCCTCGTGTCGCCTTTCGCTTCGTACTCGTCGTGACGCTATGCACGGGGCTGTTGGGGTGCTTGGGGCCGAAAGCCGCCAAGGACGCTCGGGAGCTCCGGGCGCAGGCCGAGGCCGAGGCACGCGCCGACGAAGAGGCCCTCTCCGGGGTGAGCGATGCGGCGGCGCTCTTGCAGATCGCCCGCTTGCGAGACGCCCGCACCGGATATGACGAACTCGTCCAGTGGACGCGGCACCCCGCCTCCGGAGTCCGCGCGGCGGCCGCTCGGGCGTTGGCGTTCGTGGGTGAGGCTCGAGCCGGTGACGTCCTGATTCACCTGCTCGAAGATGAGGAGGATCTCGTGGTGCGCGCTGCAGCGTTTGGCCTCGGTCAGCTCGACTTCTGGCGCACGACGGAGCTGGAGCTGGGCGCCCTGCGTGCGAAGATCGAGGACGCGCTGCGCATCGAGCTCGAAGACTGCCGCGCCGCCCTTCGCTTCGACGACGGACGGACCGAGGTCTGTCGGGTCGTTGCCCGCAGCCTGGGCGCAGTGGGGGAGGAGTCTGCAGAAGACGCGCTCTGGGGCGCCCTCGAGAAGGGGATCAAGCCCGACGCGCTGCGCCGCGCCGTGCCCCTCGCCCTGGCCGTGCAGGCGAAGGCCGGCCGCGGCCAGCCCATCACTCAGGAGCGGCTGACCTTCCTCGCCCCCCTCCTCATCGCCAGCGACGATCCCGCACAGTGGGCTGCCGCCTACCTGCTCGGGCGGGCCGAGGTAGCCGAGGACGCGCAGTCGGCCGCCGCGAAGCTGCTCTCCCTGGCCTGGAGCCGCGCCACCCACGGGACCGCTCGCGTGTGGCTGCTTCGAGCCATGGGCAAGATCGCGGATGACGAGTCCATCGCGATCCTCGCGACGGTCCTCGCCGAGCCTACGGCCCCATCGCGCGAGGTCGTCGCTGCCACGAGGGCGGCCAGCCACACCCTGCGCCCCGGTCTGGTGGGCAGGCTCGACCTCGGCCCGCCCAGCGACGTTGCGGCCGAGGTCGTCAGCGCCCTGGCTCGCCTCGAGGTCTCGGCCGAGGAGCCCGATGCGTCGGTTCGGCACCACCTCGCTGCCCTGATCACCTCCGCACCGGAGCCGGTGCTGCTCGCGTCGCTCGGTCCCCTCGTCGCCAGCGGGTGGGAGGTCGACCGCATCCTGCCGCTCCTGGCCTCCCCCGACGCGCGCGTGCGTCGCGCCGCCGCCGCAGCGCTCTCTGGTGCCGAGGATGACGCCGTCGACGCCGCTCTGCTCGACGCCTTGGCAGCGGAGCCGTCTCTCGCTGGGCGCATCGACATCGCCGCGGCCCTGGCCGAGCGCCCTGCCACCGCCATCGAGGGGGCGCTGCTCGCTCTGGCGCTGGACCCGGACCCGATCCTGGGCGCCATCGCCGCCGACGGTCTCGCCTCCCGCGAAGGAGCCCACATCACGCAGCGCCTGGGCGAAGCCTGGGACGCGGCCAGCGCCCCAGACCAGTGGGAGCGTCGCCTCTCGCTCGCCAAGGCGCTGTTGGGGCGGGACGATGTCTCCCCAGAGCGGGTGAAGGCCGCGGTCGAGGACCCGGAGCCTCTGGTGCGGGCTGCGGCTGAGGAGGCCGTCATCGAGCGCTTCGACCGTGCCAAGGCCGACCCCACCGGACGCCCGCGCCCGCTGCCGGATCTCGGCGATCGGTTCTTCGGAGTGGGCGACGTCACCGCGGTGGAGGTGACGACCTCCCGGGGCGCGCTGATGCTCGACCTCTACCCGCGCATCGCCCCGGGGACCGTCTCGAACTTCGTGGCGCTCGCGGAGCGTGACTGGTTCGACGGGCTCGTGTTCCATCGAGTGGTCGAGGACTTCGTGATTCAAACCGGCGATCCCATCGGCAACGGTTGGGGTGGACCGGGGACGACCGTGCGCTGCGACACCAGCGAGGAGCCCTACCGCCGTGGGACCTTGGGCATGGCGTTGTCCGGGCGGGACACCGGCGGGTCGCAGTGGTTCATCACCCACTCGCCGCAGCCCCATCTGGACGGCCGGTATGCGGTGTTTGGGCAGCTCACGCAGGGATGGGATGTGCTGGACTCCATCGAGGTCGGAGACACGATCACCGACGTTCGTATCGTGCGAGGGGCGGGCCCATGACTGAAGAGACCATCGACTTCGATCCACCGAACCTCACGGACACCGTCGCGGTGGTGACCGGCAGCGGCAGCGGCATCGGCGCTGCCTGTGCGACGGCCCTGGCGGACTGCGGGGCGGTCGTGTTCCTCGTGGGGCGGCGGCCAGCGCCCCTTCGGGCGGTCGCTCGACGGATCGGCGGGGAGGCGCGGGTCTTCCCGGCGGACATCGCGGACCCCGCGGCCATGGAGCACCTCGCCCATGCGATCAGGGCCGACGGCTACTCGTCGCTCCACACGCTGGTGAACAACGCCGCGATCCTGGGGCCACACACGTCGCTGCACGGGATCAGCACGGCCGAGTACGCCGAGGTGATGCGCATCAACTCCACCGGAACGTTCGCCGTCACGAAGGCGTTGCTTCCCCTGCTCGCGGCGGCGTCGCCTGAGGCGAACGTCGTGAACCTCACGAGCTCGGTAGGCCGGCATGGACGAGCGACCTGGGGGCCCTACTCGGCGAGCAAGTTCGCGGTGGAGTCCCTCACTCAGACCTGGGCCGAGGAGCTCGCAGCGGACGGAATCCGCGTCAACGCCCTGAACCCGGGCGGCACCCGCACCGCCATGCGGGCAGAGGCGATGCCGTCTGAGGATCCCGCGTCTGTTCCGGCCCCGGATGAGATCGTGCCGTCGCTCCTCTTCTTCCTGAGCCCCCAGGCCCGAGAAGCCAGGATCACCGGAAGATCCCTGAACTCGCGGGACTTCATGTAGGCCGCAAGGGTCTTTCCTGGGGTGCGCCCCCAAGTTTTTCCAGGTCGATTACGAATATTCACAAACGCTGCGGCGTCCTAGTTCTACGCGACAGCTTCTGTGACAGAAGCGCCCGCGCGGAAGGGTGCACCAGTGAGGAGATACTGCAGCCGCTGTCTCCAGACCATGGGCGCTCTCGATCCCGAGCGCTGCTCCACCGCCGGCTGCCGCACCCAGCGTCCCCCTCGCGGCTGGCCGGCGTTCCTGTCGATGGACGAGAACATCGACGAGCGCTTCATCGTCGCTGAGATTCTCGGGGCGGGTGGCGCGGGCATCACCTACAAGTGCCGTGACCTCGTCGACGACACCGACATCGCCCTCAAGGTCCTGCACGACGACCGCCGCCACGGCGTCCTCGCCAACCGCCTGGCCATCGAGGGCGAGCTCCTCGAGCTCCTCGACCACCCGCACATCGTCGGGTTCCGCGGCCTCCGCATCGTGGGCGATGGGCCGGTCTATCTCGCGTCGGAGTACATGCGCGGCGGCTCTCTCGAGGGGAGGCTCCGACGAGGCGGCGCCATGACGGCAGACGTCGTGGGCCGCGTCGGGCGCCAGCTCGCCCTGGCCCTGGACTTCATTCACAGCCAGGGCATCGTGCACCGCGATCTGAAGCCGGGGAACGTGCTCATCGAGGTCCCCGAGGACGAAGGAATTCACGTCCGACTCGGCGACTTCGGCATCGCCCGGGTGTTCCGTGGGCAGAGGATCATGCCCGGGCCCTTCAACCTGACCCGCACCGGCGTGTTCATCGGGACCCCGGAATACGCCGCCCCAGAGCAGATCCGCGGGGAGAAGGGCATCGGCCCTGCTGCCGACGCCTTCGCGCTGGGCGCCCTGCTGCACTACGCCACCAGCCTGCAGCCCCTGCTGAAGCGCTCGGACATCACCGATTGGGACGAGTTCCGGCGGCGCGCTCGGGACCCCAAGGAGCGCTCGCGCCTGGTGGACATCGTCGAGGTTGGCCTCATGGTCGGCCGCCGGACGGAGCTCGAGCAGCTCGACACAATCATCGACGAGCTCCTCCACCCCGACGCCGCGGCCCGGGTGAGTCTCGCGGATGTCGCCGTCCGTCTGGGGGCCCGTGCCGATCAGCTGGCCCCCCGCGATGTGCTCCCCCTGGCGCCCCGCAGCCTCGTCTCGGCCCTCGACGAGCCCTGGTTCGAGGACGACGTCGACGCGCTCGTCCCCCTGAGTGAGCCTGACGAGGTGGAGGAGCACCGGTCCGTGAACCTGGCAGACCTGCCGGACCTCGCGGCGCTCTCCTCGCTCCCCCCGTCCTCCCTCGCCAGTGAACAGCCCACGATGATCAGTGAGGCGGCTCAGGCCCGAGCCCGTGAGTATCGGGCCGCTGAGGAGCGCGACACCCCCGCCCACCTGGTGGAACCGGAGAGCATTCACGACGAAGAGCTGCGGGGGCTCGACACCTCCATCGTCCCGTCAGACATGGGGCCCGAGGTGGTCCCGCCGCCGGACTTCGAGACCGCCTCCTCCGAGGCATTCGACGCGGACTGGGAGGACGGCATCGACTGGGCCACGCCGTCGCGGCGCCGGCGGAACCGGCTGCATGGGCTCCTGGTCGCGCTCCTCTGTGTGGCGGCCGGAGCTGCATTTGCCTGGCCAGGCGGGCCAGGAGGCCTGGTGGGCGAGGAGCGGCTGGCTTCCGTGGGAGCACCGATCCGCGGCTGGATCGACGCCCTCGCCCCCGAAGCGCCCACCTTCGAGGTCTCGGCACCGTGGCAGGGCAAGAAGGTCGCCCTTGCTCCCGACGAGCCGGTCTTTACCTCGTCGGCACGCCCCACAGGCAGCCTGCCTACGGGGGCATCGAGGGCGGTGGCGAGCCGAAGGACCCCCGCCGCCCCGCCGAAGACCACGCCAGCCGCGAAGCCTTCTGGTGCAGCGAAGCCGACGGCAGCTGCGAAGCATGCGGACCCGCCAAAGGCAGCTCCGACCAAGCCCCTGGCACCCAGGAGCAGCGCCGGGACCGCTCCCCAGGGGCCCAAAGGGAGGAGCACGTCCTCCTCGCCCCGCCGTCCCGCGCCGCGCAAGGGGGGCACCGACGACCGGTACACCACCCGCTCCCCGACGCCACGGAGCAAAGGGAGCAAGCCCGCGATCGTTCCCAAGGTGAAGGGACGCAAGGGGGCTCGCTTCATCACGCAGCCAGACACCGCGTCGGTGGCGCAGCCTGGCGAACCTCCGGCGGAGGGGCCCATCGACCGCTGGGCTGACGATCCCGAGGACCCGCGAGGGCTTCACGCCGTCGTGGAGGACGAGGTGGACGCCGCGCAGAAGGAGTGGCTCGAGCGTCTCCAGCGCGAGGCAGATGAGGCCGATGCGAGGGCCGAGCGCTGGGCAGATGAGGCTGCAGTGGAGCGATACCGGCGGGAAGCACTGTTCCGCGCCTGGGACCGGCAGCTTGATGATGCAGAGGACCACCGTGGGCATGGTCATGCTCGGTCCGATCCGAGCCATGTAGTTGGCGGACAGGTGATTTCTCGGGGTTCCGAGGCGACAAACTGCACTTCGGAAGAAGAAGAAGTGGCAAACGCCGAATAAATCGACCCTCGCTCCCGTCGATCCGGTGCGGCGCTCACGAAGCACCCCCGGAGACACCCGATGCGACCCTTGTCACGCCTCTTGCACTCCCTGTTCCTCCCAGGCTCCATCCAGTCGCGCGAGCGCGCTCGCTGGTGCGGCGTGGACCGCTTCCCCGCGGGCACCTACAACGCGCGGTTCCTGAAGCATCGCGCCGACGGCGACTTCGTGCGCAACCCCGAGTACCTCTGGTCCCCCGGGCCCTACTGGGCTGCCCGGGCCGGCTTCGACGCGCACTTTCGTCGCCTCGCCGACCAGCTGGGTGGCTCGGTCTACTCCGACGCCCTGCTTGTTCTCCACCCCGCGGATCACGCCCGAACCAGGGCCTCACTCCTTCGATCGTGGGAGACCGCCGCCGCCAACGAGCTCGCGGATTGCTGGCTCCGCCTGGTCGAAGCGGAGGGGTGGGGGTTGGTGATGCCCGGCCGCAGCTTCCACTTGCGGGTGCTCTCGGACGGCGATCCGCTCCTCGGCACTCCCCTGGGACTGGAGCCAGGCGAATTCGCCACCGGCCTCTTCCCCAATCTCCACCTCGGGCCCGATGCCCACGCCGTGCCTCTCGTGGAGGTCTTCGTGGCGGACGCGCGAGGGCGCTTCGCCTCCGTCGGGACGATGTGGTCCGACCAGCTCGCCTTCTCCCTGGGCGCCCACCCCCTCGACAACGCGCGCCCCGACGAGCTCGACGACTCGTGCGTCTACACCGTGCACCGCATCCCGGGCGAGGACGGTCTCCATCACCGCATCGGGCAGTCGCAGCAGGGCCGGCTGGTCCTGAGGACGGGCTCGGCCAGTGGCGGCGACACGGTGCAGATCGTGGACGCCACCCGGGACAAGGTGCTGCTGGAGGTCATGCTCGTCGCGGCGAAGCACCTCGCTGCAGAGCTCCCCCTGGTGGGCGAGCGACGCGATGCGCCCAATGTGGCGCTGCCCGCGTTCGCCCCGCTGCCAGGGGCGCCGCTGGGGACGATGATCCCCGATGGCCTCGACCCTGCCACCATCGGGGCCTTCTCCATCGTGCCCGAGGCTCTTCCGGACAAGCTCTACACCCTCGTCGAGCGCGGCGCCCTCATCCAGCGGGTGCACTTCAAGGACGTCATGCGGGGGTACCGCGTGGAGATCGACCGCGACGGTCGCGTGGGTCCCAAGGTCTCCCGCCCGGTGGCCAGCGTCGAGGTTCTCGATGACCGGGTGAGCGTCGTGGCCCTGGAGCGAGACCTGAGCCTCGACGGCCAGCCTCTCCCCGTCGGCGAGCGCCAGCCCCTGGAGTCCACCCACGAGCTGGCCTGGCGGGGGGGATCGGTCCTCTACCGCAGCGTCCGGCGCGTGAAGGACCGGAAGTGGCCCTACCTCGGCTGCATTACGTCGCCTCGGCGCACCACCCCGCTTCCGGAGGGGGAGGCCTACACCGTGGGGCGCGATGGGCGCTCGTGTGACGTGCCCCTCCCCGACCGCTCGGTCGCCGAGAACATCGTCTGGAAGGACGGTCAGGCCTCGGGGACCGTGCAGATTCAGGGCGGGGCCGTCGAGCGCCGGACGTTCCGGACGGACGCCATCTGCGTCGCCACGAAGGCAGCTGAGTTGGATCTCCGAGGAGAGACCCCCGGCATCGAGAACCTGAGCACCACCTGTCCAGTGCACGTCCTTCGGTCCGACGGCGAGTTGGTCCGCCTCCGCAAGGGCGCGCGGGCGACGCTTCGGCCCGGGGACGAGCTCTGTATCGGGAACGCGCTCTTCAGTCTCGTGGCCCCAGGGGCCGAAGAGTCCGCCCTCCACCTCGGAGTGAACGTCCGAGTCGAGGCTCCCACCAAGCGCCGGCGGGCCGCGGTCCTCGCGGAGACCGGGCGGCGAGCCATGGCTGGCGGTCGGCCCCAGCCGCTTCAGACCGGCAAGACGATCGGGGCGCTGTTGGGGGTGACCCAGATCGGGCCGGCGGTCGCGACGGACCAGCTTCCGTCTCTGCACCTCGACCCCACGACCGCCGGTGAGGGCCCCACGATGCTGGGTCCGGTCACCGACACGGGGACTCCCTCCTGGGTGGAAGGCGCCCTGATGGACTGCACCCCCACGGTGGTGGATGGCCGCCCGGTGCCCACCCGCGAGGAGCGCGTCCCCTTCGCTGCCGCCGACGCGCCGGTGGAGGACGTGCCGGAGATCGGAGGGTTCTTCCTCCATGGCACTCCGCGCGGACTGCAGATCAACACGTTCCAGGGAGAGGATCCGCCGCGGGAGACCTTGCCTCCGCCGAGCCGGCGCCCGGCCCGCGGGTTGCCCCGCTTTGGGGTCGTGCCTGCGCCCCAGATGCCCGCGCTCAACGAGCTGCCGTCCCTCCAGGGGGACTGAGGGGATGCCTAGCCTCTTTCACCTGGGATGGGCAAGTCTGCTCGTCCTGCTCGCCCTGGGCTTGCTGAGTCGCCGGACGTCGGCGAGCGGCTGGCTGGGCACCTTGTGGCAGCTTGGACTCGCTGTGGGCGTGCTTGCCTGGGGCGCCTCGCTGCTCGGCACCATCGCCGGCGACCATGGGCCGGGCCTCGAGCTCGAGACCCTGGAGCTGACTCCGACCGCCGCGGGCGCCGTGGTGCTCGGCTCCTCGATGGAGCATGCCGATGTCCTGCTCCCCGATCCCCACGCCGCACCGGTGCACGCCGTGGTGCGCTGGGAAGGCGGCGCCGGCGCCGAGCTCACCCCCACCCTGTGGAACGCGAGCTCCACCCATCGACTCGAAGTGGACGGGGTGGGCATGCACGACGTCGAGCTGACGTCCCGCACCGAGCTGAGCCTGGGGCGCCGCACGCTCGAAGTCGCCGCGCCCGGTCTGTGGCCCGGGGTCCTCCTGGTCGACGATCAAGGGGCCATCCACCGGCTTCGCGCGCCGGTGGCCCGGGGTCTGCTGGCCTTTCTGCCCGTCGTCGGACCGCGGGTGAGCAGCACCCTGGGGTGGCTTCAGCAGGAAGGGAGCGGCTATCGGCTCCTCGACCACGCCCCGCTTCCGGGCACGGGCGCCACCGCGCTCCTAGCGACCCGTGGCCGCGCTGCACGGCTCGCCTTTCCCACCGCGGAGGACCGCGCGGAGCACTCGGTGATCGTGCATCGCCCGGGGGAGTCGGCGACCCGACCCTCGGAGCGGCGCCATGAGCTGCGTTCGGGGGAGGTGCTCACCCTGGGGCGCACACGCTACGGGGTGACGGTAGAGCAGGGTGGGGTGGTGTCGTTCAGGGTGCTCGGGGCGCCTCCTCGGCTGCCATGGCCCGACAAGGACGGCTCGGTCATCGATGGCTTCGGCTCGGTGCTCCTCAGCGGGGATGCGGCGGGGGATCGCCTCGTCGCGGCGAGCCTCACCGACGGAGTGGGCTTTCGACGACTCGACGGGGTCTCCACTCTGGGTCCGAGCGGGCACGGTCGCGTCGTCGTGAACTCCGGCGAGAGGCTGGCGATCTCCGTGGGCGACGGCGCCCGCGCCCAGCTCCGGGTCGCAGGTCGCGCGGCGCCAGCGGTGGCGTTCGCAGGTCTCGCGTCCAGCCTCGACGCCCGGTTCTGGACCCTGCTTCTGATCCTCGCGGCGAGCTACCTCGTGGTCACCCTGGTGGGCTCGCGGCTGGGCTACGTGCACGCGCGCAGCGCCGGGGTCCTTCACGGCGCCGC
>JAGSHC010000230.1 GCA_023954745.1 Deltaproteobacteria bacterium | reverse complement strand
GACCCGCCGCCGCCTGGGTAGGTCCCGTCGCTCAGATAGATCTCCGCGTCGCCCATGGTTGCCACCTCGGCGTCCGCGATGCCGAAGAGCTGCTTGACCCGTCCGCCGAAGACCACGGTGATCACGAGAATCACGACCGCGATGGCGACGAGGATGATCGAGTACTCCGCCAGACCCTGGCCTCGCTGGGAGGCGACGGAGCGGCGTCGCAAGGGTCGGAGCGTGGGTCTCACATCATCACGCTAGGCATCAGATGTTGAACCGTCGTGGACGCGGGGTTCTGAAGGTGTTTCCAAGGTGTGGATCCGATCGCTGGGAGTTTTCCCCACGCCGCGCCAACATTGGCGCAAAGTCCCTTGCCCCGGCGATCCTGGACGCCTACGCTGACAAAAGTGGGACCGATCCACGACCGGAGGCGTAGATGCAGAACGCAGTAGACCCGTTTGACCGTCGTAAGAACCGTGGATTCGCTGGAGCAGGCGACGACCTGGACCTCGACCAGCGCGCCGAGAAGCGCCGCCGCAGCGTGCGCCTCCCGCTTCGCCTGTGGACCGAGGGCCGGCACGAGGGGAAGCTCGACTTCCACAACTGCAGCAACCTCAGCACCACCGGGATGTTCATCGAGAACCCCGAGCCCTACGCCCTCGAGGCCCTGGTGCAGATCGAGTTCAACCTTCCGGGTGTCGTCGAGCCCCTCAAGGTGACTGGCCGCGTGATGAGCGCCCTGGATGAAGACACGGCAGGTGAGAACATCATGGGCAACGGGTTCGTGTTCACGGACCTCGGCGAGGCCGACCAGATGCTGGTCCAGGCGTTCGTCGACGCCAACAACCTGACTCACTAGAGCGCGAGGGCCTGGGCCTTCGCGCCTCGGCCTCTCAGCCTCCCACCGCCTCTCGGAGCCGCTCGGCGAGCGATGTGAAGCGCACGCCTGCCTCGGCGCGCCCAATGGCGATGTCCACGGCCCGGCGGCTCCCCACCAGCACCACCAACTTCTTGCCTCTCGTCACCGCCGTGTAGAGCAGGTTTCGCTGGAGCATGCGGTAGTGCTGGGTCAGTAGCGGGATGACGACCGCGGGGTACTCGCTGCCCTGGGACTTGTGGATGGTCACCGCGTAGGCGAGCTCGAGCTCGTCGATCTCCTGGCCGGCGTACTCCATCTCACGACCGTCGTCGAAGCGCACGCGCAGGGCTTTGCCCCGGTCGGTCACGACGATGACCTGGCCCACGTCCCCGTTGAACACGTCCTTGTCGTAGTTGTTGCGGGTCTGCATGACCCGATCGTGCAGTTGCGGCCTGCGGCTGGTCTCCTGCATCGCCGCCGCGTCCTTGCGCGCCTCCGCCAGTCCGCGACGCAGCGCGAGATTGAGGGCCTCGGCCCCGCAGTTCCCCCGGCGCATGGGGACCAGCACCTGCACGTCTGCGAGGGGATCGAGCCCCCAGGCCCGCGGGATGCGTTGCACGACGAGGTGGGCGACGGTCTTGAGGGCGGCGTCGGGGTCCTCGCGCTCGATGAAGTAGAAGTCCCCGGAGCTGCCTGGGGCCTGCACAAGGGGCTGCCCGTGCAAGATCCGGTGGGCGTTCTTCACGATGAAGCTTCCCCCCTCCTGCCGGAAGATGGCGTCGAGGCGCGCGACGGGAATGGCCTCGGAGTCGATGAGGTCTGCGAGCACCCGCCCAGGCCCGACCGACGGGAGCTGGTCCACATCGCCAACGAGGAGAAGGCGGGCGCCGTCGGGCACCGCTGCCAAGAGAGCCGCCGCGAGATCGAGGTCCACCATCGACGCCTCGTCGACCACCACGGCGTCGCACTGGAGCGGATTCTCGAGATCGCGGAGGAACCGGCCTTCCTTGGGACTGAACTCGAGCATCCGGTGCAGGGTGGATGCCATCCGGCCGCTGGACTCCTCCAGCCGCTTCGCCGCCCGGCCTGTGGGCGCTGCGAGCCGGACCCGCAGTCCCAGTCGCTCCCACAGCTCGAGGACCGCCTTGACGATGGTGGTCTTTCCGGTCCCTGGGCCTCCGGTGATCACGAGGACGCGCCGCTCCACCGATGCCGCCACCGCCGCCCTCTGCGCATCCGACAGCGTCATCCCCACCCGGTCCTCGGCCCAGCGGACCGCCGCCTGGGGGTCTTTCACCTGGGCTGGCCCGTCGCGGGCGAGCAGGGAGCGCATGCGCCACGCCACGAGTTCCTCGGCGTCGTGCCGCTCCGTGAGCCAGACCCGCGGGCCGGTTGCGGCCCTCTCGATGATGACGGTGCCCTCCCCTTCGAGATCGGCGAGGCGCGGGCGCAAGAGCTCCCAGGGTTGGTCGAGCAGCTTCGTGGCCCGCCCGGTGACCTCGTCGCCGGGGAGGAAGCAGTGCCCATCAGACACGGACTCGGCGAGAACGAAGAGAAGCCCTGCCCTCAAGCGGTGAGGGCTGTCGCCTTCGATGCCCAAGGCACGGGCCATGGCATCGGCAGTGCGGAAGCCGATGCCCCCCACGTCGGCCGCCAGACGGTAGGGGTTTGCCCGCACAACCTCGACGGTCCGCTTCCCGTACTTGCGCGCCACCCGGTTCGCCAGGGCGCCGGACAAGCCAACTCCCTGCAAGAAGATGAGGGTCTCTCGGTCGACCTGGGAGTCCTTCCAAGCACCCACGATGGTGCGGGCTCGACCGGCCCCGATCCCATCGACCTCGGTGAGTCGCTCCGGCTGGTTCTCGAGGACCTCCAGGGTCTTCTCCCCGAAGTGAGCCACCAGCCGCTTCGCGAAGACCTTGCCGATCCCCTTGACCCGGTCCCCGCGTAGGAAGTCCTCCACCCCCCGGGCCGTGCTCGGCATCACCGGCATGAACGAGGAGATCTGGACCTGGCGCCCGAAGCGCGCGTCGTCCACCCACTTGCCGTGCACGCGGACCCGCTCACCCTCTGAAACCCCAGAGAGCACGCCCTTGACGGTGACGGGGAGCTGGTTCGCGTCGTCGAGTTCAATTCGCGCGATGGCGAAGCCCGACTCTTCGTTGCGGAACACATAGCGCCGCAGGGTCCCCTCGATCGACACCTCCTCCGCCAGCTCCGGTGCCTCCTCACACCCGGGCGCGGGATCGCTGTGTAGACTCCGCGCCGGAGCCAGAATGGACGCCATCGATCTCGCCCGCAACCGCCTCGTCTTCGCCCTCGACATCGACGATCCCGACGCCGCACTGGCATGCGCCCGGCAGCTGGCAGGCACGCTGAAGTGGGTCAAGGTCGCGACACGCCTGTACACCCGCGCCGGAGCGAAGCTCGTTCGTGAGCTCCAGGACCTGGGCTACTCGGTGTTCCTGGACCTCAAGTTCCACGACATCCCGGACCAGGTCGAAGGAGCGTGCCGCGCCGCAGCTCAGCTCGGCGTGGGGCTGCTCACCGTGCACGCATCAGGGGGCCGCGCGATGCTGGAGGCTGCCGCCCGCGGCGCGGCTGAGGGCTCGACCGGGCGTGGAGACGACGTCACCCGGGTGCTGGCCGTGACGGTGCTCACCTCCCTCGACCAAAGCGACCTCACCGAGATCGGCTACGGCCGCGCCCTCGATGACCAGGTCGGTGCTCTCGCGCGCCTCGCGCGGGAAGCCGGCTGTGACGGGGTGGTCGCCTCGCCCAAGGAGCTTCCTCTCCTGCGCGACGCGCTTCGGAGTCCTTTCGGCATTCTCACGCCGGGCATCCGCCCCGTGGGCGCGGCGGTGGGCGATCAGAAGCGAGTCACGACTCCCGGGGACGCAGTGCGCGGCGGGGCCGACTGGCTCGTCGTGGGGCGACCGATCCGGAACGCCGAGGATCGAGTCGCAGCGGCCGAGGCTATCCTCGACGAGATGGCGGCGGCGCTCTGAGACGAGCGAGCGCGTCGCCGAGGGCGACGACCATGGCCGAGATCATCCAACACCCCGCGCTCGAGAGAGAGCGCAGTGCGCTGCTCCAAATCCTTCGTGCGGCGGTGGATGCCCGCGCGTCCGAGGCCGCGCCGCTCTTCATCAAGCGGCTGCTGGCGCTCCCTGACCGGGAGATGCGGTCGCTGGTGCTGGCGGAGCGCCTCACCAGGCTCGACGTGCACCTCTGTGTCTCGCTGCTTCAGTCGCTCCTGGAGCGCTCCCTGGCCCGCGACCCTCGCGCACAGGAAGCCTTGCTCGACCTCACCACCGCGCGTCCTCTCATGGAGCGCCTCGGGTATCACCGGGCTCGTCGTCTGTACGAGCTCGCGCGGAGGCGAGATCAGTACGCCCTGGCGCGCATGCTGCTGTCTCCGGAGACCCTCGTGCGCCGCGAAGAAGGCCCCACGGCGGACTATGAGAACAAGTACATGCAGGACACCAGCCTCGGCTGGCGCAAGACCCTGGCGAAGGGCCCCGACCGAGGCACGCTCGACCGCCTGATGTGGGACCGGAACCCCCTGGTGGTGGAGAACCTCCTGAACAACCCTCGGATCACCGAGCGCGACGTCATCCGCATCGCGGCCATGCGTCCCGCAAACCCCGAGTGCCTCGCGCGGGTGTTCGCCCACGAGCGCTGGCTGCGCCGGTATCGAGTCAAGGTCTCGCTGGCCCTCAACCCGGACACCCCACTGGACATCGCTCTGACCCTGCTGCCCCAGCTCATGAAGCAGGAGCTGCTCTACGCGTCGCGCACCGAGAAGATCCATCCCTCCATCAAGGAGGCGGCCCAGGAAATGGTCGCCCGCCGGCGCCAGCAACTGGAGGAGATGGGCGCGCGCTGGGAGGAAGAGCACGCCGACGACGCATCCGTGGAGATCGACCTCGACGCCATCCGCACGGAGCTGGATGAGTGGATGGCTCCGTAGGAGCTGCTCGTTCGGCCTGCAAGGTCGCGAGCCCTGGATGTTCGCGCAGCAAACTCCCAAGGAACCGAAGGTTCCGGGTTCCCGGCTACTCGATGGGGGCGTTGCTCGGCTGCCGCATGGTCTCGGCGCCCACATCGACGCTCTCAGCCCCGGCGCTGATCTGCGGAGTGACGTCGATGGAGTCGTCCTTCTGCGCGTCCTTGAAGCCCCGGATGCTCTTTCCGAGCGCCTTCCCAACCTCCGGAAGCTTGCCGACTCCGAAGAAGATCATCACCAGAACCAGGAGCAGGACGAGCTCCATGGGACCCGGGGCACCGATCATCAAAGCAGGCATCGCGTTCTCCTCGGGCCTTGAAGTGGCACCAGCCTCGATAGTCTAGGGACATGAGCGGCCGTAGCAAGCCGCCCTGGGGGGCTCGGCCTCCGATGGCTCGGACCGCCCCGTGGAGGGTCAGGAGCCCCGGAGCAAGAGCCCGGGCCGGGCCGCCTCGATGCGGTGGTACACGCCGTCGCGCACCACGCCAGCGCAGAGCGACGCACCGAGCCTGTAGAGCAGCTCGCGGGGGTCCTGGCAGCGGAAGAGGGCCAGGTCCGCGCGCATTCCACGCCGCAGCACGCCGCGGTCCCCTTCGAGGCCGACCGCTCGCGCCGCATGGGCCGTGACCGCAAGGATGCCCTCGTCCAGCGTCATTCCTCCCCCAAGAACCTGGAGCTGCGCCATGAGCATCAGGTTGTCCGTAGGAGACGTGCCGGGGTTGAAGTCCGTGGCGACCGCCATGGGGATCCCGTGGGCGCGGAAGATCGCGCACTGGGCCGGCTGGTCTCGAAGCACGAGGGCTGCGCCGGGAAGCAGGACTGCCACCGTGCCCGCCTCCGCCAGGGCCCTGAGCCCGGCCTCACTGATGTGCTCGAGGTACTCCGCCGAGACGGCGCCGAGCTCCCCGGCGAGTTCGGCGGCACCGGTGCAGGTGATCTGCTCGGCATGCACCTTGATGCCCAGCCCGAGCTCCCGGGCCCTTTCCAGAACCAGGCGCCCCTCCTCCAGAGTGAACGCGCCTTCGTCGATGAACACGTCGCAGAACCTGGCGAGCCCACGCGCGGCGACCGCTGGGAGCATCTCCCGGGTGATCTCCTCGACGTACCGGCGGCGAGCGACGGGCCCGCTGCGGGCCTCCGCCGGGAAGGTGTGCGCACCGAGAAACGTCGGAATGAGGTCCGGCAGGGCAGTCCGGCCTGCACGCTTGACCACCTCGAGGAGCCGCAGCTCCTCCTTGCAGGCGAGCCCGTAGCCGCTCTTCACCTCGATGGTGGTGACGCCATGCGCCGCGGCAGCCTCGGCCCGCGCCGTGACCAGAGCGAGCAGCTCCTCGTCACTGGCAGCCCGGGTGGCCCGCACGGTGCTGAGAATGCCCCCGCCGCGCGCGGCGATGTCGACGTAGGACTCCCCCTCCAAGCGCCCCTGATAGTCATCGAGGCGCTCACCGGCGTGCACGAGGTGGGTGTGACAGTCGATGAGGCCCGGAGTGACGACGCAGCCGTCCAGATCCAGCGTCAGCGGTTCCTCGCCCGACAGGCGAGGCACCCCAGACTCGGGCCCGACGTACTCGATTCGCTCGCCCACGCAGAGCACCGCCGCCTGATGAACCAGCCCCAAGGGGCCGGATCCAATCTCGGGGTCGCAGGTGACGAGGGCTCCCACGTTTCGCAGGAGCAGGCTGTTGGAGAAGCGAGTCAGGACTACTCAGCCTCGCTGTTGTCCTTGCCCGAGACGCAATCCGCGTCGTCGCTGTCCACGTCGCCGTCCTCATCGTCGTCCACGTTGTTGTTGCAGGCGAGGATCGAGTACTGGACCGTGTCCGGCACGATGGTCTCGTTGTCCGCACCCGACAGGCAGACCGGGTCATCGGCATCGATCCAACCGTCGTTGTCGTTGTCGACGTTGTCGTTGCAGGTCCCGCCCGGGATGGCGCCGCCTTCGGGGTGGTTCGCGCTGATGCAGTCCGGGTCCGCGCCGCCGTCCGGCAGGTCGGGGCTGGGCCAGTCGATCCAGCCGTCACCGTCGTTGTCGATGCGGTCAGAGCACTCGGCCGTCGGGGCGACTTCGCCGCTGGGGTCCCAGCCGTAGGAGCAATCGGGGTCGTCGGCGTTGATGAGTCCGTCACCGTCGTTGTCGAGGGGCTCCAGCCCACCAGCCTGGCTGTCACTGCACTGGTAGTCGATGGCGTCGATCCAGGTGTACTCCACCTCGCCACGCGTACCGAGAATCCATGCGGTGGGGCTGCCGTTGCGGCCGGGGCGGCAAGACAGGTCATCGGCGTCGATCCAGCCGTCGCCGTTGTTGTCGAGGCCGTCAGAGCAGGTGTCGCCCTCTTCGCTGGGGTCGTCGCCCTTCTCGCAACCCGGGTCGTCCCGGTCGATGAGGCCATCGAAGTCGGAGTCGATGCCGTCGTTGCAGTCGAAGGCCGCGTCGAAGCCGCCCTCGGAGCTGGACTGGGCGTCCACGCAGCCGGGGTCGGAGCCCGGGTCACCGATGCCGTCGTTGTTGGCGTCGACGAAGTCCGTCCAGCCATCACCGTCGTTGTCGACCAGGTCCGAACAGGCCGCGCCCTCGTCGATGTCCGTGGGGTCGTAGACGCCATTGGTCAGGCAGTCCGTGTCCTCGGCGTCGATGAAGCCGTCCTCGTCGTTGTCCTCTTCGTCCTGGCACTGTCCCGACTCGTAGGTCTCGTCGGCGCGGGCGCAGTTCGTGTCCGAGGCGTCGATCTGCCCGTCACCGTCGTTGTCGATGCCGTCCGTGCAGCTGTTCTCCGTGTGGAAGTAGCCGATGGAGATGGCGTTGACGTCGAACATCACGTTGGCGTCGGCGACCCGGAAGCCCGCTCCCGCTTCCTGCTGAGCCACGGTGGAGAGATTCCAGCGCGCGAGGCGGTGAATCTCCAGGCTCGCGGAGCCGAGGTACTGGGTCCCCACCTGGTCCTCGGTGTCCGGCCGGAAGGCATCAGCGATGCGCGGCAGAGACAGCAGGGTCTCGCGGGGAATGATGATGTAGTCGTCGCCGGGCCACGCGAAGGCCGAGACCTTCCAGGGACCGCCGCCGAAGCCGCCGGGCCCCTCGATCTGACGAATGGTCATGGACAGCACGAAGTACGTGTCCTCCCAGTCGCCGTCGCCGGTCACGTCGATTCCAGGGTTCACCGCACCGCCGGGGAGCGGGAGCCGCCAGTCGAAGCCGTCCTCGGACTCGGGGTCCAGCGGCACCTGCACCGGGAAGCCGTACGTCGAGAACGCTCCGCCACCGGCAAAGAGCATGGTCTCGATCTCGAGCTCGGGGATCTCGATGTAGGGGAACTCGTCGTAGGCAGAGCTTCCGGGCTCGGGAGCCTCGACGCGCCCGTCCTCGTCGGTGGGGTAGGTCCACGGCGGGGACTGGCTCGCGTCGTGGTTCTTCGGGGGGATGCGCTCGCCCTGGCTGAAGGCGCCGGGGTAGGACACGAACAGCGGCACACCCATGGGGAAGCCGCCCTCGCCCGCGCTCACGTCGAAGTTGTCGTAACGACCGCCCTCTTCGTTGTAGGGCCAGCGCGCCGTGACGTCCGCGGGGAAGTCGACGTACTTGGCGCCCTCGGTGACCACCACGCCCTGGACGCGCTCCAGCGTCACGCGGAGGCCCTGGAAGCCCTCATCGTCTTGCCACGGCCACTGGCCGTCCTCGTCCGAAGTCTTGATGATCTCGACCTCGTCGTAGGTTCCCGACGGGATCATGACGCCGACCTCGTCCTCGCACGCCGCGTCGTCGTTGCAGTCGAGGAACGCGAGGTACTCGGGCACGACCGCCGGGTAGTTGTCCTCGAGGTGCTCGCGCGTCGGGCGGCCGGGGAAGACCAGCGAAAAGCTGGGGTCGATGGGGATGCGGGTGTCGTTGATGCGCGAGTCGCTCTCGTCGTCGCAGCCCGCGCGGGACGGGTCGGCGCACCACTGCCCGATATTCTGGGCGACGCGCAGGTAGCGGTCCTGCTGACCGCCTCCGGGGGCGTCGACGAGGAACTTCAGCCACACGCCGGTGTTGTTCGGCGCGGTGGGCAGGTCGGGCTCCGGGAAGCCCTGGGGGCTGATCCGCTTCAGCGAGGCCACGCGGACCGGGTCCACGGGGTTGCTGTGCTCGCGCGCGTGGAAGAACGTAATCGCCTCACCAGCTTCGAGCCGGTCACCCTGCTCCGGGGTCTCGTAGTTCAGCTGGGGAATCTGCGGAAGCAGGGGGAGCGGCGTCTCGTAGTCCTGCGGGTTTCCGCCGTACACCATGTCCGGGTTCTGGCCCCAGAACATCGAGGAGCGCGGGCTCTGCTCCGAGAAGAAGTAGCCGTAGCCGGAGGCGTCGGGCAGCGAAGCGAAGGGCTCCGCCTGGTAGAACATCGAGAAGCTGCCGAACTCGTTGGTGAACAACGGCTCCATGCGCTTCTGATCGGCGCCGTCGGGACGCGTACCGTCGGCGTTCACGTTGCCGAGGTAGTAGTCGTAGGCGTCCTCGACGATGCTGATGCCATCAATGAGGTTGCCGTCGGCGTCGACTCCACGGCACGCGACACGCACACCCACGACGCCACCACGAATGGGGCCCACGGGGGTGAGCACGTCCACGGCGCCATCCCCGCTCGACCACACGGTGGCGTTGCGGTTGCCGACCACGACCCGGACTTCCTTGTCGATGAGATCGCCGGACCCTTCTGAGGCGTCGGCGCACGCGGAGAAGTCCCCGTTGATGCGCACGAGGCGCGGCTCAACAAGGTTGGTCACCTCATCTTCGGTCGGCGAGCTGGGATCGGCGAGGATGCCGAGGACCAGTGCGCCACCGACGTTGCCGTTCTCCCAGTCGGGCTCGATGCTCGAGATGGGCGGCCCTTCTTCGAAGTAGGGTTGCGCCGGGCATGCCGTAAGGGCGAACGATGCGCCGAGCGTGCCAAGGGCTGCGAGCTTGTAGAGCGAATCGGATCGCATGATCACTCCGCCTCTGCGGTGGGTGCTTCCCAGGCCAGACGGCCGAAGTGCACCTGCGAGGTGCGAACACGCACCGGGTTGATGTCGTCCTGGTTGCCGACGGGGTCCCGAACCATCGGAACCGTGATGAGCGACTCGGAGGTCCGAGCCACCACCACGACCGCGCCGAGGGCGGCAGTCGCGTCGACCTGAGCCAGAAGCCCGTTGATTTCGTCCTGGGACACCGTGAACTGCCCGTCGTCCTCGGACGTGCAGATCAGCTCGCCGAGGGTTCCGTCGCCGCTGCGGCTGCCGCCAGTCGGGCGACACATTCCGTCGTTGCCGCACGCGGCCGTCTTGAACGTGTGTCGGGCGCAGGTGGGATCGGGGTCGAGCCAGACGCCGTCGGCGTCGAAGCAACCACCCTCATCGCACGCTCCGTTGCCGTCCTGGTCGATGCCGTCGTGGCAGGTGTCTTCGGTGTTGGCGATGCCGTTCTCGTCGAAGAACTCGCCGCCCTCGACGTTGCCCACGGTGGCGTCCGGCTCGAAGTCCGAATCGCACCAGCGCGCCTTCTCGTCGTTGTAGGCAATCTGCCAGCTGAGGTCCTTCACCCCGTCGCCGGGCTCAAGGGCCTCGGCGGGCGCGCAAGACTGCCCGCCGTCGAGGGGTGTGCCTTCTTCGTCGGCGCCGAGCAGCTTCAGGGAGATGGTCACCATCGACTTGTCGGCGTCGGTGAG
>JAGSHC010000302.1 GCA_023954745.1 Deltaproteobacteria bacterium | reverse complement strand
TGCTTCGCCGCCTGCTTCGCCTCCTCCGCGCTCTCCTCGGCGTCCGCCAGGGCCAGGGCCTCGGCCTCCTGGGCCGCCTTGGCCTCGCCGAGGGCGTCCTCGGCCTCTTCCTGGGCCAGCTCCGCCTCGTTGCGGGCTGTCTCTGCCCCGCGCTGGGCGGCGTTGGCGATCTCCAGGTTGCCCAGGGCTTGCTTCTGCGCCGCCACGGCGTCCTTGGTCTTCTCTCGAGCCTCGTTCCACGCCCAGCCGGCAAAGAGGAGGAGCAGGAGCGCGATCCCGAGGAAGACGCGCGTGACCCGGGCGTTTCGCTTGGCCAGCAGGGCCTTGTTCGCCTCGGCCTCGGCCAGGGCTTGCGCCGCCTCCAGCTTCGCCTGGGCTTCCGCTGCGGCGAGGGCGGCGGCTGCGTCCCGGTGGTCGCGGCTGCGGTCCAGAAACTCCAGCGCCTGCTCGAAGTTGGGTTCGTGGCGCTGGCCCCACTCCGCCCGGGGGGCTTGGGTGTCGCGCCAGCCGAGTGCTGCGGTGAGGGCGGGGTCGGGGTAGAGCCAGTCGGGGTCGTCGGGGAACTGCGCCGCCGTGGTGGCGAGGCGACGGTAGGTGGCCACGGACTCCGCCTCGTCCCGGACCCACTCGTTCAGGGTGCCCCACGCGCGCATGAGGGCTTCGTGCGAGATGTCGATGACCGTCTCGGCGTCCGGCTCGGGCACCTCGCGCGTGCGAGGCATGACGAATCCGCGCCCCTCTCGGCGGAAGGGCTCCAGGGCGGCGACGACCTGCGCGATGGACGCGCCGGTGATCTCGGCGATGGTCCCCAGTCGGGTGGGGCGCCGGATGCCGCGGTTGTCGGGCCCGAGCTCCGTGATGGTCTGAAACACCTGGCGAGCGAGGTCCTTGCCGTCGTCGTCGAGGTCCGCGAGGGCCGACTCGGCGTGCTGGTCCAGGGCCCCCGCGATGCGCCCCGCCGCCACGTAGTGCTTGCTGTCCAGGGGCTTGCCGCGCTCGATGTCCTTCGCCGCAGCCTCCCAGGTCTGGCGGAGGGCGTGCTGGAGCACGGGGAGCTGATCCGGCGCGTCGTCCGCTTCGTTGAGGAGTCGCGACACCAGCCGGGGCTCGGCCCGGGCCGTCTCGATGGCGATGGGGCCGGTGATGGCGGCGCGGCGCTCGGACCGCGTCATGCGGGGCACCAGGTACATGAATTGGCTGAGGGCCTCGGCGAGGCCGCGGTACCGCGCGCAGTCCCCGAGGAAGTCCGAGCGCATGGTCAGGGCCACGTAGAGCCGATCCGTCGGGGACTCGGCGGCGTCGAGGAGCAGCTGGACGAACGACGCGGCTTCGTCGTCGACGATCCCGTCGCGCTGGTCCTGGGCGAAGCGAAAGAGCTCCTCGAACTGGTCCACCAGGATGAGCAGGTTCTCGCGCTTGCCCAGGGTGCTCATCCCCATGAGGTCGCTGAGACCGCGACTGCCTCGTCGGAGGCGGCTGAGCATCATCGCCCGCGCCTGCGCCGGGGCGAGCTCGGACCCCAGCAGCTCCTCTCCGGCCAACGAGTCGGCCAGGTGCCCAAAGGGGTCTCCGCCCGGGCGCATGATCGCTACCCGCCATCGCGGGCCCGCCCGCCGAAGTTGCCCACCTTCCAGCGACGGGATCAGACCGGCGCGCACCACCGAGGACTTGCCGCTGCCCGACGGGCCCAGGACCGCGAGGAAGTTGTCGCGGCCGAGCCGGAGCAGCAGCTCATCGACGGCCTTCTCGCGGCCGAAGAAGAGGTAGTTCTCCTCGACGTCGTAGGGCCTCAGACCAGCAAACGGGTTCTCCCGTTCGCTCATGACCCCACCGAGGAGATGAAGCCATCCAGGGCCGCCGGGTCAATCCCGCCCTCGGCGTGGACGACCTCGGCCCCGCGCGCGCGGAACCGCTTCTTGTGCCGGTCCTCGGGGGGCCCGAGCAGGATCATCGCCGGGAGCTCCCGTCCGCTGCGCAGCGCCGGCGCGCGCTTGAGCTCGCGCACCTGCACGTTGAGCCATCGCTCGCCGGCTTGCCCGTGGAAGAGGATCAGGGCCGCGGCGTCCCGCAGGTTGTCCTCGTGCTGCGCGCGCACCTCTTCGGGGGTGCCGTCGAGCAGCGGCTTGAGCTCCTCGATGCCCGCGTCGAAGAGCGCGTCGAGCAGGGGTTCGACGTTGTCGTAGTCCGACTCGTCGAAGACCACGTAGACGGCGTTGCCTTCGCTGACCACCCCCGTGGTCTGCGATGTCTCCCGATGCTTGCGGCGCATCACGTCGATGTGGGCCGCGACTTCGTGGGGGTCCACCGCCTCGACGAGGTGGACGGCCTGCTTGCTGTCCGCGGCCACGCGCAGGCGGTCGAGGAACGACTGCTGCCGTGGGTCCTCCGGCGCCCCGGCTCGCCACCACACCACCTGTTGAATCGAGCTGCCGGCTCGGTGCACTGCGTCGAGCTGAAGCTCCTGGATGGACTGCTCTCGGCTCTCCGGCACCACGCCGTAGCGATCGCCCACGATCTGCACGGCGAAGTGCGCGTCCGTGACCATCTGCTCGACGGTGTTGCCGTAGTCGGGGGTGTAGGGCACTCCCTCGGTGGTCCGCGCGGGCAGGCCGTTCAGGGCCAACGCGTTGATGAGGGATGCCTGGGCCTCGCGCTGGTCGCTGGTCGTCTCGGCGATCCAGACCACTGGCTCGTCGCCCGTGAGGGAGCCGATGCCCCGGTGTTTGGACTCGAGCGCCTCGCGGGCCACGGACGTCAGCTCTTGCAGGTTGGTCTGGAGCAGGTCGACTCGTTGGCCACGGGCGGCCTCGTCCCTCAGCCAGCGAACGAACGGCGCGCCGTCACCGCGGGGCTGGGCGAGGTCGATCTCGGGCTCGATCCAAAAGAGGTTCGCCAACGGGCTCGTGATGCCGACGCGCGCGGCGATGCGCGCCTGGACCTCGACCCCCTTGAGCGCTGGGTCGTCCGTGGACGCATCGCCCACGAAGTGAATCGCGAGCTCGGCCCGCTGAAGGTAGGACTCCACCGCAGCGTCGTATGGGCCGGTCCCGGGAGCCGGAAGGGGGCCATCGGGCAAGACCCGGTGGCCCCGGCCCGACAGCTCGCGCGCCAGGGCGTCCCTCGCCGACCACAGCCCCTCGGTGGTGGGCGCGATGTAGACAGACCGCTGGCCCTCGTCCACAGCGGTGGCGGTGGTGGGCGCTTGCACCCGGGGCAGCACCCGGCCCAGATCCTCGGCGAGGTCGTTCAGGACGGCGTAATAGGCCTCTTCGTATTCACGCCCGAACCGCCGGTCCAGACGGCGGACCCGGCCGCTCGCTTCGTCCGTCTTGAAGAAGCGGTAGCCGAGGAAACGTCGGAAGACGGTCGGGAGGGAAAACTCGGGGATGTGATTGATGAGCACCGGGAAGACCCGGCCCATGTTCGCGACGGTGGAGCCGATGTCCTGGTCGGCGAGGCCAACAAAGCCCTCCACCTCCCGCAGGCACCAGGCGGACTCGACGTACCGCTTCGACACGATCGAGACGATGGCCGCAGAGCGGGGCACCTCGTCGTCGAGCTTGCCGCCGAAGTCGGTGTTGCCTGTCAGGTTGGCGTCACGCCAGACCACCGCGCCCCGACCCAGCTGCTGGGCGAGCATGACGTTGAGGTCGTGATGAAACGCAGACACCCAGCCTTCGCGCCCGTCGGCCAACTCTGCGTTGTCGAGGTGCGCGTAGCTGATGAAGACGTCGTTGGCGAATCGTAGGTCCGCGCGCAGGTCGGTCTCCGATCCCCACTCCCACCCAGGAAGCCCACTAAACGACGGGGCCGCGTTCTTGTCAATGTCACCGCCTCGCTCGAAGGGGGCGCGGCAGGGCGTGCGCGGCGGAGCAAGAGGGGGGCAACCCGGGGGGCGGGCGGCTCAGCGGAGGAAGTTCATCCCCCCCGCAAAGAGATAGCTGGTGTACGGCGCGTACCCGTAGACGGTGATGCCGAAGCCGCTGCCGTCGCTGCTCTCGATGTGGTGGGCGCCGGGGTCCAGCTGAACCCGCGCCACCGTGAACCCGGTGGTGCCGATGGGCTGCCAATCCAGCACGTCGTCCCCGTCGAGCTCGACGACGGTCCCCTCGAGCGCCACCACGTTCACCCAGTCCTGCGTGAAGGTGTCCGGCGTGAGGAAGTCGTAGGTGCTCCGTACTTGGGTCCACGGGATGCCGGGGCCCATGGCCGGGTCGCCGATGTTCGCCCCGATCTCGTCTTGGCCAAGGAGGGTCTGGGTGACGAAGATGGGCCCGGACGCGGTGATGACGAAGTCCTGGTCCGAGCCGAACTGCCGGAACGCGCCCGCGTTGATGCTCAAGGAGGGGGTGACCGGCGGGTCGAACTCCACGGTGGTGCCGTCGTTCAGGGCGACGATGCGGTAGTTGGCGCGCGTCACGGCGCCGGGCACGTTGGGGAGGATGGGCGCGCTCATCACCGTCGTCGTGCCCCAGGCCACCGACGGGATCATCATCTCCTCGAGGTGGTCGCAGGCCCAGTTGTCGAAGGGGACGAAGCTGCACAGGTGCCCCGCGACGACGGCCACGGGCTCCGACGCCGCCACCGTGGTTCCGGTCAGGTCGGCCGTGGTGCCGAGGCAGTAGGTGTAGGTGACGGAGTTGTTCACGCCGACGGCCTGCTGCCAGCCGAGGTCGGTGCAGTAAGACTCCCCGAACGCGCTGGGCTCGTAGAAGCTCAGCACTTGGACGACGTCGCCCCGATGGAGCGTGAGCTCGGTCGTGTCGCCGGTGACTGCCGCCGGAGGGGTGCCCGACGACGTGCGGCCTCGGTGTCCGATGGTGACGAGGGTGTCGTCGGCCGTGGCGGCCACGGCGAAGAACCCCGGCGAGAAGTCGTACCAGGTGAAGTTCTCGTTGATGTCGGGTCCGCCGAGTCCGAAGGTGGGCCAGGTGCTGACGACGTAGTCACCGGTCAGGGTGTGCTCGGGGAGGAGGAGCGAGGCGTCGTTGGACAGGGAGTCGGCGCCCTGGAGTTCGAAGTCCAGGGGGTTGAACTGGTAGGCGGCCACGGGCACGTTGCTCTGGACCTCGTAGGCGCCGCCGGGCACCACCGCCGACTGAATGGCCGCCTTGAGCTCGAGGACCATGGGCAGCTCGATGGCTGACGTCTGGCCCACGCCCACGGTGCGGGAGGCGATGAGGACGCCGTCGCGGCGGACGGTCACCTGGGCGGGCGTGGGAGAGCTGGCGGGGTTGCCCACCACTACAGCGAAGTTGTTGTTGAAGGTCGTGCTCGTGACGTTGGCGGTGGACACCGCGAGGAAGTCGCAGCCCAGGTAGCTCAGCTGGGCTTCGGCGGTGGCGCAGAGGTCGGTGCAGGCCCCCGCGACGCACGGCGTGTCGTGGGCGCACGTGGTGATGTATTCGACGGTTCGGCCGTCGCCGACGCAGGACATGACGTCGTCGCCGGAGCAGAAGAACGTCTCGGGGGTGCACGCCAGGCAGCCGCGGTCGGGATCGCAGAGCGGGCTCGGTCCTCCGCAGGTGGCCAGGTTGGTCCAGGCTCCACTCCGACACTCACGAAACACCGGCCCCGCGCAGGTCGTGGCCCCCTCGACGCAGGCGGGCGTGGCGTCGTCGTCGTCCGCGTCGTCGTCGGTGTCGGTCGTGTCGTCGTCGTCGTCAGCCGCGACGGTGGCGTCGTCGTCGTCGGGGGGGGCTGACGACGGGCAGCCCACCAGCAGCAGGACGAGGATCAGCGCTCGGGAGAGGGTCTCGATGCGTTCAACCTACAGCGCGTGCACAGCGCGGCGTCAGCCTGCGGGCACCCACCCCGCTCATCCGCGAGCAGACAGTCGGGGTCCTCGCAATGGCAGCCGCGGCCGTCGCATCGCATCCCTTCGCCCGGGAGGGTGAGCCCCAGTGCGTGCCCGAGCTCATGGGCAGCGACGCGCCCCACGAGCTCCGCCACCGGCAAGGAGCTGCACCGGTTGCGCAACTCCCGTGCCGAGACGAGGACGACGCCGCTGTTGGGCGGGGCGGCTCCAAATACCCGACTGCACGGGGCGCCCGGGCGATCGATGGCCACGAGAAGGTCCGTCACGAGGACCCTGGGCCCGCGGTCCGAGGGAGCCAGCGCCTTGCGCACGGCGTCGGGGTGGGCGAGGAGGGCGTGGCTGCCGTTCTTCGTCATGCATCGAGGCCAGGCGCTGTCGTCCACGGCACCCATGGTCACCGGATCGACATCCAGGAGGTCCGAGAGGATGCCCGGGGTGGCGGCGAGGACGGACGAAGGCGCCGTGCCGAGCGTGGCGACCTCCACCTCGGGGTCACCCTCGCAGCCCACCAGGGCAAACAGCGACAGGGACACGCATGCCAGCAAGGCGAGCGCCCAGCGGGCCAGGGTGGGGGCGCTCATGCCGGGCCTGCCGCGGGCCAGGGGCGCCGGCGAGAGGTCAGTCCGATGAGGACGGCCAGCGGGAGCAGGGAGACGAGCAAGCTGAAGGGGTCGAGGGTGGCTCGGCGCTCTTCGGCTCGGTGTCTGGCCCAGTCCTTCCACCGCGCGGGGCTCGCCCCATTGGCGGCGACGAGGGCGTCCCGCTGCGCGTCGGGGACGCAGGCCCGCAGCGCCATCACCAGGAGGTCCGCGGCCCGGCTCTTGTCGGGGTGGCGCATGAGAGCCGAGAGCAGCGGTTCGACCGCTCCCTCGCTGGGGTGGGTCGCGAAGTAGAGGGCCACCAACCCATCGTGGGGGGTGCCCCGCGCCAAGAGGCGCAACAGCGCCGATTCGGTGCCGTCGTCTCGGGCGAGGAGCGAGCGAATCGCTTGCCCGGCGAGGTAGCGGTCGGGGGAGCCGGCGGTGGCTTCGAGTTCGTGCAGGGACGGCCCGTCGAAACGAAGCCCCGCCCCGGTCCCCGTCCACCGGGCGACCTCTGCCAGGCGCCGGGCGCGGGGGTCGTCGCCAGGAAGCTCGAGGGACAGGCAGAGCATCGCGGTGCGGACGGCGACCCGGTCGAGAGGGTCGCCAC
>JAGSHC010000094.1 GCA_023954745.1 Deltaproteobacteria bacterium | reverse complement strand
CGCTTCGCTCGGTGACCCGGCGGGATTCGGTCCCTCCCTGGGGTCGCGTGCAAATCCCGTCCCAGCCGCGCTTCGCTCGGTGACCCGGCGGGATTCGGTCCCTCCCTGGGGTCGCGTGCAAATCCCGTCCCAGCCGCGCTTCGCTCGGTGACCCGGCGGGATTCGGTCCCGCGGGTCGCCTGCAAGTGTGTGTTGGTGATGCAGTCCCTCCCTGCGCTCGACGCGGGGGACGCTCAGAACTCGATGATGACAACCCCGCGGTCGCTCTTGGGATCGCGTTCGCGGTCCTCGTCCCAGTGGGGCCGGGACGGCTCGCGGGTCGGTCGAGGGATCTCCACGCGGCGGCGCTCGACGGAGTCCTGGCCCTCCTGCTCCCGCTTGATCTTCTCGATGATGTAGGCGTCCAGCATTGCCCACTCCGCGTCCGGGGAAAGGCCCGGTCCTGGGTGCCGAGGCCTTTCTCCTCGCCTCTCCGACTATAGACCCCGAGGTCATGCCGGCAAAGGGGGCGGGCCCTTTGCCCGCGCGCTTCTCCTGTTTAGTCACCCTCGGCGCGAGGGCAAGCAAACAGTTCGTCCAGAACGTCCGCGGCCCCCTCGTCCAGGCCTTGGAGCCGCGCCAGGCGGACCGCCTCCGCACCCAGCGCGATGTAGCTGGCAGTTGCCTTGTCGTCGCCCTCGATGGCGGCCAGGTTCCGCTTCACGGTGGGCACATCGCCTCGCGCCACCGGGCCCGTGAGCGTTCCGGGAACGGGTCCCGAGGAGAGGTTTGTCAGGGTTCCGGCAACCAGCGGCCAGAGCAGCTCCCAGGACTGTTCTGCGTCCACTCCTGCCCGCTGCATCACCCGCACCGCGGACGACTGCAGGGCCACCAGGCAGTTCGAGGCCAGCACGGCCGATGCGTGGTAGGCAGCCCGCCCATCGGCCGCGAGCTCCGCGCTGGGGTGGCCGAGGAGCTCTGCGAGGGCCCGGCCATGCCTCAGGGCAAGAGGGGAGCCCTGCAGGGCGACGGCGTAGGGAGGCGCGCCCTCGGGGGGCCGCCCCGAGGCGAAGGCCTGCAGAGGGTGCCAGCACCCCGGAGATCCAGAGGGGAGAGGGTCCAACAAGCTCACGTCCGCCGCACCGGAGAGGTGCACGACGGCCGCGTCGCTCGGGGGCGACAGCAGCCCGGCCACGGCAGGCACCGCGCGATCGCTCACCGCGAGCAGGAGAAGGTCACAGTCCTGGTGCGCCGAGGGCGGGACGGCACCCCCGACGGCGAGGCGCGCACCCAGGATCTCTGCGAGGGGCAGAGGTCCCACCGGGCTGCGGTTCCACGCCCCCACCACCTCGACACCGTCTGCGCCGAGGCACTCGGACAGCACGGCCCGTCCCGCCCGTCCCAGGCCAGCGACGGAGACCCGAAGAGTCATGCCGGCTTGCGGCCGGTCACCAGGGTCATGGTGCCGCCGTGGGCTGGAGCAGACGGCATCTCCGTCTTCGTGAAGCTCTCGGCCCGCTTCTCGAGAGGCTCCCAAAATCGACGCGTGATGTCGGCGCGGGCTGTCAGGTTCACCATGCGTCCCTGGAAGCCCAGCTCTTCGGTGTGCACATCGACGAGCACGCAGAGACCGCCTGGCTCGAGCAGAGACCACAGCGATTCGAAGGTGCCGTCCATGTCGTCGAAGGCCGACATGCCGAGGAAGATGAGGAGGCGATCGACCGAGCCACCCACTGAGCCGAGTTGATCGGCGCTCAGCGCGGCGCCATCGACGTGCACGAGGTCCACGCTCCACTCGGCGGCATCGGCCTTCTTTTGGGCCTTGGCGAGCATGCCCTTCGACGCGTCCGCGCCCACGAGCGTTCCGTCTGGCCCAAGCCCTTCGAGGATCGCGGCGAAGCACCCACCAGTGCCGCAAGGGACATCGAGGACCCTGGAGTTCGGCCCGAGATCGAGCGCGGCAGCGGCGAGCCCTCGATGCTCGGTGTAGTGCTGCTCGACGGATGCGTCGTAGAACCAGGAGAAGACGTCGTAGTAGCCCATCAGGGAGTCACCAATCCGGTAGCCTCCCGCCGTGTCTGCCGGGCTGGCTCAAGTCGAACGCTACATCACTCCCCGTGCTCGATCGGACATCGCAGATGCGATCGCCGAGGCTGGGGGCAATGAGGTGTTTTTCCTCGGGCGCCGCGACGAGCAAGGGCTCGTGGACGAGGTGGAAGTGCACTGCCGCGGCCACAAGACCGCAGTCCCAGCGCTCCTGCATATCGGTCGGCACGGAGAGGTGGTCATCCACAACCACCCGTCCGGTGGCCTCTTCCCGTCGGACCCCGACCTGGCCCTCGCCTCGCACTATGGGCAGGAGGGAGTGGGCTTCTACATCGTCGCCAACGACGCATCGGCGGTCTACGTCGTCGTCGAGGCGCCCTCCGTGGTGTCCCAGGACATCGACATCGAGGCGGTGGAGACGACCTTCGTGAGCGAAGGGGCGCTGCCCGCAATCCTTCCGGGCTACGAGCCCCGGGAGCAGCAACTCGCCATGGCGCGTGGGGTGGCGCAGGCGCAAAACGAGGGCGGGATCCAGGTGGTCGAGGCGGGGACGGGGACGGGGAAGTCCCTCGCGTACCTGCTGCCGTCGGCCATGCGGGCGCTGGCCAACGGGGAGCGCGTTGCCGTCGCCACGCGCACCATCCACTTGCAGCAGCAGCTGCTGCGGGCCGACGCACCCATCGCCCGTCAGCTCTTCGGTGCCGAGTTGGAGGTGTCGCTCCTCAAGGGTCGTGGCAACTACCTTTGCAAGCGAAAGCTCGAGCATCGCTTGAGCTTGCTGGATGGAGACACCGAGCCCGCAGAGCGCCAGGGTCTGCTTCAGATCGGCGAGTGGGCGGAGACGACGTCGGACGGCTCGCTGAGCGATCTGCCCTTTGTGCCCGACCGGGACATCTGGGAGTCGGTGCAGAGCAACACCGAGCACACCTTGCGCGTGCGCTGCCCCCACTACGAGTCCTGCTTCTACTACGCGTCCCGACGGACCGCGGCCCGGGCCCAGCTCCTGCTGGTCAACCACCACCTGCTGCTGGCGGACCTCGCCCTGAAGGCGGAAGGCACGGGAGTCTCCCTCCTCCCCAAGTACGAGCACGTAGTCCTCGACGAGGCGCACCACCTCGAAGATGTCGCGACCGACTTCGCCGGCACGGACGTGACGACCCTGGGTCTCCTGCGACAACTCGGTCGCCTGCGGCCGACCCGGGGTCGGAAGCGCGGCATCGGCATGAGCCTGTTGCTGGCGCTCGATGGGGCAGGGGAGAGCGACGAAGCGACGTTCATGCGCCGCGAGCTCGAGATCCTCCTGGACCGGACCGAGTCGGCGCGAGCCGAGGTGCGGATGCAGATGGGCGAGATTGCCCACGCAACGCAGCGCGTGCTGGAGGGCCAGTCCGCGTTGCCGGCCCCCGTGAGCATCGAGGACCGCGGAGCGGACTCGACTCAGTGGACCCACACCGAGCCTGCCCCTCCCCAAGGGCCGCCGCCGGATCGCTCGACATTGGAGCGGCGGGAGCGGACGGGACAGGGAAACACCCTGCGGCTCGAGGATGACCTGGAGCAGAGGGACCCGCGCTTCTTCACCTTCCTCGTCGAGCGCACCTCGATGATGGCGAGCTCTCTGACCTCGGTGGCGCGGGCCGCCGACGCCGTCGCTGGCACATTCAAGGAGATGCCTGAGAAGTGGCGACGTAAGTATTTGCAATCGCATATGGATTTGATATCAGTGCAGCGCCGGGTGGTCGACGGCGCCTCGGCCCTGACCACCGCCCTCGCGCCGGCCGAAGACCTCGTTCGGTGGATTGAGTTGAGGCGCGGTCGAGATGACGACGTGCGGGCGCGCTTCGTGGTTCGGCCCATCGAGGTGGGGGAGCTGGTGCGAAGCACGCTCGTCGCCCAGTCACGGTCGCTCGTGATGACCTCCGCCACGCTCTCGGTGGACGGCAGCTTCGATCACTTCCGCCAGCGCTGTGGTCTCAGCGATGGCGGGCCCGTCGAAGCGCGCACCACCCAGCAGATGATCGCCTCGCCCTTCGACTACGCGAGTCAGGTGCTGCTCGGTCTCCCCACAGACATCCCGGAGCCCGGCAGTCGAGGCTACGAGGACTCCGTCGTCCATGCCGTCACCGACGCGATCTCCGTCGCCGGGGGGCGCACGTTCGTGCTCTTCACCAGCTATGGCCAGCTCCGCAGGGTTGCCGACCGGGTCGGTGGGATGCTCGGTCGTAACTTCAGGATCCTGCGGCAGGGGGATCTGCCACGGGATCAGCTCCTCCGAGCGTTCGGCAGTGGCACGAACACGGCGCTCTTCGGCACCGACAGCTTCTGGGAAGGGGTCGACGTGCGGGGTGACGCCCTGAGCTGCGTGATCCTCCCCCGTCTCCCGTTCCGCGTCCCCTCGGAGCCGGTGCAGGTCGCGCGGGCCCAGCGCATCGAGGAGCGGGGAGGAAACCCCTTCTCGGAGATGTCCGTACCGCAGGCGGTCCTGAAGTTCCGGCAGGGATTCGGTCGCCTGGTGAGGCACCGCCACGACAGGGGCGTCGTCCTCGTTCTCGACCGGCGGATCACCACCCGCAGGTACGGGGGGCGCTTCATCCGCAGCCTGCCCGGAGAGATTGTGCCGATTCGTGAACCAACGGCGGAGCTGCTCGGAAGAATGTCAGAGTTCTTGAGGTCTTGACGGCCTAGAGCTCTAGCGGTGCTTCGATAGCTCCAGGGCCTTCTCGAGGTCCCAGTCCGGGTCTTGCTCGGGGGTGTGGCACCGGGTGCAGATGGCCTCCACCACGCAGACCGGGCAGCTCTCCCCGAGGCCCACGATGTTCTCCGTGCCGCCACCCTCTGCCACGTGCTGCTCCCCGGGGCCGTGGCACGACTCGCACCCGACGCCCTGGTCGTGGAAGTCCTTGGGGGTCTCGGCGGGCGTCGTCTTCTCCACGGAGTGACAGCCAATGCAGGCCATGTCCTTGGTCGATGAGCGGGAGGCGAGCGTCTTCATGGCCGCGGAGTGGGGGTTCTTCCGGTGCGCCTTTGCTTCGGCCTTGTGGCAGTCGGTGCAGGCGTCGTCTCCGAGGTTCTTGCCCTCGGGGAAGGCGGTCATGGGGCGGGGGGCCTTCCCGTCCACCAGGTCCTCCCGAGCCGCGCGGAACGCGATGGGGTCGAAGGCGGTGGGGTTGAAGTGGTTGATGTGGGGGAGCGCCCGCTCGACCGAGAACCGCACGGAGTGGTCTGCGTCGTGGCACGTCACGCAGACATCCTTCGCCGCCGTCGCTGAAACCCGGGCGCCCGGCACGTGCGGGCCGCCTGCTCCGTGGCAGGCCTCGCACCCCACCTCAGCGAGGGGAGAGTGCGGCTCGTCCATGGCGAACCCGCCGGGCGTGCCGAGGCCCGTGACGTGGCAGGACACACACTCCGGCTTGTCGGCGTCTTCGTCCTCGAACAGCGTCCAGTAGGCGATGGAGTGATGGGTCAAGCCCCAAGAGCGCAGCTCTTGCTCGTGGCAGCCACCACAGGCGTTGGAGCCGTGGAGCTCGCCGGCACGAAACGCGGAGAAGGGGTTCTCCCCCAGCGCGACCCGCGCCTTGATCTCGGCGAGCAGCACCAGGCCTCCGGCCAACGGGCGCCACTCCCCGAGACTCTCGAACCCGCCATCGGCCGTAGGTCGCACGAGGAGAAGCTGCGGGGTGCTGGTGGCGTTGTTGTCTCGGGCGAAGCGGCGCGTGTAGTCCTTGTAGGAGTCGAAGGGCAGCCCGTACGTCTCCTTGAACTCCGCGAGCTCTCCGACACTGTTGCTGCCTGACCCGACCCCGACAAACGCCACCTTGCCGTCGAGGGCCTTCGCGAGCCGTGCTACTTCAGGCGCTACATGTTGGCAGTGCGGGCAACTCGCTGAGTAGTATAGGAAAAACGTGAGGCCATCCACGAGGTCGAAGGCATCGACGATGTCACCGGCCCCCGAGATGAGCGTCATGTTCAGCTTGGGCGGGTTGAAGGTCTGCGGCCCCAGGACCCGGGTCGCGGCGCTCGCCACCATCGCGCCCTCGGGCCGGGGCGTCTCGACTGCACTGGGCTGAGTCGCCTCCGCCACAGCGGAGGCCGGGGCGTCCACGGCGCCCGCTCGGGAGAACGCGAGCACGCTCAACGCGCTCAGCAAGACGAGAGCGAGGGCATGCCGGCTCACTGGCCTTGCCTCCGCAGGGCCACGAGGGCTGCGTCGAGGGCGACGATTCCGTGCTGGTTGTTGTCGATGCGACAGTGGTTGTCGATCAGGCCCATGCGGATGGCTCCGATCCCCTCGTCGGGGTTGGGGAAGGTGAAGCTGTTGTCGGGCGTGTACATCTGCTCGATGAGGTGCCGCGCCCCTTCGATGAGGGACCGCTCCCACCTCTCCGACGGGTCCCCTCGCCGGTACGCGATGCGAGCGACGCCGCCCACGGCCTCTCCCCGGGACGCTGCGCGGGTCGTCCGGGCGATCTCCATGTCCCGGCGGTAGGCGCCACGGTAGTCCGGCGCGTGACCGCGCTGGTGCGGGTACACGAACTGCTCGCTCGTGTACTCGTTGCCCATGTCGTACGCAGCGTCTCGCCACGTCGTGTCTTCGGGGTCGAGGGCGTCGAGCCCATCGAGGGCCTGCATTACCCAGTGGTCGGGGATCTGCCACGGACGCTTCGCATAGGCGATCTGGGCGCGGCCCACGACCTTCGCGGCCTCGAGGGCTGCGGGGTCTCCCGTCCTCTGGTGATACATCACCAGGGCCAGCATCAGCTCGCCCGGGTAGTAGAGCGGCTGCTTCTCCATGGGCTCTGGGGCGTCCTTGTCCGACCAGCGGCGGTACACCCAGCCGCGGTCGTCGATGAGCGCCATCAAGGTCTTGGCGAGGCCCGCCATGACCTTCTCGTCCCCCTCACGCCAGAGCCGCGCCGCGAGCTGGGGGTCGTCGACGCTCTCGGGTGCCGGGCGGGCAAGGAAGGACAGCAACGTCAGGGCCTGGGCCCCCGTGTCCGCTCTGAGTCCCTTTCGCTTCTTCTGCACGAACGCCACGTAGCCGTCGTCCTGGGACGTGCCCACGGGCCTTCCCAGCATCCCGTAGACCCGGTCCAGGGCACGGATGCCGGCGTCTATGTAGGCGTCGCGGCGTGGAGCGAGGCTCGCCTCGTCGGCGGCGAGGTTCGCGAGGTGAAAGAGGCCGTAGACGGAGCCCGCGTGCCGGACCTCGTTGTACCCGTTGCCGTGGCGGTCCTTTGTGGGGAAGTACTCGTAGTCGAAGCGGCCATCGTCTTCGACGGTGCCCAGAAGCCACTCACCCGCGTCGGACAGCGCCCGGAGGAGGCGGGCTTCATCGAGATCACCGTCGAACAGGACGTTGCCGCGAAAGAGCTCGACGGTCCGTGGACTCGTGGGGTCGGGCTGCGCAAAGGAGTACGTGCGCATGCGGTCGAGAACCGCACCCGGGGGCCACGGGTCTCCGTCCTCGACTCCGGCCCGCCGAGCCAACTCTTCGGCGGTCCTTTGCCAGTTGTTAAACCTAAAGCGCTTCTTGAGACTTCGAGGCGTAAACCACCCGTCCAGCATTGGGTCTGCGGGCAGCACAGTCGCGTCCTTGTCGTCGACCCGGAGCCGAAACCCGTCCACCCCCGTCTCCAGGTCGTACTGCGCGAACCGCCAGACGAAGCGGTCGCCCGCGATGGCAATCCCCGCTTGGGTGATCACGCGTCGAAACCACCGAAAGCGCAGTCGCTTGGCGGGCCCTTCGAGATCGATCTGGATCCGGACATCGTTCCAGCCCGCGAACCGGCTGCGGGTGCCTTCCTTCCGCGCCGCGTCTGCCGCGGCGACCAGCTGTTCGGCGAGGGTCCATCCAGGCTCGCCGACGCCGCGAACCCACCGGCGGCGCTTCGTGTCGCGGAACACGGTCACCCACACGCGATACGGGTGGGGGTCAGCGAGGCGGCCCGACGGCTGCGGACCACCAGGCTTGCCGGTGAGGGTCCGGCGGACGATGTCGATGGCCGCGGAGCGGTCGGCTTCGCTGAGGGGCTCGGGGACCTCTACGGCGCGAAGGGGGTAGAGGAAGTCGTCCTTGAGCGCCGGGCTGCCCGGCCCTCCGAACCGGCTGTAGCCACCGACGGTGGTCAGGAGGCACAGCACCACGGTGAGAATGGGGAGCGCTGCGAAGCTCCGATGGAGGCGGAAGTTCAGGCGCGACGAGGCGCTGTCCGCCACCAGGACGGGGAGCGGCAAGAAGAGGAGGGCAAACCAGAGGTCCCAGCCGCGCAAGAACGCGATGGCGACTCCGCCTCCGACCACCGCGAGCGCACCAGCCGTCAGCTCTCGGAGGCGCCGCAGGCGACCAGACGCCGGAGCGTCCTCGGGCACGTCCGGCCGTGCCCTGCCGAACCATCGCTCGGTCCACAGACGGGTGAACGCGAGCCAGACCAGGCACAGGCCGACGACGTCCCAGCGCGCTCCTGCTGCACCGACGATTGGGAGGAGAAGAAGGAACCCCACCGCGGTCGCGGGGTGAAGGAGGGCGGAGCGGGGCGTCATGGGCTTGGGTCCTCGCCCTGGTCCGCGAGGCGCTTGCGGCCGTCCCGCAGAGCGAGCCCATGGGCGATGAGCCCTTCCATGGCGTCGACGCACCGATCCCGGTATTCGAGGACGGCGTCCGCGTCGTCTTCGGAGCCTGGCGGCGGTGGGGGGATCGGCGCACCGATGAAGTGGTCGAGCTTCGCGGGCTTGGGGACCGGGCCAATCCCCCAGGCGAGGGGGAACGGCATGGAGCGGACTCCGAAGAGCTTCTTCCCCAGCTCGAACATGTCGAAGGGCACCTTGTAGAGCTCGTCGATGCCGATGCAGGCGGCGGGAACGACGGGGACCTGGTTCTGGATGGCCACTCGGGCGAAGCCGGTGCGCTGACGCCAGTACAGCTCATAGGCGCGGGCTGAGCTCTTGAAGGCTTCGGGCGCGCCGCCGGGCATGACGATCACGAGGTTGCCCTTGCCCAGGAGCTCGCCGGCCATCTCCCGGCGGCCATCCACGGCGCCCACGGCCAGGAACAACTCGCGCATGATCGGCATCTTGAACACGAGGTGGTCCGTCAGCGCCCGGGGGAGCCGCCCCTGGTCTTGGTAGATGGTCGCGCCGAGGAGCGGCCCATCAATGGGGACTGGCCCATGGTTCAGAGCGAGGAGCGCCCCGCCTTCGCGGGGGATGTTGTCCAGCCCGTGGACTTCGTATCGGTGGTAGGCACGCACGGCGCTTACCAAGGGCATCCATCGATCGATCGACCGAGGATCCTGCAAGTCGATGCGGTCTTCGTCACCGCGCTGGAAGAGCCTGATCATGAGAGGCGGCAGGGATAGCAGCCGCCGCAGGGAGCGACAACGAACGTGGCGTGATCCCGCGCGGAGCCCGAGCGCCTCCTTTCCATGTGAAGCGGTCTAGAGTCGAGCCATGGCGAAGCCCTCCCGCTTGCCCGTGGTGCACGAGTTGCTCGGCCGGGTCTACACCGACACCGAGTGGGAGGCTCTGTGCAATCGCTGCGGTGCGTGCTGCTACGAGTCACGATGGACGGACACGGGCTGGGAAGACACGGGCGTTCCCTGCGAGTACCTCGACGCCGAGTCGAAGCTCTGCGGCGCCTACGGCAAGCGCTTCGACGTGGAGCCCGACTGCATCAGGGTCACCGCATCCGTGGTGCTCTCGGGGATCTTGCCCCCGGAGTGCAGCTACCACGACGAGCTCGCCCGCATCACCGAGGAAGACCAGGAGATCTACGAGCGTCGCGAACAACGGAAGGGCGGACGCCGACGCACGCCGCGTTAGACTGAACCGAAGGAGACCCCATGGCCGATGAGAGCGACGAGATCCAGGACGCGCGCATCAGCGAGCTCGCGTCGCGGTTCATCCGGGCCGGGGCTGAGGCTGTGGTGAACACCGGAGGCCGGCTCCGAGAGCGCGGCGAGGACTTCAAGCCCCGCGACGTCCTCGCCGGCGCTGCGAAGGTCGCGGTGACCGGCAAGGACGAGGTGGTGACCCTGATCGCCAAGGAGGTCCGCAACTACCTGGACAAGCTGGAGATCGGCAAGGAGATGGCTGACTTCGCTCGGGGACACGAGCTGGAGGTCAACGCGACGTTCCGCCTCAAGGCGCGCGAGCCGGGGGAGCCCGCGTCCGAAGGAGTGGCGGGTCCGCCCGCCGTGCTCGACCCCGACGAGGGCTGACCCCTCCCTCGAGCTCAGCGCTTGGTTGGCTTCGGTGGCTTCACCCGGACCAGGACACCCTCTTCACGCAGGATCCGTGTCACTGCTGCCTCGTCGAGCCCTTCGACGTTGCTGAGCACCTTGCGCAGGGAGGCGACCGCCTCGTCCGACTGCTCCATGGCGGCACGCAGGTCGTCCATTCCCGGCTGCACCTCTGCGATCATCGCCCGCACCTCCGCGAGGGCGTCCGGCGCATCGCCCGCCAGGCCTTCGACATCGGTGGCGATGGTCTCGGCCTTGACCAGAAGCGCGTCCACGGTCTCGATGGTCGCGTTCACTCGCTTCGTGGTCGCCCGGAGGTCGCGCATGAGCGCTGGCACCTCAGACTTGAGGGTCGGAACGATCTCGCCAGCCTCGTTGAGCGTGTCGAGCAAGGAGTTGGTCTTGGCGAGGAGCTCGGGGGCCTCGTCACCGGCGGCTTCGAGGATCTCGCCGGCCGCCGCGACCAGCTTGCTCACGTCCTCGGGCTTCACCTCCTCGAGGAGGGGGCCGATGGCCCGCAGGAGGTCGTCGATGTCGATGGCCGCCGAGACGTTGCTGATGGTTCCACCATCGGCGAGGAGCGTCGCCTCGGGGCTCTTCGGCTTCAGCGCGACGTACTTCTCGCCGAGCAGCGACCGAGCCCGAATCTGCGCCCGCACGTCTTCGCGCACGTTCGCCGACCGGTCGAGGACCATGGTGACGACTGCCTTGTCGAAGTCCACTTCGAGGCTGCGGACCGCGCCGACCTTCACGCCGGCGATCTTCACGGCGGCATCGGGGACCAGCCCGGCGGCGTCGTTGAATGTGGCCGAGACGGTGACCGTGTCGCCGAGGGCCTTCAGGGCTCCCACCTGCACGGACATCCAGGTGAAGACCAGTCCGGCCAGCAGGACCAGGGCGCCGACCAGCAGCTCGTTGCGTCGATTGGTGCGGCGGCTCAAGGCTTGGCTCCGGGAAGGGCGGGCAGGTCCATGTTCCGCGCCAGGAAGCGTCGGAGGATGGGCTCCTCGCTGTGCAGGATCTCGTCAGGAGACCCGCTGGCCACGAGGTGGCCGTTGTAGAGCATCGCGATCTTGTCGGCAACGGCGAACGTCCCGACGATGTCGTGGCTGATGACGATGAAGGTGATGCCCAGTTCCTCCTTCATGCGGGAGATCAGGGAGTCGATCTCGTCGCTGGTGAGGGGGTCGAGCCCCGAGTTGGGCTCGTCGAACATCACGATTTCGGGCTTCGTGATGATGGCCCGGGCGAGGCTCACGCGCTTGCGCATCCCGCCCGAGAGCGCCGACGGGGCGCGGTCCGCGATGCCGGGAAGCCCCACCTGCTCCAAGGCGTGATCCACCGCGTCGTGTATCTCCGCTTCCCGGAGCTTTGTATGACGGCGTAGGGGGAAGGCGATGTTGTCGCCCACGGACATCGAGTCGAACAGCGCGCCGTCCTGGAACATCATTCCGATGCGGCGCCGCACGCTCATGAGGTCCTTCTCGGGCGCGTCGGGCACGTTGGTCCCGCCGACCCACACGTCGCCCTTCTCGGGGACGAGCAGCCCCACGATCAGCTTCATGCAGACGCTCTTACCGGTCCCTGAGGGCCCGATGACGACGGTCGTGCGGCCTCGAGGGAAGTCCAGGGAGATCCCCCGCAGGATGTGCTTGTCCCCGAAGGACTTGTGCACGTCACGGAAGCTGATCACCGGGTCCCCGTCGGGGATGGCATCAAAGGGGCGCTGAGCGGAGGGGGAATCAGCCATACAGTATCGAGGTGAGGGCGAAGTTGAGGGTGATGATGACGATGCACATCGTGACGACGGCTCGGTTCGTGGCCTGCCCGACGCCTCGGGCCCCGCGCTCGCTGAAGAACCCGAAGTAGCCGGAGACCGTAGCGATGATGAGCCCGAAGACGACGCTCTTCGCGGTGGCGGCGAACAGGTCGTAGGCGGTGAGATAGCCCACGAGGAAGGAGAGGTACTCTCCTCGATCCACGCCCAGTTGATAGACCGCGACCAGCATTGAACTGATGAGGGACACGGCGATCGTGAGCACCGTGAGCGCCGGAAGGGTCAGCATCACCGCGATGATCGAGGGAGCGACCAGCTCGCTGCGCGGGTCGATGGCCATGACCTCGATGGCGTCGATCTGCTCCTTGGTGCGCATCACGGCGAGCTGAGCCGCCATCTCGGTGCCCGCCTTGGCCGCCACCATCGTCGCGGCGAGCAGGGGACATACCTCGCGAACTCCCGCGAGGGCCACGAACATGCCCACCAGGTTCCCACCGCCGAGCGTCGAGAAGGCCGCGTGGCCCTGAATGGCCAGGTTGCTCCCCACGAACAGCGCCATCGTGAACAGCACCGGGAAGCTGCGAATCCCCACCTTGTAGGACTCCGACATCACCCGGTCCCAGGGCACGCCATGGGTCACCGTGGCCCTCACGCAGTCGACAGTGAACCAGGCGTAGGCCCCAACCTTGCGCACTCCTGCGGCGAGGGCGCTCATCCTCCGGTCCCCCCAAAGAGCAGGGAACTGAGCTGGTAGTTCACCACCAGGATGAACATCACCGAGTAGACGACCGTGTCGTTGACGGCGCGTCCGACGCCTTCCGCCCCCCCCGTCGCTCCGTAGCCGCGCCAAGTGCTGATGAGCCCCACCAGCAGGCCAAAGACGGCTCCCTTGAAGGCCGATGCCCCCAGATCGAAGATGCCGATGAGCTGCGCCATGTGATGCACGAACACGCCGTGGTCCTGGTCGTAGAGCCCCACGGCCACCACGTATCCCCCGGCGACTCCGAAGGCGTTGGCCAGTGTCGTGAGCAGGGGAACGACGAACGCCATCGCCAGGACGCGCGGGACGACATGCCACCCGATGGGGTCGATGCCCATGACGGCGGTGGCGTCGAGCTCCTCCTTGATGCGCATGGCGCCGAGCTCGGCGGCGAAGGACGCGCCGCCCTGGGCGGCCACCAGGACCGCCGCCAAGACGGGAGCGAGCTCGCGGATGATCACGAGGGAGAGGAGCGAGCTGAGCAGGCGATGGGCCCCAAAGAGATCGAAGATGGCCATTCCCTGGACGCCGATGACGGCCCCGAAGGGGAAAATCGTTGCGCACACCGGGATGAAGCACCGAGCCGTGAGGGTGCCCGCTTGGGTCACGAACTCACGCACCGACCACCGGCGGGTGGGCACGGTGAGCAGGACCCGGGCGCCAAAGCGGCTGAAGCGCCCGAGTACATCGATGGGGCCGCGCACGGCGGCGACCAGGGGAGAGAGCAGCACGGCGCGAAGGGTACCGCCGAGGTCCACCCCCTGGGGCGCTTGCTGGGCTTTGCCTCGCTGATACACTCCGCCGCCCATACGGAGAGGACCCCGTGTACCGCAAGTTCAGCAGTTACCTCATCTTCGGCGGCGCCGGGCTCGTCGGCATGGCCACCTGCCGCCGCATCGCTCGGGCCCTGGGCCCCCAGCGCATCGTGGTCTGCAGCCTTCAGCAGTCCGAATCCGAGGCCGCCATCGCGGAGCTCGCCGCCGAGCATCCAGAGGTGGAGTGGGTCGCTGACTCGGGCAACCTCTTCGTGCCGACGGAGTTCGCGGGTCTCGGCCGCGGGGAGATGCTGGGGGATCCGGCGAAGCGAGCGCGCTTGCTCGCGTTCACCTTTGGCCCCATCGAGGACGCATACGCGAGCAACCACCTCGCGCTCCTCATCCGGAAGCACCAGCCCGACGCCATCGTCGACTGCGTGAACACGGCCACCGGCATCAGCTACCAGGACGTGTGGGAGAGCACCGCGACCCTTCAGCAGGAGCTCGGTGACATGCAGGCCGCTGGGGGCAGCGCAGTCAGCCCCGAATTCGCCCAGGACCTCGAGACGAGCCTGCTCGCCCAGGCCATGCCCCAGATCATCCGCCACGTCCGTCTGCTGTCCATGGCGACCACGGAGGTGGGGACCTCCATCTACGTCAAGGTCGGCACCACGGGCACCGGGGGGATGGGCCTGAACATCCCGTACACCCACAGCGAGGACCGGCCGAGCAAGCAGCTCCTGGCGAAGAACGCGGTGGCGTTCTCCCATACCGGGCTGCTCTTCCTCCTGGCACGAACGCCCGATGGGCCCGTCGTCAAGGAGGTGAAGCCCGGCGCGATGATCGGCTACCGCGCCGTGGAGGTGCGCACGATCACGGATCGCACGGGGACCCCCAAGCCGCTCTACGAGCCCCGCACCGTGGACGGTGCCGCCGCCTCGAGCCTTCCCACCCGCCTCTCTCCCGCCGAGTTCACCCCCACGGGGGAAGAGCTGTGCATGACCGTCGTGAACACCGGTGAGAACGGGCTGTTCGCCAAGGGCGAGTTCGCGGCGATCACTGCTCTGTCCCAGATGGAGTTCGTCACGCCCGAGGAGATCGCGCGAGCCATCGTCACCGAACTCACCGGCGGCTCCACCGGCTACGACATCATCTCGGCCCTCGACAGCACCGTGATGGAGCCGAGCTACCGGGCGGGTCTGCTGCGTCACGTGGCGCTCAAGGACCTCACCATCCAAGAAGGGGACCACGGGGTCCCCTCCATCGCCCTGGGGGACCTCGGGCCGCCGGAGCTCAGCAAGCTCCTCTTCGAGGCGTGGCTCATTCAGGACACCTTTGGCGACCGCTTCCTCTCCGCCGTGGTGGATGAGGGGGGTGCAGAGCGCAGCGCTCAGGATGTCGCCGACGCCATCGCTTCCCGCATCGGTGGTTCGTTGGTGGCGCGACAGGCGGTCTCCATCGGAATTCCCATCTTGATGCCGGACGGGTCGACATTCCTGCGTGGCCCGGTCATCAAGGTGCCGGAGATCAAGGGCCGCAAGAAGGTGGCCGACCTGACGCCCGAGGCCTTGGACACGTGGGCCCGCCGGGGCTGGATCGATCTTCGCCCCTCGAACATGACCGTGTGGCAGAACCGCTTCGGCAAGATGGACGCCGCGCGTCAGGAGCTGGCTCGCAAGGGCTCCGCCGCGGTCTCCCGCGAGACGTACCTTCCCGCGACCCTCAAGATCGGCGACGTGGTCGCCTGGATCCTCAACAACGAGATGAGTGGCTACCGCATCAAGTAGTCGTGGCCCCCGCTGGCCTGCTATCTCTCGCCGCGCGCGCCCGCACCCCGGGCCCGGAGACCTTCATGAAGACCTTCCTCAGCACGCTCCTCGTCGTCCTTCTCCTCCCCGCCGCCGCAAGTGCTGCTGACTTCGTCTACGCGACGGGGACCACGGCCGCGACCCGGTGGATTGGGGTCGACAGCGCGGATGTGGGTGTGACCGAGGAAGGCCAGCGGATGGAGGTCATCTTCGAGGAGGGTGACCGACTGCGTGTCCGCCTGAAGGGCAGCAGCTTCGGCTGGATCGACCGGTCCGCCGTGAGCACCGAGGATCCCAACCCCGCCGAGGGCGCGGGTGCCCTGGACCTCCCCCAGATTCAGCTCGGCGCCGACGGCAAGCTCCAGCTCCCGCCCTCGCTGCAGCTGGGCGAGGGTGGCGGCCTGAAGCTCGACGTCGAGTAGCGGACCGGGCGTGAGCCGGCTCGACCCCTGCGACGTCGTCGTCGTTGGCGGTGGACTCGCTGGGCTGCTCGCGGCAGATCGACTCCAGCGCAGCGGCGCATCCGTGGTCCTCTTTGATGAGGCTCCGGGCCCGGTTGCGTCCTCTGGGCGCAGCCTCGGCATCGTCTCCGCCGGCTTCGTGGACTCCCCGTGGCGGCTGAAGGCAGGCCTCGGAGAGCGCACTGCGCGGGGCCTCTCGTTCTGGTCCTCGCTGGCGGTGCAGTCCCTCACCAGGACCGCTGCGGAGCTGGGCGTACCGATCGAGGCCACCGGCACGTGGCACGCGGCGCTGGATCAGCAGGAGAAGGAGGAGTGGGTCGAGTCTGCGCGGCTGCTGCGCGACTGGGGAATCGCCGAGACGCGGGTCGCGCACGCCTCCGAACTCAGCGAGCTGGGCTTGCCGGGGGCCATTGCCGGTGCGGTGCACGTCGCGGGGGGAGGGAGCCTCGACGTCGGGGCCTTCATGCAGGCGCTTGCCGCGCGCTTCTTCGAGGCCGGCGGGCGTTGCCTCTCGGGCCACTCAGTGACCCTCGACGAGCGCCAGGGTGCGCCGGTGGCCTTGGTGGGGGATCAGGCGCTGGAGTGTGAACTCGCGGTCGTCGCGGCGGGCGCGTCCGCCCCGTCCGTCCACCCGTTCTTTGGCAGCTGCGTCTATCCCGTACGGCTGCAAGGCCAGCGCCTCGAAGCAGCGCAGGTGACCGGCGCGCGCATCCCCGCCGCCCCCGTGCTGGCGAGGCATCGCTTCGAAGCCTGGGGTCGAGAGCGGGACGGGGGGCTTGGCTTCGTGGGCTCCCGCTGGGCCGAGCAGCCCGAGATGGAGGCCGGCGTCACCGAGGACACCTCGGTGTCGGGGAAGGTGTCCGAGAAGCAGGACGCCTTTCTGGCGGAGCGGCTGGGGGTCTCGACCGAGGCGCGCCGGGACCGCTGGACGGGCATCGTCGCCTACACCTGTGACGGGCTGCCGATCCTCGGGCCTCTCCCTGGCGCCCCGAAGGTCATCGGACTCGTGGGTTGGTCGGGGTGGGGACTCGCCTTGATGGCCCAGGCCGTCGACGAGGTGACCGCCGCGATCCTCGGGGAGGATCCGCCGGGGGGCGCGGGCACCCCCAGCTGGCTCGTGGCCCGACGACTGATCTGATGAGCTGGACCCTCGACCTGTTCCGGGCCGATGTGCGGTTCGCGGTGCTGGGCTCCGGCAGTCGAGGGAACGCGTCCGTGGTCTGGTCGGGCGACACGGCGGTGCTCGTCGACTGTGGGCTCCCGGCGCGGCGCACGCTCTCGGACCTGCGCGCGGTGGGGGTCGAGCCGAGCAAGGTGAAGGGCATCTTCCTGACTCACGAGCATGGGGACCACGTGGGCGGAGCTGAGGCCGTCGCCCGCAAGCTCGACATCCCGGTCTTCGCCTCCGACGGAACCCGGGCGGCGCTGCGCATCGGAGGCGACGTGCGCATCGAGCGGGTGCGGTCGGGGGAGACGCTGCGCATCGGCGCACTGGACGTGGAGCCGTTCCGGGTCCCGCATGACGTGGCTGAGCCCCTGGGCTTCGTCGTGGGCGCCGGGGTGCATCGCGTGGGGTTCGCGACGGACATGGGCTCGGTGCACGCATCCGTTGCCCGCAAGCTGCGGACCTGCCGAGCCGTACTGCTGGAGTTCAACCACGACGAGCACATGCTCCGGTTTGGTGAGTACCCGCCGTCGCTGAAGGACCGCGTCAGCTCCGACCTGGGTCACCTCTCGAATCGCCAGGGGGCCGACCTCCTCAGTCGGCTCGCTGGGTCACGGGTCGAGCACGTACTCCTGGGGCACCTGTCGATGCAGAACAACCGGCGAGACCTCGCGCTGGGGGCGGCCACCGCCGCTCTCGAGGGAGCCGACTTCGAGGCCTCCCTGGCCATCGCCGATCAGGAGAGTCCCACCGACGTCCTGCACCTGCACGACGGGCCCAGACGCTAGCCCCCGCGGCGCCTTACAGACAGGTCACGGGGCCGAGGGGCAGGGTGGTGTCCACCGCGAAGCCCAGCTGGAGGGTGCTGCCGTGGGTGGTGCCCATGTAGTGATGGGCTTCCTCTGTCGTCCCCCCGACCCAGTCGAGGTTGCCGGGACCGGTCTCGTAGCCCGCGGCGACGACCACCGCTCGGTCCGAGTTGGGGTCCTTGAGGATCATCCGCGTCCCGTCATCCGGCCGGCTGGACCACATCATGTTCACGTACCAGCCCTCGTCCGGGTTCGGCAGCTTGCTGTAGTGAGCGCCCTGTCCGAACTGGCTGCTTTCCTCGGGTGCCCAGGGCTCGCTCCGGTGCATCACGAATCCAGTCGCCGCCTCGCTCGTCAGGTAGTGGTCGGGGATGCCCTCGTCGATGCTCGAAGGCCAAGGACCCGACCCGGCGGTGCCATATCCATCGTCGACGGTCACCAGGTGGGCCTCCTTCACGATCGCGCCGGTGGCGGGCATGGGTAACGCGGCGCCTCCGTCGCCGATGCGATCCACGCTGGCCGTCTCCATGGAGCAGTCCACGACGGGGGGCTCCCACGCCGACAGCGCCAACGTGAAGGCGCCCGGGTAGTCGGTGCCGTCACTGTCGGTCCACGAGTCCGCTACGACGTAGTAGGTCCCCGCGTCGAGGTCCGCGGAGGCCATCCAGTGGCCGCGGTCGATGCAGTCGTCGGGGTCGAGGGACCCCAGGATGTGCACGTCGATGTCCACGTCCCCGCTCATGCCTCGAACGACGGCCGTGACGAAGGCGGGGTCTGGGAGATCGAGCCGGTAGACCCGCTCGGGCCCCGACTCGTCGGTGGCGGGAGAGCAGCCGTAGCTGTCCCAGTCGGAGGTCCCACCGATCGTGTCGCTGTCGTCGTAGAACGGGGTCGTGTCGATGCAGGTGATGCCGTCGGGGCAGGGAGGCTCCGTGCTGTCGTCGTCGTCGGCCGCGTCGTCGTCGTCGGCCGCGTCGTCGTCGTCGGCCGCGTCGTCGTCGTCGGCCGCGTCGTCGTCGTCGGCTGCGTCGTCGTCGTCGCCAAGAGGCGGTGGAGTCACCGAGTCGTCGTCATCGGCGATCGTGGGGCACCCGGTGAGCAGGAGGAGCAGCGCGAAGGCCGAGAAGCGTGGGCAGCGAGGCAGTGGGACCATGGTTCCAGGACCATAGAGGACTGGGGGGCAGGGATCCCAGAAGGGCTGTCTCCGACGATCTTGGCGCCCCAGGACGGACCTGCTTGTGGGTCAGTGGACCTGACCCTAGACTCCGCGCCTTCCCGAATCCCAAGCCAGCCCCAACCCCATCGGAGGCGCCAAGTGATTCCGCGGTACAGCAAGCCTGAAATGGCTCAAATTTGGTCGGAAGAGGCACGCCTGCGTTGCGTCCTCGAGGTCGAACTCCTCGCGTGTGAGGCCATGGCCTCCCTCGGTCAGGTCCCCGCCGAGGCAGCGCGAATCTGTCGCGAGCGGGCGGACTTCGACATCGACCGGGTGCACGAGCTCGACAAGGTGCTCAAGCACGACGTGATCGCCTTCCTCACGGCGGTGAACGAGAAGATCGGTCCCGAAGGGCGTTTCCTCCACAAGGGAATGACCAGCTCCGACGTGCTCGACACCGCGACCGGTGCGCAGATTCGCAAGGCGGGTGACGTCCTCCTCGCGGCGGTGGATGCGGCCATGGAGGCGACCAAGGCGCGCGCACTCGAGACCAAGCATCTGGTCTCCATGGGGCGGACGCACGGTGTGCACGCCGAGCCCATGTGCTTCGGGATGAAGTTCGCCGGCTGGTACGACGACTTCCGGCGCGGGCGGGTCCGGCTGGCCGCGGCCATCGACGAGGCTGCAGTGGGGGCCATCTCGGGTGCCGTTGGGACCTACGCGTGGGTCGACCCGGCCGTGGAGGCTCACGTCTGTGAGAACCTCAACATCACGCCATGCACCATCACGACCCAGGTCGTGCCGCGGGACCGGCACGCGGCGCTGTTCTCGGCCATGGCGATCCTCGCGTCGGCCATGGAGCGCATGGCCGTCGAGATACGACACCTCCAGCGCAGTGAAGTACGCGAGGCCGAAGAGGCGTTCAGCAAGGGCCAAAAGGGCTCCTCGGCGATGCCCCACAAGCGGAACCCAGTGCTGAGCGAGAACATCACCGGGCTCGCGCGCCTCGTGCGCAGCTTCGCCCTGCCGGCGATGGAGAACGTCGCGCTGTGGCACGAGCGGGACATCAGTCACAGCTCGGTGGAGCGGGTGATCCTCCCCGATGCCTTCATCACATTGCACTTCATGCTTCACCGCTTCACGGGGCTGGTGAGCAACCTCACGCTCTACCCGGAGAACATGAAGCGCAACCTCGAGAGCCTCGGGGGAATCTTCTTCAGTCAGCGTCTTCTTCTGGCGTTGGTCGAGAGTGGACTCACGCGTGAGGAGTCCTACGCCATCGCTCAGCGCAATGCCATGCAGGTGTGGGCCGGTGAGGGGACGCTGCGTGAGTTGGTAGACAGAGATGAGGACGTGAGCTCACGCCTCGATGCATCCACCCTGGACGAGGTGTTCCAAATCGACGCCTACGTCCGCAACGTGGACCTGATCTTCGATCGGGTCTTCGGAGAGAACTGATGTCCGCAGGCCAGGTACTCAACGAGGGCAAGAGCAAGAAGATGATCACCACGGATGATCCCGAGGTGCTCATCCAGTACTTCAAGGACGACGCGACCGCGTTCAACGGGGTCAAGAAGGGGATCATCGGGAGCAAGGGGAAGGTCAACTGCGCCATCTCGGCGCGGATCTTCCAGTGGCTCGAGACCGAGGGCGTCAAGACCCACTACCGCGGCCTCCAGTCCGAGATCGAGATGCTCGTGGACCGGGTGGAGATCATCCCGCTGGAGGTGGTGTTCCGAAACGTCGCGGCGGGCTCGCTCGCGAAGCGCTTCGGCATCGAGGAGGGCACGGAGCTCGACTCGCCGCTCCAGGAGTTCTTCCTCAAGGACGACGACCTCGGCGACCCACTGCTCACGCGTAACCACGTGCTCGCGTTCGGCTGGGCCGACGACGAGACGATGGACCACCTGATCGCCGAGGGCCGCAAGGTGCACGACCTGCTCACGGAGTTCTGGAAGGGGCTGGGCATCAAGCTGGTGGACCACAAGCTCGAGTTCGGCCGTCGCGCCGATGGGACCATCGTGTTGGCCGATGAGATCACCCCCGACGGTTGCCGTCTTTGGGAGATCGGCACCGATCGCAAGATGGACAAGGACCGCTTCCGCCGCAGCCTCGGAAAGGTCGAGGAGACCTACGCCGAGGTCGCGGACCTCGTGGCCAAGGCACTTCCCCTCGACGCCCAGGTCTAAGGACCGACGGTCCTTCGGGATCCGCGCACCCCGGGCCCATGGGTCCACCGGGCCCACGGGCCCACTGGAGAGTCTTCATGCGTATCCGTGTACACGTGACCCCGCGCGTCGGCGTGCTCGATCCCCAGGGCAAGGCAGTGGCAGGGGGACTCAAGTCCCTTGGCTTCAACGAGGTTGGTGAGGTTCGCGTCGGCAAGGTGATCGACGTGACCGTGGAGGGGCTGAGCGAAGAGCAGGCTCTCGAGCGTGGCCGGGCCATGGCCAAGCAGCTGCTGGCCAACGAGGTCGTCGAAGACTTCGACGTGCACGTTTCGGCGAACTGACGATGCGATTTGGCGTCGTCACCTTTCCCGGCTCGAACTGCGATCACGACGCATATCACGTCATCAAGCACGTGGTGCATCGCGACGTGGAGTTCCTCTGGCACAAGGACACCGACCTCTCCGGGGTCGATGCCGTCATTTTGCCTGGCGGGTTCTCCTATGGGGACTCTCTGCGGTGCGGAGCCATCGCGCGCTTCTCCCCCATCATGGAGTCCATCAAGGACTTCGCGAACGCGGGGGGTCCCGTCATCGGGATCTGCAACGGCTTCCAGGTCCTGACCGAGGCGGGTCTGTTGCCCGGCGCCCTGCTCCGCAACCAGGGGCTCACGTTCATCTGTGAGGACGCCTGGCTCAGCGTGGACAACGGACACCTCCCGTGGACGGGCCACTGCCCCGAAGAGATCGTCGCGCCCATCGCGCACCACGACGGCTGCTACTTCGCCGACGATGAGACCTTGGCTCGACTCGAGGGCGAGGGGCGGGTCGCGTTCCGCTACTGCGACCGCAACGGCAACGTGACCCCCGAAGCCAACCCGAACGGGTCGTTGAACAACATCGCGGGCATCGTCAACGAGCGCGGCAACGTGCTCGGGATGATGCCCCACCCGGAGCGCAACGCTGAAGCAGAGCTTGGGGACGCCTCGGGCGCCTGGGTGTTCCGTTCGGTTGTGCGCTCCTTCCTCGAAGGTGAGGTGGGACGATGAGCGTCACCGTGCCCCCCGTAGATCCCCGCGATGGGGACCCCGCGATCACCCCGGCGCTCGTGCGTGAGCACGGACTCACGGATGGTGAGTACGAGACCCTGCTCGGCATTCTCGGGCGTGAGCCGACCTACACCGAGCTCGGTGTGTTCTCGGTGATGTGGAGCGAGCACTGCTCGTACAAGACCTCACGTATCCACCTCGGAACCCTCCCCACCGACGGCCCCACGGTGCTCCAGGGCCCCGGCGAGAACGCCGGCGTCGTCGACATTGGGGACGGGCTCGCCGTCTGCTTCAAGATGGAGAGCCACAACCACCCGTCGTTCATCGAGCCCTTCCAGGGAGCTGCCACCGGCGTCGGCGGGATTCTGCGTGACGTGTTCACCATGGGCGCGCGTCCCATCGCGCTCCTCAACTCCCTGCGCTTTGGCGCGGCGGACCATGAACTGACGAAGTTCCTGCTGCCCGGCGTCGTGGCTGGCATCGCGGGCTACGGCAACTGCGTGGGAGTCCCGACGGTGGGCGGAGAGGTGAACTTCCACCCCTCCTACAACGGCAACATCCTCGTGAACGCCATGGCGGTGGGCTTGCTCCGCAGCGACGCCATCTTCCGAGGCGTGGCGGCAGGTCCCGGAAACCCCGTGCTCTACGTCGGCGCGCGCACCGGCCGAGATGGGATCCACGGCGCCACGATGGCGAGCGACGTCTTCGAAGAGGGCATCGAGAAGCCGCGGCCCACCGTGCAGGTAGGGGACCCCTACACCGAGAAGCTCCTCATCGAGGCGTGCCTCGAGCTCATGCGGGAAGACGCCATCGTCGCGATCCAGGACATGGGTGCCGCGGGTCTTGCTTCGAGCTCCGTCGAGATGGCAGGGCGCGGGGGCACGGGCTTGTTGCTCGACGCGTCGCGGGTTCCCGCTGCAGCTGAGGGCATGACGCCTTATGAGTTCTGCCTCAGCGAGTCGCAGGAGCGAATGCTCATCGTGGCCGCCAAGGGCAAGGAGCACATCGTCGAGCGCGTCTTCGGCAAGTGGGACCTCGAAGCCGTGGTCATCGGGCACGTCACCGACGATGGTCTGTGGACCGTGACCGAGAACGACAAGGTCGTGGCCTCCATCCCGGTGGACGCCCTCACCGACGCTGCTCCCGTCTATGACCGGCCCCACCACGAGCCCGCGGGCCTCGCCGAGCGCCTCGTGGAGCCGGACCTGGCGCCTGTGGGCGACGCCGGCGAGGTGCTGCTCAAGCTCCTGGCCAGCCCCAACATCGCCGACAAGCGGTGGGTCTACCGGCAGTACGACCACATGGTGCGCCTCGGCACTGTCG
>JAGSHC010000116.1 GCA_023954745.1 Deltaproteobacteria bacterium | reverse complement strand
CGAAGGGTCCATGGATGGCCTCGTGCTTCGCTCCCGACTTCGCTGGGACCCCAGCGGCGCCTTGCTGATGTTCGGGGCCTCCAGCGCCACCGACGCAAGCCAGGATGCAGCCATGAGCCTCCTGATCGTCGACCCGACCGAGGGGCGCGCCGTCCCGGTCTACGACGGAGACGACGGTCTCGCGGACCTCGCGCACTTCGCCGCCGCATCCAGCGAGCCCGTGCTGCTGGTGTGGGACACCTCGTCCGATGGACTCGACGACAGCCTCGGTCTGCACCCGATTCAGCTCGTCAGCGCGAATCCCGAGGCCTCACGCACCGTCCGAGGCGTGAACCTGGGTCGAAACCTGAAGGTCGAGTACCCGCTCTTCCTCGGCGGGAACACGCTGCTCTACCCATAGACGGCTGCTGACTACTTGATCGTGAGGCCGTAGGGAAGGCGCGCCTGGACACCGTCGCGGACGGGCCAGAGGTCGAGCCCCATCTGCTCTTCCAAGCGAGCCATGGCCCGCATCTCGCCCGCCAGGGGAAGCTGGCGCAGCCTCGCCAACAGTCCTGGGCGCTGCGGCGCCGCCAGCCACACGTCGTAGTCGGCCCCGAGCTTCGCCCGCACCGCTGCGCGCCGAACGGCGTCCCAGGTGGTTCCGAGGCCATCGACCAGCCCTCGCTCGAGGGCCTGGCTCCCAGTCCAGATACGCCCCTCGGCGTGCTTCGCGAGTTCGTCGTACTCGACGCCCCGGCACGCGGCGGCCTTCCCAACAAACGCTTCGTAGAAGTGCTCGATGTGGGCGCGCAGCCGCTCTCGTTCGGACTCGGTCCAGCCGCGGGTGAGGGAGTTCATGCCCGAGTTCTTGCCGTACGAGAGCACGTCGCGCTTGATTCCCAGCTTCTCGAGGAGCTCCCCGATGTCGAACTTGCCGGCCACGACTCCGATGGACCCAGTGATGGTGAGCGGGTCTGCGATCACCTCGTCGCCCGCCATCGCGAGGTAGTACCCCCCGGACGCGGCCACGTTGCCCATGGACACCACCAGGGGCTTCACTCGTGCGAGTCGCTTGAGCTCGCGCCACATCATGTCCGACGCCAGCCCGCTGCCCCCTGGGGAGCTGATCCTGAGGACCACCGCTCCCACTCCCTCATCGCGCCGAAGCGCCCTGAGGATCGACGTGGTGGGGCGAGGCGCGATACGACCCGCCGGCGCGTAGGGGCCATCTCCGTCCACGATCGAGCCCTCGAGGGGGAGCACCACCACCGCCTTCTTGGGACTGATGGCGCGCTTGAGGCTTTGCAGGTGTTGATTGGGCCGCAGCCACCGTCCGAGCTTCACCAGCTGGTGACGCTCCTTGCGGGAGGTGGCCCCGGTCTTGGGCTCTCCAGGCTCTGGGACGACGTCTCCGAGCGCGCGCCGCATGGACCTGCGCCAGGCATCCGGATACTCAATTGCGTCCAGGAGACCGGCTTCCAGGGCCTCCTCGGCCGAGTACGGGCCACCATCCACGAGCTCCTGGACCCTCGAGGGCGTCAGGTCGCGCCCGGCGGCCAGACCGGCCACGAAGCCGTCGTGAATGTCCCCCAGGACGAGGTCCAACGCCTCGCGTGCTTCGGGCGACATGGACTCGCGGGTGAAGGTCTCCCCGTAGGACTTGTACTCCCCGGCGGCCTCGAAGTGAGGCGTCACTCCGGCCTTCGCCAGGGTGCCCTTGAAGAAGGAGACCTCCGCCCGTAGCCCCACCAACTCCACGCTGGCCATGGGAGCGACCGTCACATGGTCGCAGGCGCTGGCCAGGAAGAGCTCAGCGTGGCCCGGCCGGTCCAGATACGCGAAGACCGTGCGGCCCTTCCGGCGCAGCTCCTCCACCTGCTGCCGCAGCTCCTCGATCTGCGCCCAGCCCCCAGCCAGCGAGCCGACCCGCAGCGAGACCCCGCGCACGGATGCGTCCTCGCCGGCGAGCCGGAGCTGTCGCAGGAGCGAGAAGAGAGGGGGCCCCTCGTCGCTGCTGAAGCGCCGAGGAGCCACTTCCTCACGAAGGGTTCCGTTGAGGCGCAGACTGCCGATCGCCTTGGCGCGACGAGCGCGACGAGACAAGCGCAAGCCGTACAGCCAGGCGGGCAGAAGAGCGAGGAGGGCGCGGACAAGTCGGAATAGGGTCGTCACAGACCGGTAGGATTGGGCCGTGGGCGCCTTGCTGCAACGTGTGAGACCATTCGCCCCCGCGGGAGTCGCCCTCGGGGCCTCCATCGTTCTGCTCGGGCTGGGGGAGAGCAGCTACCCGGCCATCGTGCTCGGCTTCGTGCTCGCGGCGTCCGCCCTCGTCCTCACGACGAGTCCCGAGTAGCCCCAAGCAGCAACGCCCCGACCGAGGTCGAGGCGTTGCAGAACAAATCGCGGAGTTCTACTCCTCGAGCACCGTCACCTGGAGGGTGTAGGGCCCGGGCGCTCCCGAGTACTGAACGATGTAGACGTAGCAGTCGGCGCCCGGGGGCAGCGGAACCACGGTGGTCCCCTCCTCGGGCTTGCTCACGTCGGAGAATCCACCGCCGGCGCCATCCTGGAGGATGCCGGTGTAGTAGTTCGGCGCGTTGATGGCGTCGAAGTAGTAGCAGTAGATGACGGCGTCGAGGTCCTTCGCGCCTTCCCAGTCGAGCACCATGTTCACGAGGCCGCCCTCGGGGAAGGCGACGCGGTAGCCGTCGTTGTCGCCGTCCCAGGTGTCCGGGACGACCTCATCGGCGGTGCCGCTGAGCTCGTTCGTCTTGCCGGCCGCGCCTGCGTCGCCGAGGTCCTGGAAGGTCCCCTCCGCCCACGGTGCACCGGGGACCGAGAAGCCACTGCTCTCGACGTCTGCGTAGACCTCGTCGCCGTTGGCATCGAGCGCCTCGAACCAGAGCTTGCCGACCTCGGGCTGCTTCGCATACCAGACGTCGATCCGGGGCAGCGCGTCGGGAGTGGGGCGCAGTGTCGGCGGGTCGCCTTCGGCCCAGTCAGCCGTGATCTCCCAGACCACACGCTCCTTCTGGAGGTCGTAGGGGACGACGGCGGTGGCCGTGCGCTCACCCGGGAGGGCCGTGGTGCTGTTGAGGGAGGTGAACTCCCCGGCGAACAGGTTCACGAGGCTGAAGTCGTTGCTGACCACGTTGGCCGAGCGCACTTCCCAGTTGCCGAAGAACACGCGCTCACCGACGGGCTCGCCGTCGGCGCCGGGCTCGACCGTGTCGTTGCAGTCGCGCTGACCGAGAGTGAAGCCGTCACCGTCGTCGTCCCGCGTGGTCCAGTCGGTGTTCACCGCGAAGCCCTCGCCAGACACGACCCAGTCGCGGTTCTCGTCGAGCACGCCGTCGCAGTCGTTGTCGACTCCGTCCACCACGTCGTAGTTGTACGCGGCGTCGACGATCTCGCCCGTGTCCGGGTCCGTCAGGTGGGGGTGCACCGCGGGGTTGAGGTCGTTGCAGTCGTCGCCTTCGTTGCCGATGCGGCGCTCGAACCCGTCGTTGTCCGCGTCGAGGTCCATGCCGTCGCAGACGCCGTCGTCATCGAAGTCCGAGAGGTCCTCGGCGGCGTTGGCGGCCTGGGGGTCGAGGCCGCACTGCAGCTCGAGCCAGTTGTGCAGCCCGTCGCCGTCCCAGTCCTGGGTGCAGCCGACCGTGCCGAGGCAGTCGCTGTCGCACAGCCCGTCCTCGTCGGCGTCCGCCGGCGGGTCGTCCGCAGCAGAGTTCGGGTCCGAGCCGCAGGCCTCTTCCTCGAGGTCGGTCCAGTCGTCGGGAGCCTCCTGGGTGCTGTCGGAGTTCGACGCGTCGATGCGGGCGTCGCCGTCGAAGCAGTCGTCGTCGAGGCCGTTGACCGGAATCTCTCCGCCCAGCTGAGGGACGATGCGGGCATCGGCGTCGTTGCAGTCGCCGCCACCGAGGCCACCGCTGACCTCCGAGGCACCGCGGCAGACTCCGTCGCCGTTGAGGTCACGGCCGTTCTCGCAGTAGCCGTCGCCGTCGTTGTCGACGTCGTCGGGTCCGTTGTCGGCCCAGCCGTCGCAGTCGTTGTCCTTCCGGTCCCCGGCGGTGTCACCACGGAACGGACCGACCTCGGCGTCGAGGTCGTTGCAGTCGCCGTCCGCGATGGTGTACCCGTCGCCGTCGGTGTCGTCCGTCTCGTTGCCGCTGTCCGCGATGCCGTTGCACTCGTTGTCGATGCCGTCGCCCATGCCGGGGATCAGCGCCGACTCCTCGAGAGTCACCTCGTGCACGAAGACCATGTCGTAGGTGCACCAGAAGGTCTCCGCCTCCTCGTCCAGGCGCCACTGGTCGCACGACGTGCCACCCACCGGCGGGCCGAGGTTGTCGACGTCGTCGGACAGGTAGGCGCCGACGAGGATCTCGTACGCAGCCTGGCGCGGCGGCTCGGTGACCTCACCGAAGTCAAAGGTCGCCTGGTCTCCCTCGATGCCGAGCGCGATGGGGTGGTTGCGCGGGTCGTTGCCCACGACCACCAGCTCGTAGGCGACCGGCTCGTCGTCGGCGTCGGAGTTCACCGTCACCTTCACGAAGAACTCGTTGCCGTCGATGACCTGGCTCGCGAAGCGCGGGTCGGGCACGAAGGTCCGGAGGTTGCCCTCGTCATCCACGAGCTGCTCGCCGTCGTCGTCGAGCAGGGGCTCGCCACCGTTCGAGTCCACGAACAGGACCGTGCCGTCCTTCTCGGTGATCTGGATGTCGACATCCGCTCGGATGCCCGCCTCGTCCTGCGCCTCAGTGAGCACCGGCCGTGCCTTGAACACGATGGGGCCCTGGTAGGAGGTCTTGAAGCGGAACCAGTCCTCGTCCGTGGTGAAGCCGCAGAGGTCGTCGGCCGTCGCGTCCTCCTCCACGCGGTCGCACACATCGTGCGAGCTGCCCCTCAGGATGTGGTAGGCGACCCCGATGAAGAACGGGCCGTCGGCCGTCTGAAGGCTGTCGTTCTCGAGTTCCTCGATGATGAGGTCCTCGTCCGCAGGCTCCGTTTCGGCGAGAGCGAGCGGCGGCAGGGTGACGATGCCCTGGAGGTGGCGGTTGCTGATGCCAGTCTCAGGGTTCCCACAACCCGCGGCGAGAACGCCGACGAGGAACAGTGGAGCGGAGCGGCCGAGAGTCTTCGTGAAGTCAGTCATATCTGCTCCCTGCCCTAGAAGTGGAACCGAAGGCCGAGCTCGAAGCGGCGGCCTGCCTGGAATGCGATAGGAAGTGCGAAGGCGGGGCCGATCCCCGCGACCTCGACGACCTCGTCGTCGGAGGTCAGCGCCGCCTGGGACGCAGCCACCGTCTCCGTGCTGTTGAGGACGTTGAAGACCTGCACGATGACGTCAATCTGGGTGCCTGCGATGGAGAGCCCGAGGGATCCCCGGAGATCGAGGTTCGACGTGGCGGGCAGCCGCTCCGACGTTCCGCGACGCACCACGTAGTTGCTGTACCGACCGTAGAACTCGTTCACCTTGAGGCGGTTGATGGGCGGTCCCGAGGCCAGCTCGAAGGTGGCGCCGAGGCCGTACCCGATGGAGAAGTTCTCGGCGACCTTCCACACGTTCGGGTTGTCGTAGGAGACCAGCAGGCGAAGAACGTGGGGCTGGTCCCCGCCGGCGATTCCGTTCTCGACGTAGCGCTGCGTGGGGTTGTCGAAGTCACCCGAGGTGCCGACGCGGCTGGAGGGCCCGCGGCCGGCGGTGTTGGCCACCAGGCGGGAGAAGGTGTAGCTACCGAAGAGCTCGAGGTTGTCGGAGAGCTGCTTCCGCACCAGGAGGGAGAACGCGTAGTAGTTCCGGCGTCCGTCCTGCGGGGTGCGCAGGCGCTGCACCTCGGAGTTGCCGCCGTTGCGGAAGCCCACCGAGTCCGTGCCGTCGCGGTTCCAGATGACGTTGACTTCGTCGTCTTCCCAGCTGTTCGTGAAGCGCCGGTAGATGAAGTTCACCTCAGCGCTCATGTCCCGCGCGATTTCGCGCTGCGCCCGAACGAAGACCTCGTTGCTGCGGGCGGGAACGATGTCGCTGTGCTGGACGTTGTTCGCCGGGGTCTGGGCCCGGGCGCTCTGCTCGTCGTACTTGCGCTGCGCCGCGTCCCAGTTGAAGCGCTCGGCGTTGAACGTCTGGTTGTTCAGGAAGCTCGAGAGCGTCAGGATTCCCGGGTCGACGATCTGCGCGAAGGAGACCGACAGGTTCGTCTTGCCGTCTCGCATGGGGTCCCAGGCGATGCTCGGGCCCCAGGTGAAGGCGGTGGTGTTGATGACGGAGTCACCGGCGTTGTTGCGCAGGCGCGAGATCAGGAAGCTGGCGCCGAGGTTCACGGTCAGGCCCCGGGTCGGAACCCAGCGGTCCTGCGCGTAGATGCGCGTGGTGATTCCGCTCTCGCGACCATCCTTGAGGTTGGCGATGACGAAGCGACCGACGTTCTCGTAGCTGTTGAGGTCGCTGACCTCCGTCGTGTCGATGAGGACGCCGTCACCGTTGAGGTCCTGCGGCTCGACCAGGAACACCTGGTTGTTGATGTAGCCGAAGTCGCGGCGGGTCCAGATGGGCTCGACGCTGGCACCGGCAGAAAGCTGGTGCGAACCGAGCAGCCGGTCGATGTTGGCGACGAAGTCCATCTGCGCGGAGAACCGGTGGCGGCGATCGAGGTCGTAGCGGCCGAAGCTGCCGTGGTCGAGGCCGTTGATGTTCCCCCAGCGTGCGGAGATCTGCTTGTCCTCGTCGGTGCAAAGCCCCGTCGTGGTGCGGTTCTCGCAGTCCTTCCAGAGCATCGGCTGCACGCGAATCGTGGAGTACTGGTAGTTCACCGTGGTGGTGAGCAGGCCCCACCCGCCGAGGGTCGCCTGGTGCTGGAGCACGGTGGAGAAACCACCCTGTCGCCAGAGTTGCTCCGCTTCGGGCACGACCGACGCGCTCTGGGAGGAGTTCTGGAAGCCGCCGGGGTCCGCTCGGAAGGTGAGCGTGAACTTGTGGCGTGCGATGGGCTGCGCCGTCAGCTTGATCAGCATCCCGTGGAAGTTGGTGCGCTGCGGGGTCTGCGGGAAGAGACCGTAGTCGCGACCGAGGTCCGCGCGGGGCGCCGCCCAGGAGGTCCGGTGGGTGAACTGGTAGGAGGCGAAGAACCAGAAGCGGTCCTTGATGATCGGACCACCGAGGCTGCCGTACGCCTGGACGCTGTTGGACTGGCCGGGGTCCGTGATCGGGGCGTACTCGCCACCGCGCGCCTGGAAGGCCGTGGTGCGGTAGTAGGCCGAGAAGTCCCCCTCGAAGGTGTTCCCGCCCGACTTGGTCACGATGTTGATCGTGCCGCCGAGACCCTGGTTGTACCGGGCGTCGTAGCCGGCGGTGATGACCTCGAGGTCCTCGATGGCGTCGAAGTTGAAGTTCATCGCGAACGTGCCCGTCACCGGGTCCGTCGTGTTCGTGCCGTCGAGGTAGTAGGAGTTGCTCTGGAGCGTGCCGCCGTTGATGTTCGGGTTCGCGCCGCCGGTCACGCCGGGGAGGAACTGAACGACGTCCTGGAACGAACGTCCCGTGGGCAGATTCGACAGGAACTCGGTGTTGAACGTGATCGACTGCGCCGTCTGCTCCGTGTCGACCACGGGGCGCTTGTCGATGACCTCGACAGTCTCACCGACCTCCGGAACCTCCATGACGAGGCGCACGGACACGTTCCGGCCCATGGAGACCTGAAGGTTCGTCCGGATGATGGTCTTGAACCCCTCCTTCTCGGCGTCGAGCCGGTACTCCCCGGGGGGAAGCCCGAGGAAGCGGAAGCGACCGTCTTCACCGGTGACGTTCGTCTGGGCGCCGCCGATGAGATTGTCGCCAGTCAGGGTCAGCTTGACCTCAGCCATCGGCTCGTCGGATTGATCGACGATCTCGCCCTTGATGGTGCCCGAGGTCGTCTGTGCGAGGACGGTGCTCGGGAGGAGCAGTCCCAGCAACAGCGTCACGAGCGTTGCGAGGCGGAACGTGGTCTTCGGCAAGTCGGTCTCCTTCGCGAGCGGGTCCCTTGCTCGCTGTACCCGGCTCTTTGAGCGCGCTGCGGCTGTACGGGTCGCAGGCTGGCGGGTTGTAGCAGCGGCGTTTCTGCAAAGTCAAGGTCCTGACACGACCCGGCCAACAATGCAAAACCCTTGAAATCAAAGCCGAATCCAGGCATCGACGCCACGGCTCCGGGCGGGTACCCTTCTCGGAGCGCGCGGAAGGACCCGTCTTGACAAGGCGGCGGCCGCTCGACTACGAAAGCGCACCTCGCGCGCGCGTCTCCGTATCCGGATCGTGAGCTAGAGACACCGGCCCTCAGCGGGCAGGAGGGAAGAGCCCTTGAGTCAGGCGATGCAAGACTGCCCGTCGTGCGGGAATGAGATTCCTGTCAGCGCGACCCGCTGTAAGTACTGCTTTCACGATCTCTCTGAGGACGAAGCCCCCAAGCGGGCCGGCGGCGTGCTCGTGGGGCTCGTGCTTCTCGCTCTGGTGTTCGTCGCGGCGGGGTTCTGGACCTTCCAGTCCGTGTTCGACCAGAGCCAGCTCGGGAACGTCACGATCGACCCGAAGGAACGCCGCGTCGTGCTGGTGTACACCGGCTTTGGTCAGGAGCCGACCACGCGCCAGCTCAGCTTCGAGGACGTCGCCAGCGTCGAGATGACCGCCGGGCAGTTCTTGCTGGGTGGGAATCACTACGAGGTGTTCCTCGTCTTGAACGGCGGCGAGAAGGTGCTCATCAACAAGAGCACCGAGTCCACCCTCGAGGACTACGCCAACACCGTCGCGAAGCACACCAACAAGTCGCTGACGATCATCAACAACATCCGAATGGGTGAGGACATGCGCGGCTTCGACGGCGCCCTCCCCACCGAAGGCGAGTAGCCCGGCTCCGCCGGCCTCGCCGTATACGTTGATCGCCGACTCGGTCCTCGGAGCTTTCTCCCGCGATCTCGCCATCGACCTCGGAACGGCGAACACCCTGGTGTTCGTCAAGGGCGAGGGGGTGGTCTTGAACGAGCCGTCCGTCGTCGCCGTGAAGCGCGGTCCAGACGGACGCCCGCGCGTCCTGGCGGTGGGCAACGAAGCGCGAGAGATGGTCGGCAAGGTCCCCGGCACCATCGAGACGATCCGCCCCCTCCGCGAGGGGGTCATCGCCGACCTCGACGTCACCGAGGCGATGCTCCGGTGGTTCATTCGCCGGGTGCATGGACGCCGCACCTTCGTGCGCCCACGGGTGGTGGTCTGCATCCCTTTCGGGGTCACCGAGGTGGAGCGTCGCGCCGTGCGTGAGGCGGCCTCGTCGGCCGGAGCCCGGGAGGTCTATCTCATCTCCGAGCCCATGGCCGCGGCCATTGGAGCGGGCCTCCCAGTGACGGAGCCCCAGGGGAACATGATCGTGGACATCGGCGGAGGCACGACCGAGGTCGCGGTGATCTCGCTCGGCGGGATCGTGACCAGCAAATCTGCGCGGGTCGCGGGCGACGCCATGGACGAAGCACTGATCTCGTGGGTCCGCCGGAAGTTCAATCTACTGATCGGCGAGCGCACGGCGGAGCGCATCAAGACCACGGTGGGGAACGCATGGCCCGAGGACGACGAGGAGTCCATCGAGGTATCAGGTCGGGACCTGCTCAGTGGCGTGCCGAAGACCGTGGTCGTGACTGCGGAGGGCGCGCGCGAGGCCCTCGCGGACCCCGTACGTGAGATTGTCGAAGCCATCAAGACGACCCTGGAGATCACGCCGCCAGAGCTCGCGGCGGACATCATCGACAAGGGCATTGTGCTGGCAGGCGGAGGCGGGCTGCTGCGCGGCCTCGACACCCTGCTCCGCGAGGAGACGGGGCTGCCCGTCATCCAGGCGGCGGACCCGCTGTTCTGTGTCGCGATGGGGACCGGGGCCAGCCTCGAGTCCCTGGAGCTGCTCAGGCGAGTCGCCGAGCGGGTCTAGTTCCCCGGAGGAGACGCAGGAGCTCGCAGAGCGAACCCCCACCTGGGAAAGGCGTCCCGCAGAGTTCGCTTCGCGAACCCCAAGGGTTCCCCTTACTTCAAGATCTGACGGCAGACGAGGCTCTGGAGCCCGCCCTTGCCCTCGATCATCTTGCTGTCTTCGTCGATGCGCGCGTTGGCCGCGATGACACCCGAGAGACGGGCGGAGCTGCCAGAGCAGGCCTGCAGCATGTCGAGCCAAAGGCGGGCGTCGGGCACCTTGTACTCGAAGTCCACCTTCTCCCCGCCGTAGGCGGAAGCGCGTCCCTTGATCTCCAGGCTCATCGTGGGAATGGCGATCTCGCCCTCCGCGACGTTCTGAGGCATCTCCTGGGTGATCTTGAACTCGGAAGCCCAGAACTTGATGGAGTTCGCGCGCGCAGCGTCGGCGTCGGTGGGAGCCGAGGTCACGAAGAGGGCAGCCACGAGGATCAGGACGAGGGCACGAAGAAAGCGCATCAGAATCTCCAAATATCAGGCGCGGGGACGGTCCGTTCCCGAGCGGCGGGACGTAGGTACCACACCGCCCGAGTCGGACCAAGGCTCCGAGAGCGCCGGGTCAGGTCCTGTGACAAGACGTGACTTCGAGAGCGCTGGAGCGGGGTTCTCGCATCTGGTCGCTCCCTCCCCGGCTATACGTCTGGCATGCGCTTCCTCGCCTCCACCCTCGCCGTGCTCCTCGTGGCCTGCCCGTCGGTGGACGAGGAGCCGGACAGGAGCAATGTCTGCGGTGACCTCTCACGCGCGCAGGTCTATCGAGCCGCCCTGCCGCCGCAGGAATCCAGCGGCGACCTCGACGTGCGCCTGCTGTCCTCCGACCCGGCGCCGCCCAACACCGAGGGCAGTCTCTGGACCCTCGCCCTCTCAGACGACAACGGAGGACCGGAGGATGCATGCAGCTGCACCGCCTCACCCTTCGCGCCCGACCACGGCCAGGGCACCAGCTCCTCCACCTGCACACCGGGTGACTCGCCGCAGCTCCTGGAGCTCGAAGTCGACCTGGTCATGCCGGCGCTCTGGGAGGTCACCATCGAGGTGACCTGCCCCCAGGCATCCGCCGAGGTCCTGTTCGTCTTCTGCGCCGAGGGCTAGCGCAGAGCCCGATCAGTCCGCCAGGCGCCGCACGTACGTGGGCTTGTCCAGGTGGGACATCTCGTCGTCCTCGTGGGGACGGAGCACCTCGCCCGGGTCGCGGTCCAGCAGCTGCGAAGGCGTCGGCAGCTCACCTCGCTCCTCCCGGCTCTGGCGCAGCGAGGGCGGGAGGTCGTAGGCCTCGGGTCCACCCACCGAATCCCACGGCGTCACCGCCGTAATGGGTGCGCGTCGTCCACCCCCTCGAGGCTCCACCTTGAGCACGCGGTCGATGCTGGGCCGCGTCACCGCCTGGTCGCTCGGCAGCACCGGGTCCGCCTTCACTTGCTCGAAGCCCGTCGCGATGACGGTCACCCGGACCTCGTCGCCCATGGTCTCGTCGACCACCCATCCGAAGACCACCTCGGCGTCGCCGTCGGCCTCCTCGTAGATGAGGGTCACCGCCTCGTTCATCTCACGCATCTTCAGCGTCGGCGACGACGTGATGTTCACCAGCACGCCCTTTGCGCCCGTGATCGCGATCTCCTCGAGCAACGGCGAGCTCACCGCCCGCTGCGCGGCTTCCACCGCCCGTAGCTCTCCGCGCGCGGTCCCGACGCCCATGAGCGCGAGCCCCGGGAAGCCCATGACGGTGCGCACATCCGCGAAGTCCGCGTTGATGACCCCCGTGCTGTGGATGAGATCCACCAATCCGCGCACCCCGTCGAGCAAGACGTGGTCGGCCAGCTTGAAGGCATCCAGCCCAGACATCTCGTCCCCGGCGATGGAGAAGAGCCGCTCGTTGGGGATCACGAAGAGTGTGTCCACCACGTCCTTGAGCGCCTCGATGCCCGTGTCGGCGGTCGTCGAGCGCTTGCGTCCCTCGAACTTGAACGGCCGGGTGACCACCGCCACCGTCAGCGCGCCCATCTGCTTGGCGATCTCAGCCACGACCGGCGCGGCGCCCGTGCCCGTGCCGCCGCCCATTCCGGCGGTGATGAACACAACGTCGGCCCCCTCGAGCAAACCCATGAGCTCGGCGCGACTCTCCTCGGCCGCCCGACGCCCGACGTCGGGCCGCGCACCTGCGCCGTGTCCCTTGGTCAGGGTCTGCCCGATGGCGAGCACGTGGTCGGCCCGCGACGTCGACAGCGCCTGCTGATCCGTGTTGGCCGCGATGACCTCGATGGGCTTGAGGCCGCTCTCGACCATGGTGTTGATGGCGTTGCCGCCGCCGCCACCGACGCCGATGACCTTGATGGTGATGGGCGCCCGGTTGTCCTCGGGCGGTGGCGCCGCAAACTCGATTCGGCTCTGTGTCGTCATCTCTCGCTCCATCCCACCACGCCTAGAACGCCAGGCTCAGCCAGTTGCTCATTCGTTCCTTGACGCGCTCGTACAGTCCGCCGTCCACGCCACGCCCGAAGCGCGCTCCATCGCGACGTCCCTTGAGTCCAAACTTCACCAGGCCCACCCCCGTGGAGTAGACAGGAGAACTCACGACGTCCGTGAGTCCGCCGACGTCCCGCGGGGCTCCGCGACGCGCCGAGAGCCCAAAGACCTTCTCGGTCAGCTCGGGCATGCCTGGCATCAGGGTGCTCCCGCCCGTGAGCACGATGCCCGCCGGCAACATGTCCTCGTACCCCGACCGCTCGAGCTCCGCGCGCACGAGCTGGAAGAGCTCCTCCAGGCGAGGCTCGATGACCTCGGCGAGCATGCGCCGCGAAGTCTCGTGAGAGCGGGTCCCGCCCACGTGTGGCACGTCGAAGGTCTCGTTCCCCTCGACCATGTCCCGCTGCGCACAGCCGTGGTCCTTCTTGATCTGCTCGGCCACCTTGATGGGCGCCCGCAGGGCGAAGGCGATGTCGTTGGTCACGTGGTCGCCGCCGATGGGCAGCACGTACGTGTGCACCACCGCGCCCCCCATGAAGATGGCCACGTCCGTGGTGCCGCCGCCGATGTCCACGAGCATGACGCCGAGCATCTTCTCATCCTCGGACAGCACCGCCTCTGCCGACGCCAGCTGCTCCAGCACGATGTCCTGCACCTGCTGCCCCGTGAGGTTGCAGCAGCGCACCACGTTCTGAGCCGCCGTGACCGCCGCCGTGACGATGTGCACTCGGGCCGTCAGCCGCACCCCGCTCATGCCGCGCGGGTCGAGGATGCCGTCCTGGTCATCCACCAGGAACTCCTGGGGGATCACGTGGATGACCTCGCGGTCCATGGGAATGGCGAGGGCCTGGGCCGTCTCGAGGACCTTGTCGACATCGCTCGTCGCGACGTGGCCGGTCTTCACCCCGACCATGCCCTGGCTGTTGAGCGAGCGAATGTGCCCCCCGGCGATGCCCGCGTAGACCGTCGAGATCTCCACCCCGGACATCATCTCCGCCTCGTCGACGGCCGCCCGGATGGAGCGGTTGGTGTCCTCGATGTTGATCACCACGCCCTTGCGCAGCCCCGTCGATGGGGCCGTGCCAATGCCGATGATGTCGACGCCGCCGAGCCCATTGCGCTCGCCGACCACGCAGGCGACCTTGGTCGTCCCAATGTCGAGTCCACAGACGATGGAGTGGTTGCTTGCCACGGGCTAGAGCTCCGCCTCGTTGTCATCAAAGAAGAGGGCTTCGTCGCCCGCAGGCACGATGCGCTTCAAGTGGAGGAGCCGCGCCCGGTCACGACGCGGCGTCGGTTGCGACTCAATGACCTTCTTCACTGCCCGGCGGGCGCGCTTCGCCTTGCGAGGCACCGCAATCACGCGGTCACGAAGTCCGGCGTCCACCGACGCGACAGCGTCCAGCGGCAGACGCCCGGCGAGCACCGCGCGCTCCACCCGGTCCAGCCGCGAGGCGAAGTCGCGCTGTCCCAGATGCACGGGCAGGCCTCGCCGCGTGACGACTGAGTAACCCCGCGTGGCATCCCAGCGAATCTCCGAGATCGCGTCGCCTCCCAACGCGCGGCCAGCCCCCACGGCGTTGAGCACGTCGAGAGCGCCCTTGCGCGCGCTCTCCGGAAGCTCGCCGTCCGCGGTGAGCAGCGGCAGGTCGAAGGGCTCGCCCGCTTCCCAGGCCTTGAAGACGCGCCCTCGATCGTCCATCAACTCCAGGCGCTCCCCTGGGACGAGCAACGCGGCCTTGTGCTCGAGCACACGCACCTCGAGAGATCGGCCAGCGAGGTTCCTCTCGACTTCGATGCTGTCCACCCAGGGCAGGTCCAAGATGGCCGCGCCGATGGAGGCAGTCTCGAACTCGAGCATGTTGTCACCAGCCCGGGCCCCGAGCCGCACCAGGATGTCGTCCTCACTCACCCGCTCCAGACCGACCACGTCGATGGTCTGCAAGGCGAGATGGTCGCTGACCTTGAGCTCTTCGATGCCGTTGAACACCGCCACGAACAGGCCCACTCCGACCACGCCGAGGATGACGCCCATGGCGAGAGCGCCGCCGAGGCGCTCGCCCACCGGCAGTCCGTCTTCCCGCTCCCGCAGGCCCACGAGGTGGGCCACCTGATCGAGGAGGGTCGTGCTGCCGGTGCGCAGGTCGTCGCGAACCTCTTCGGCCGTCGGGATGCCATCCCGCATGTCGGCCAGCTCCTCTTCGAGGAACCAGACTGCGAGGCGACCCGTCTCCACCGCCTTGCCGGCGACGGTTCCGGGGTCCCGCGACTCCAGACGCACGCGCTTCGCGGTGGCCCGCAACCGAGTGGGGGCCTCCTTGACCCGACCCACGAGCTCGGACGGCCGGAGCAGCATCCGGAGCATCAGCGGGGGGACGAGCAGCACGAAGAGGAGCAGCCGTCCGAGCCCGTGGGCAAGATCAAGAACGCGGTCGTACGCTCGAACGAAGGCTGAGGTACGTCGAGGAGACCGGGAGCGCCGCTTGCTGTCGCGCATGCCCCGGGCGGGCCGGCGTCGCTCGGACGCGCCCATGCGGGTGAGCATGCGCCGGTCCTTGCGCACGTTCCCGGCGGAGCCCGTGTCCCGAGCAATACGACGCTTGTCCCGCATCGCCAGGCGTTCCTTGCCCAGCTTGCGGTTCTTCGTCTCGCCGCGAAGCGACTGTCGGTCGAGGACTCCCATGAGCAGCGTGCCCATCCGGCGGGGGGCTCGTGGATGACGGCGTACCATCCAACTTCCCACGACGAATCATGGGAAAATGCGCCTAATGTGTCAACGTGCTGTTTTCGTTTAGGAAAAGAAAGAGATCGCGAGACGTCCATCGATCATGGATGCGCACTGCAAAGACCCCGGAAATCACTAGGTTCTTGGCGGTTGTGGACCCAGGCGGGGTCGGCTGGTCCCGAGACCCTGGCGCGGCCCGAGTCTGGCGCCGCGCCGACCCTGGCGCGCCTCAGCGTCGGGCGCCGATGATCCGGAGCGCGAGGACGAGCTCGACTCCCCATTGCGCCGCCACGGTCCGGCGGGCCCAGTCCACGAGCAGTTCCACATCGTGTGCGGTGGCTCCGGGTTCCGTGAGCAGGCGGTTGGGCTGCACGTCGTCGATGCGGGCGCCGCGGACCCTCACCCCCAGGAGTCCCGAGCGCGTCAGCAGCTCGCCAGCCGAGCTCCCCTTGGGCGGATCGACGAAGAGCCTCACCCCAGGAAGCTCCGTGGGCAACGGCGTCCCCGCTCCCGACGGCTCCACGAGCACTCCGGCCACCACAGCCTCGGCGCGCAACCCCAGGCGCGGGTCGGACAGCGCGAGGCGGGACCGCGGCACGGTCTCCGCTACGCCCTTGCCGAGCACGACCTGCACCGCGACGACCCCAGCGGCCTCGTGCGACTCACCGCGTCCGACAAGAGCGTTCGCCACGCTGCCTCCCGACACCAGCCACGCGGGGACCGGATCCCCGCTGCGGACTCCCTCCTGGAGTCCCTGGGCTGCAGCCCGGGCCGAGCCTTCCCCCCCGAGGAGCACGCCATCTGCGTGGATCTCCATGCCGCTCCATCCCGCGCCGAGCCGGCAGACCACCCCTCGAATCCCCGCGTCGCGGACCATCGCATCGGTGGCCCTCTGGAGAGGAGTGAGCACCAGCCGTTCCCGGCGACACCAGCGCACCAGACGCGCGAGGGCAGTTGCATTCGGGACCTCGACGAGTCCGTCGGCCAGCCCCCCAATCCCGAGGGATGTCTCGGGGGCGAGGGGCACGTCGAACGCAACGCTCTCCTGGTCGAGGGCGCGAAGCGCCTCCCGTTGTCGGTCCGTCAGCATGGAAGGGAGAACCTTGGCGCACGCCGAGTGGGCCCCAGCGGAGAGCCCGTTGGCTCCACGCTCCTAGCCCATCTCCAGTGTGGGGGGAGATGCGTCCACCACCACCTGGAGCAGGTCGGTGCTCAGGGTCGTGACGTCGCCAGCCCCCATGGTGAGCACGATGTCGCCCTTGCGGAGGATCCGATGCAGATGGGCGCGCACGTCATCGTGAGTGGGGGTGGGGACGGCGCCCTTGTGCCCGTGGTGCCGAAGGTCCCGCGCCAACGCCGCGCTGTCGAGCCCATCGATGGGCAGTTCGCCGGCGCGGTACACATCCATCACGCAGACGACATCGGCGTCGTTGAACGCCCGCATGAAGTCCTCACGAAGGTCCTGCACCCGGGAGTACCGGTGCGGCTGCCACACCGCCACGATGCGCCGGTCGTAGTTCTCCCGCGCGGCCGAGAGCGTGGCCCGAATCTCCTCGGGGTGATGCGCGTAGTCGTCGACGACGGTGACGCCGCCGATCTCCCCACGAATCGTGAAGCGCCGCTGCACACCCTCGAAGCCCTCGAGGGCCTTCTGGATGACGGGGAACGGAATCTCGGCTTCGAACCCGGTGGCGATGGTGGCCAGGGCGTTGAGCACGTTGTGGCGACCAGGAATCTTCAGCGCCACCGGCCCGAGGAACTCCTCGCCCCGCATCACCGAGAAGCGGGACACCCCGCCGGACACGGAGATGTCCACCGCCCGGAAGTCCGCCTGGGAGCTGAGCCCGTAGGTGACGTAGCGCTTGCCCACCTGGGGCAGCAGCTTCTGGATGCGTGGGTGGTCGATGCACAGCACCGCGGCGCCGTAGAACGGAACCCGGTTCATGAACTGGACGAAGGCCGCCTCGAGAGCCTCGGTGGAGCCGTAGTGGTCCAGGTGCTCGGGGTCGATGTTCGTGACGATGGCCAGAATCGGCGACAGCATCAGGAAGCTGCCGTCGCTCTCGTCCGCCTCGGCCAGCATCCACTCGCCGCGGCCCAGGACGGCGTTGGTCCCTACGGAGTTGAGCTTGCCACCCACCACGACCGTCGGGTCGAGCCCGCCGGCCTCGAACACCGCCGCCAGGAGCGAGGTGGTCGTCGTCTTCCCGTGGGTGCCCGCCACCGCGACGCCGCGCTTCATGCGCATCAGCTCGGCGAGCATCTCGGCGCGACGAATGACCGGGATGCCCAGGTCACGGGCCTCGGCCACCTCGGGGTTGTCCGACTTCACCGCCGTCGAGCGCACCACGACGTGGGCGCCGAGGACGTTGCTGGGTGCGTGGCCCTGAATGACACGCACCCCGAGGGACTCGAGCCTCCGCGTCACCTCGGAGGTGCGCAGATCGCTGCCGGAGACGTCGTATCCGAGGTTGTTCAGGACCTCAGCGATGCCGGACATGCCGATGCCGCCGATACCGATGAAGTGAATGCGCCGTGTGCGGAGGAACATGGCGCGGGAGGGTAACAGTCCGCGCCCGCGCCAGGCCCGCGGAGGGTGCGCTCCTCGTCACCCGCTCTCGATCTGATTTAGGGCCGGCCCACCAGCTTGTACATGACGTCCACGACCTCAGCCGCCGCCGCCGGCTTGCCGAGCTCCCCCGCCTTGCCCGCCATCTGCTGAAGGGTCGTCCGGCTGCCTTCGAGCCGCTCCAACGCTGCCCGCAGGTTGCTCGCCAGATCCGCGTTCTGCACGAGCAGCTCACCCGCTCCGCCGTCCACCAGCACCTTGGCGTTGGTGGTCTGGTGGTCGTAGATGGCCTGGGGCAGGGGCACGAGGAGGGAGCCGCGCCGGCTGATCATCAGCTCGCTCACGGTCATGGCGCCGGCGCGACACACCACGAGGTCCGCGAAGCGATAGGCCTCAGCCATGTCGTCGATGAAGGGCAGGACCTTGCTCGGGACGCCCGCCGCCTCGTAGCCGTCCTTGACCAGCTCCTCGTCCTTCGTGCCCGTCTGGTGGGTGACGTGCAGCCGCTCCTTGAGCTCGTCGCTCATGCCCGAGACCGCCTCGATCATCGCGACGTTCACCGCGTGTGCGCCCTGGCTTCCGCCCACCACCAGCACCTTGAGCTTGCGTCCCACGCCGACGGTCTGGGTGCTCTCCAAGGTCAGCAGCTGCACGAAGCGCTCCCGCACCGGGTTGCCAATGACTTCGGCCTTGCCGGGCGGGAAGTCCTTCGTCGCCGGGGAGAACGCCACGAACACCCGATGCACGACCTTGCCCAGGATCCGATTGGTCGCTCCGGCCACGGAGTTCTGCTCGACCACGGCTGTCTTGCGGCCCAGCAGACGCGCCGCGAGTACGACCGGCCCGGAGGCGTAGCCGCCGACCCCGATGACGATCTTTGGGCGCTCCTTGAGGATGAGCACCGCCGACTGGAGGATCGACAGCGGGATCTTCGCGACGGCCGTCAGGCGGGAGACGAGGCCCTTGCCCTTGATCCCGGAGATGGTGACGAAGCGCACGTCGAGCCCCTCCTTGGGGCCCACCCGCGCCTCGATGCCGTTGCGCGTGCCGACGTAGATGATCTCGTTGTCGCCGTTGCGGGTGAGGAAGGCCTCCCCCACCGCGACGCCGGAGAAGAAGTGGCCGCCTGTGCCGCCGCCTGCAATCAGGATCTTCACCGTCCCTCCCGTTCGCTTCTCAGCCTGCCCGCACGCGGCGCCGGCCGCTGCCGATGCGCACCCCGCTGGAGCCACCATGATGCAGAACCGTGGCCCGTCGCGCCTGCGCGGTCACATTCAACAAGATTCCGAGCATCGCCAGAGTCAGCACCAGCGAGCTGCCGCCATACGACACGAGGGGCAGCGTCAGACCCTTCGTGGGCAGGACGCCGAGCACCACCCCCATGTGAAATGCGGTCTGCATTCCGATGAGAATCGCGAGTCCCATGCCGAGCAGCTTCCCGAAGAGGTCCGGGGCATCGGCGCAGACGCGGACTCCGCGGTACACGAACAGGCCGAAGAGCACGATGACGGCGGACGCCCCGAGCACCCCGAACTCCTCTCCCACGACGGAGAAGATGAAGTCGGTGTGCGCCGACGGCAGGTAGAAGAGCTTCTGGCTGCTCTGGCCGAGCCCCGAGCCCGTGAATCCGCCGGCGGTGAAACCGAGCAAGGACTGGATCAGCTGGAACGCGCCATCGGCCTGGTTGGCCCAGGGGTCGAGGAAGGCGGTGATGCGCGCGCGGCGGTACTCGGCGCCCATGAGCACGACCCAGGCCACCGGAAGGCCCACGGCGAGCAGCCCCGCGAGGTGGGTCAGGCGCACGCCGGCGATGAACAGCATCACGAACAGCAGGGCCGCGATGGTCATCGTCGTGCCGAAGTCTGGCTCGGCGAGGATGAGCAGCAGCACGAAGCCCGCAAACACGAGGTGGGGCAGGATTCCCACCGTGAATGTGTCGATGTGGGACTGCTTCTTCTCCAGCGAGTAGGCGAGGTAGGTGACCAGACCGAGCTTGGCGAACTCCGATGGCTGGAAGTTCACTGGGCCCAGGGTGAGCCAGCGGGTCGCGCCCCCCATGGTGGTGCCCACTCCAGGGATCAACACCAGGATGAGCAGCAGCGCCACGAAGCCGAGCATGGGGTACGTCCACGGCTTCCACTTCTGATAGGGGATGCTCGCGGTGACCGTGAGGGCGCACAGGCCCATGCCCGCGAACACCAGGTGGCGGCGGATGTAGTGCAGCTCATCGCCCCACACGTCGGCCGCGTAGATCGCCCCTGCGCTGTAGACCATCGCCACGCCGAGACCCAGCAGCAGCAGGATGCAGGCGAGCAGGATGGGGTCGACTTCGCGCAGGGTT
>JAGSHC010000229.1 GCA_023954745.1 Deltaproteobacteria bacterium | reverse complement strand
GGCGACTGCGACGACGGCGACGCTGCCAACTACACCGGCAACGCCGAGGTCTGTGATGGCCAGGACAACGACTGCGACGGGAACCTGAGCACCGACGAGATCGACGACGACTCCGACGGCCAGACCGAGTGCGACGGCGACTGCGACGACAACGACATCAACAACTTCAGTGGCAACCCCGAGGTCTGCGACAGCGCGGACAACGACTGTGACGGGTTCCTCGGTAGCGACGAGATCGACGACGACACCGACGGAGAGACCGAGTGCGACGGCGACTGCGACGACGGCGACAGCGCCATCAACACCAGCGCTGTCGAGATCTGTGACGGCGTCGACAACGACTGTGACGGGACCGCCAACGCACCCTTGCCCCCGGTGACCTACGAAGGCACCACCGACCTCACGGGGGGACAGACCCGGACCCGAGGCAACAAGTACTTCGTCACCACGTCCGTCGATGTGGACACCATCGCCATGTACCTGGACGCCCCGGCGGGGACGACCTTGAACTGGGTGGTGTACGAGAGCGCCACAGAGCTCGGCACCTACACGCTGCTCTCCACGACGACGACCACCGCACCCGGCGGAGGGCGCCAGTGGCTCGTGTCGGACCCCATCGGAACCGCCCTCACCGCGGGGAACTACTACGTCCTGGGAGCCCACTGGGGCCCGACGAGTGTTGGCTACACCTATGAGGTGAGCCCGGCTCTGCCCGTGCTCGCGCCGTTCGGTGAGCTCGTCGGGGGCGCATCCTCCGACCCCGACAACCTTGCAGTGCCGGCAGCCACCTACGACACATGGGGCAACCTGGCGCAGGCCTACAGCGTGGAGATCCAGGCGCTCGGCGAGTCCGACATCGACGCTGACCTCAGCCCCGTGTGCGACGACTGCGATGACGCCGACGGCGCCAACTTCCCCGGCAACGCCGAGGTCTGCGACGGCTCCGACAACGACTGCGACGACGAGACGGGCTTCGGCGACGCGACGAGCGAGGACCTCAACAACTCCCCGTTCACCTGGGCCAACGGCAGCTACATCGGAAACACCTACACGGTGACCAGCTCCGCCCAGCTCCTCGACATCGAGGCGTGGATCGCAGATACCGACGCCGACGCCGTCGTGACGGCCATCGTGTTCGCACGCGAGGACAGCGCGGACGACTGGGAGTTCGTCGAGAGCGCTTCGATCCCCACAGTGCCGACGACCGCCGATTGGGCTCTCTCCGATCCGCTGGAGGTCACCCTCATCGAGGGCTGGGAGTACTCCATCGGGGTGCACCACACCGGCAGCCTCGAGCACGACCACTCCGCCGCCGGCGTCGACCCGACCTGGGGCACCTTCATCCAGTTCGAGGAGGACGAGGAAGCGGATCCGCTGCCCCTGTCCACGTACGACACGGAGCTCAGCGGCGCCACCGCCATCGCGCTGCGGCTCAACTCGACCACCGACCTGGACCTCGACGGTGACGGCTCCGCCCAGTGCGACGGCGACTGCGACGACACCGAGCCGAGCGTGCTTCCCAGTGGTCTCGAGATCTGCGACGGCTACGACAACGACTGCCTCAACGGCATCGACGACCTCGTCGACCACGAGCCCGTCGTGATCGGTGGCGGGGCCGGCACCGCCATCCCCGACGGCCCCAACGGGCAGGTCACGGTGACGGCCACCGTCCTCGCGACGGACCCCATCGTCGACATCGACGTGAGGCTCGACATCGACCACACGTTCGTCGCCGACCTCGAGATCTTCCTCACGTCTCCTGGCGGCACCGTCGTGGAGCTGACGACCGACAACGGTGGAAGCGGCAACGACTTCATCGGCACGGTCTTCGATGACGAAGCGGTGGACCCGATCACGGGAATCCCGAACACGGGTTCCTACACCGGGCGCTACATCCCGGAGGGAGCGCTCTCGGGATTCGATGGCGAGAACCCTGCGGGGACCTGGTCTCTCGCGATCACCGACGACGCGGGGGCAGACACCGGCACGGTCGTGGGGTGGGAGCTTCGCTTCAACCAGCCCCTCGAAGGGGCGAGCGCGAACTGCGCCGCTGGCAGCTGCGACGACGTCCTCCTCAGCGACGCGACCGCCCCGGACGGCGCCTACTGGCTCGATCCGGACGGGGGCGGCGCCTACGAAGCCTGGTGCGACATGACGACCGACGGCGGCGGCTGGACCCTCATCCTGAAGGCCGCTGGCGACTCGACCTTCGGCTACACCGACGCGCTCTGGGAGAACACGACGCTGCTGAACGAAGACAGCCTGGACGACGACGCGTCGCAGAACGCCAAGTACGAGTCGTTCGTCGATGTCCCTGCCCTCGAAGTACGCGGGTGTTTCCCCCAGGACTCGGTCTGCATCTACGCCGACCCCTTGCCGGGCACCGCCCTGGACATCTTCAGCGGCGGAGACGAGCAGATCGGGACGGGCTTCGACGGTCAGCTCCCTTCGGCATGGTCCGCGCAGCCCAACTGCCAGTGGTTCGGCTTCAACTCTCCGTACCAGTACCAGGCGACGCGATTCGGCTTCACGGCGAACCAGGAGAACGACTGCCAGACCAACGACACCGCGTTGGGCTTTGGCGTCGGGCCGACGAGCGGCGGCGGCACCAACTACGGCGCCGGCGAGCTCTGCCTCTCGACGCAGTGCAGCCAGGGCAACGTGAACAGCGGGTTCGAAGGCTTGCTCTGGGTCCGCTGACCAGGTGAATCGCTGCTTCGCGTGGGCCGACTCGCTGGACGAGGCCCACGCGGAGCAGCCCCTGGGGGGCTAACTGGAGGAGCCGCCTACAGGCAGGCCGGGTGCTCCAGCCACAGCATCGGGTTGCTCTCCGCGCCCCGACCGCCCACCGCGAAGACGTGCAGGTCGTAGGTGTCGCCCTCGGTGAGGCCGAGGGTGTCCAGCGACAGGATGTTCTTTGGGAAGCCCTTGCCGAGGAATCCGGCGCTCTCCAGCGCCAACTCACGGTCCACGAACACCCACAGGTCCGCCCGGGAGCCGAGGCGCAAGCGCATCCCCGCCTCGTAGGTGAACTCGCCAGAGAGCTCGACGGTGAACGTGCTGTTCACCGGGGTGCCGCCCTCGTAGTTGTTCACGACCCCCTCGTCGCCGAAGCCGCTGTCGGCCGCGATGAGGGGGAACTCCACCGAATACTCGGCGTTGCTGCGGAAGTACCCCAGCGTGTCCATGCGCGTACGGCGCAGAGACTCCGGCGAGGGAGGCACCACCTGGCTCCTCGCGCTGTCGCGCCACCAGTCGTCGAAGCTGGCGGACGTGGTGTAGGGCAGGGTGTTCTCGGGCCACACCATCTGCGGCTTCCACACCCCCGGCTCGACCTCGGTCAGCTGCTCCGCCACCACGCCCGTGAGCACGCCGCGCGCCCCTTCCTTGTCCGGGTCGCCATCTTCGAGGGCGCTCCAGGCGGTCTTGATGGGCTCGAAGTCCACATCAGCCCGCGCGAAGTCGCGCACCGTCACCGTCGCCGGGTTGGGGCAGGTCTCCACGGGCAAGCGGGTGGTCTGGGCCTCCCCGTCGCCCTCGCCGAAGAAGATGAGCCACACCGTCGCGGTGGTTCCGCCGCCCGGAGGCCACTCGTTGCCGGCGAAGGAGCCGGTCCATCGCAGTGTGTTCTCACCTTGTAGATCGACCGCCTCGGTGACGTCCTGGCGCCACCGCTCCACGGGTCCACCGGGGCACCAGGACCCGCGGTCGATGAACCACGTGCCGAACTGCCCGCTCGTGACGCCCTCGTGGGCCTTCTCAGCGCAGGAGAAGACCCCCGACTCCATCACGAAGGTGTTCTCCCAGGTGCTGCCGTTCAAGTCGATGGCGTGGTGGTGCGAGCAGAACTCGGCGCAGCCGTTGCCTGCCTGGTTGCCACCTCCCTGGACCCGAGCGTCCATCACGACCCGGGTCGTCCCCGCGGGCGGCGTGAAGGAGTAGGCGGGAAAGCTGTCGTTGTGGGCTGCGTCGAACTGCGCGCGGCCCATGTCGATGAGGTGCACCGCGTCGATGACGTGCTCGTCGGCGGTGGGCTCGCCGTCGTCGAAGAAGTGGAACTCGATGGTCCCCCAGAAGTTGTTCCTGTCGGTGCGCAGCCAGCGGGTGCCGCCCTCCTGGAACCAGGGCAGGCCATGGGTCACGTCCTCGTAGAGCCACACGCCGCTGTGGTAGCCGGTGACGAAGCGATAGAGCTGGTTCTTCTCGCCGGAGACGCAGGAGGCCTCGTCCGCGCAGAGCGTCACCTTGTGGCCCACGTCCCAGGCGGGGCAGAGCCCGTAGTGCACCGGGAAGCGCGCTCCCGGCTCGCAGGTCTCCTTGACGACGATCTCCATGCGGTCGTACCGCGCCATGTCCGCCGCCGAGGGCAGCTCGATGGGAAAGACACCGGTGGCGGTCTGGTCGTAGCCGGTGGTCAGCCAGGGGACGATGAGCACGTCCGGGTCGGCGGCCTCAGCCGTGACCTTCTCCTCCGTGCGGCGCTCGTAGTTGAACCAGCGAGCGGCGTACCGAATCATCTCGAAGAGCGGCACGAAGTCGCCGTTGAACGCACGAAAGCTGCCGGCGTCTCGGAGCTTCTGACGCGAGTCGATGAAGAAGTAGTCGGTCTGGATGGTGGCGGTGGTCCGCAGGAGCGGCACGTCGTCCGGGTCGTCGATGACGTAGCGGAAGCGAGGCCCCCATGCGGCGGCGACCCCCTCCCCCATCTCTTCCAGGGCGTCGTCGATGCGGTCCCTCAGGTCTTCGAGCTCGGGCTCCCGGTCCGCGCGCCAGGAGTAGAAGAGGTAGGTGTTGTTTGGCTCGCTGGACTCCACGACCTCCTGCACGGAGTGGTCGGCGAAGCTGGAGTCGAGGGGAACCAGGGTGAAGACCGAGCAGTCGCCCCAGGCCTCGGAGAGACGCCAGGTCCCGCTCAGGGTCTCCATGCGGGCGTCACGGGCGACGGCGTCGAAGGCGTAGTCCTCATCGGTGTCCGTGAAGGCAGTGGCGTCGTAGCCGGCGGCCTCACAGCCTGGTCCCCTGGGAGCGGGTGTCGGCTCCGGGGGCTCGACGGGGACCTCCTCGCAGGCGACGAGGAGGGAGAATGCGCCGAGGAGAGCGAGGGCCTGAAATCTCATGCCCGCACCCTAGCCGGGAGGCAGCGAGGGCGACCCCTCGACCAAGACGAGCGCCTCAGTTCCGCGAGGAGCCGGCTAGAGCGCGGCCTTCACCGCAGCCGTCAGAGCCGCGCCGTCGTCGATGGAGAACGTGCTCTTGGCGTACGTCAGCGTGCCGTCCTTTCCCACCACAGCGTGGTAGCTGGGCCGGGACGCGCCACTCCAGCTGCTGATCTGATCCGTGTCGTACCAAAGGTCGTAAGTGAGGCCTCGTCCCTCGAAGTAGGACGGCACCTTGGCCTTGTTCCTGGCGTCGTCGATGGACGCGGCCAGGACCACGACGGCGTCGCCGTGCGTCTCGTGGAGGGCTTGCAGGGAATCGAGCAGCTTCGGCGAGCCCTTGTCCCAGGTCGCCCAGAAGGCGACCACCACCACCTTGCCAGCGTGCTCGCTGAGAGAGGTGCTCCCGGAGGCGCCCGTCAGCGAGAGCGACGGTGCCTTCTCCCCCACGACCGCGCCGCCGGTGGTCTCGCTTCCGCTCGAGGAGGTGCGCTGCGCCGGCTGCGAGGTCTCCGCGGGCTGGGTCGTCTCCGCCGGTTGCGTCGTCTCCGCCGGTTGCGTCGTCTCCGCCGGTTGCGTCGTCTCGGCGAGAGCCGGAGAGGCCGTGAGGAGAACAGTTGCGAGGAGGATCCTGGAAGTGCGCATGGACAGGAGGATACCGGGCCCCAAGGGGAGCACGCATCCCCCGCCTCACACCAGCAGCTCGAGCCGCCCGAGCAGGAAGTCGCGGGCCACCACCATCACGTGCACCTCGTCGGGACCGTCGGCGATGCGTGCTGCGCGCGCGCTGCGGTACCAGGTGGAGAACGGCACGTCCTCGCTGAACCCGAGACCACCATGCATCTGGATGGCGTCGTCGAGGATGCGGCAGAGCGCCCGGGCCACGTGCAGCTTCGCCATCGAGCTGTAGGGACGTGCTTCCTTGTCGCGGCCGTTCTCGAGCATCCAGGCGCAGTGCATGGTCATCAGGTTGCCCTGGTGGACGTCCATGGCACCACGGGCGATGAGCATCTGGATCTGCTGATGCCGCGCCAGCTCCTTGCCGAAGCTCTTGCGCGTCGCCACGTACTCCCGGCACATGTGCAACGTCCGGTCTGCCAAGCCCAACCACCGCATGCAGTGGGTCAGCCGCGCTGGGACGAGACGCTTCTGGGCCAGACGGAAGCCCTCTCCGATGCCGCCGAGCACGGCCGACTCCGGCACGCGCACGTTCGTGAACTTGAACTCCGCCTCCCGGTGCGCGAGGAAGGGAATCCCCATCGTCTTGATCTCGCGTACGTGCTCCACGCCGGGAGCGTCGCGTTCCACGACGAACATGCTCGCCCCGCTCCGCGGGTCGTCCGAGGTGCGCGCCATCACGATGAGGAACGACGCCGCGTCCCCGCCCGTCGAGTACCACTTGTGCCCGTCGATGACCCACTCGTCGCCATCCTTGCGGGCCGTGGTGCGCAGGTTCGACGGGTCCGCGCCCGCTCCGGGGGCCGGCTCGGTCATGCAGAACGCCGACGTGATCTCCGCGTCGCACAGCGGCGCCAGATAGCGCTCGCGAATCTCGTCCGACGCCACCGACAGGAGCAGGTCCATGTTGCCCTGGTCCGGCGCGTCGCAGTTGAAGACGCGAGGCCCCGCGAAGCTGCGCCCCATGGGCCGGAACAACGCCGCCATGCCCATGGGACCGAGCCCCTTCCCTCCGAGGTCCTTCGGCAGATGCGGCGTCCAGAGACCCGCGTCACGAGCCTCCTGCTGGAGGCGGCGCATCGTGGTGTGCTCGCCGCGCGCGTCCTCGTCGAAGAGGTCCTGCTCCACCGGCAGGATCCGCTGCTCGACGAAGGCTCGAATGGCATCCCGCAGCGCTGCGAGCTCGGGGTTCAGTGCGAAGTCCATTGCGTCTACTCGCCTTCCAGGGCCTGCCAGCCGAAGTCGGCGTCGAAGCGGGGGTTCGTGACCGACAAGCGGCCCTTGAGCACCGTGCGGAGATGCGCAGCCGTCGGCTCCATCTCCACGCGGCTCTTGCGCACATCGCGCGCCAGCCGGCTGTTCAGCTGCTCCAGCAGGTCTCGCCGCGCCTCTTTCGTGGGGGGCAGCACCGCGGGCAGGTCGTCGAGGATCGTGCGCAGGCTGTCGAGCTCGAGCCCGTCGTGCCACTCCTCCATGCGCCGCTCCATCACGCACATCCGGGCGAGATTTGCGGCGATGAGACAGCGGAACGACAGCGCGCGGTCGTCGAGCTGCGGCCGTACGTCCCCCTCGATGAAGTCGGCGATGGCGAGGAGAAGCTCCTCCTGGGTAGGTCGATACTGCATCAGAGGCTCCTCAAAGCGCCGCCAGGCCGCCGTCAATGAGGCGCAGGGCCTCGTACTCCATCTCCGCCGCGCGGCGCCCGATGGCGATGAGCTCGAGATCCCGCTGGCCCTCGGCGTACCGCTGGGCCTGGAACTGGCACCCCACGGCCCAGCGCAGGTTGCCGTTGATCTCCCACCAGTGGATGTCCTGCGCGTCCACGGCCCGCCCGCTCGCCTCGGTGTACGCGGCGTAGAACGGCTCCCGCTGCGCAAAGCCACCGATGGGGGAGTTCAGGCGTCCAAAGCGCCAGTCCCGCACCGACATCCAGGCGAGGTCCTCGAAGGGGGACGACCAGCGGGAGAACTCCCAATCCAGCAGGTTCTCGAGGCCGAGGGGCCCCACCATGAAGTTGCCGGTGCGGAAGTCGCCGTGCACCAACGTGAGCTCGCGCGAAGGCGGCGGGTTCTCCTTCAACCAGCGGTAGATGAACTCGGTGGCGGGCGTCGCCTGCGCGAGCCGGTCGATCATCTCCCGCAGCAAGCGAACCCCCTCCAGCACCGGGTCGCCGTCCTCGGGGACCGCGAAGGCGGTGATGGACGCTCCAGGCTCCGTGTCCGGGGTGATGCTGTGTACTCGCGCCGCCTCGGCCGCCAGCTGCCCGGGAAGAGCAGACCGCGCCGCAGCCAACTCGGGCGTCTTGAGCACCTTGCGGCCGATGGCGACGCCCTCGCTCCAATCGAGGAAGTACGCCCAGGCCCCCGCCCGCAAGAGGCCTTGGGTGAGCCAGCGCGCCCCTGGAGTGCGCACCCCCGCAGCCGTGGCCGCCCTGAGGACGTCGTACTCCGCTCGTCGGTCGAGGGTGCCGGGGATGGAGGACGGGGCATCGCTCCTGACCACCATCCGGTGGTTGGACCCGTCGGGCAGCGTGATGTCGACGCGCACGTTGTCCTGGCAGGCGCCGCCGTGCAGGGGCTTGATGCCCGACACGGTGGCGTCGGGGCCGAGATGCTCGGTCACCGCAGCCTCAATGGATGCGCGCGCTGTCACAAGCGGAGAAGTCATGGAGAAGTTGCCTCCGGGCGGAACGCGGAGGGTAGCGCGCTGCTCTCCGAGTAGTCTCCTGTCCATGGTTCGACTTCTCCACGTCCTGCCCCTCATCGCGCTCGTCGCATCGGCCGCACCATCCCTCGCTTCGGCGCGCGAGGTAGCCGACGACGTGCACGCCGACCCCATGCACCACGCCATGGACCTGCCCGACGTGCAAGACGCGACCGCAGCCCTGATGGGGTGGACCCGCGACGGTGACTGGCTCGTCTCCCCGGTACGCACCGACTTGGGAAGCCGAGCTGGGGCGATGCTGATCACCGAGCAGGCAGGCACCAGCGTCCTCCTCGAAGCCCGAGCCGGAGCCGACTGGAGCCCCATGGGCCTCGGCCACGCGGCGGCTTGGTTCGCGGCGCCCGACCACGCACCAGACGCTGAGCTGCGCGTGTACTTCGCCGACTTCTCGGAGTCCAGCCAGCGCACGCAACTCCGGCTGTGGGCCCCCGCCGCCCAGGCGCACCTCGGCACCGCCCACGGCCTCCTCGCGATGGGTTGGCGGGTCCTGACCCCCGTGGACGAACCGGGCGGCAACAGCCCCGGCGCGCCCGCTCCCCCCACGTCGACGGAGAGCTCGGCACCTCGTGCAGTCAGCGCGGCCCTCCTCGCCATCGGGGTCACCCCGCGCGAGGTGTGGGGTGCCTCATCGACGAACTGCTCTACCCCCGAGAACAACTGGTACCGCTTCGCCATCCATCACACCGCCGGTGGTCAGACGAGCGGTGGCACGGTGCAGGGCTCCGTGCAGGGCCTTCAGAACTGGGCCATGGGCGGTGGCGGCTTCTGCGACATCCCGTACCAGTTCCTCGTGGGCTACGACGGCAGCCTCTGGGAGGGGCGGAACCTGAGCCTCTACTCGGGCGCCACCGGGGGCGGCAACAACAACGGCAACATCGCCATCAGCCACCTCGGTTGCTACCACCCGAGCCCCGGCTGCTCGAACTCCCACACCGCCGAGTTGGTGATGCGAGCCGGCGGTCGTCTGCTCGCGCAGACCCTGGCGGTGGAGCACGGGATCACCACCACGTCGTCCATCCTGATGGGACACCGCGACTATCCGGGCAACTCCACGGCGTGCCCCGGCGACTTCATCCACGCTGTCCTGGACGAGTACCGCTCCACGACGGCGCACTTCGAGGGCACGGTCACCGACGTGTCGTGGGAGGGCGACGTGACGGTCGAGCTCGGCGCCACCGAGTCGCTCTGGGTGGAGATCCAGAACATCGGGCTCGAGACCTGGACCGCGAACACGAGGCTCGCGGTGCTCCCTCGGGACGTGGACTCGGCCTATGCAGCGACCTCCTGGATCAGCGCCACCCGGCTCTCGTCTCCTGCCGCCGACACCGCCCCCAACCAGACCGCCGTGTTCGCCGTCGACGTGACGGGCGCTGCGCTGGGCACCGCCGAGCTGAGCTTCGCGCTGGTGGAGGAGTGGGTGACCTGGTTCCCCGACAGCCCCATCGGTGGGGGCCCTGCGGAGGGAGAACTCACCCTGACGTTGGACGTCATCGAGCCCAGCACGGGCGACGACGACGACGACGACGACGACGACGACGACGGCACAGACCCCGCGGACGACGACGACGCGACGGACGAGCCCACGCCGGAGCCCGAGCTCGGCGAGGCGACCCTCGTGCGTGGCGAGCGGCGCTCCTGGTTCGACCGCGACGGCGAGACCGGCTGCGGGTGCGGAGCCAAGGGCGGCGCGTCCCTGGTGGCCGAGGGTGCAGCGAACCGTGGCTGGCTCTTGCTGTTGGGTGTCGCCCTGGTCCGACGCCGGCGCGCCTGATCAGCGCCCGAACAGGTCCTTCTGCGGACCGTTGTCCACCAGAGCGCACAGGTTCTTGGTGCAGGTGGCCGTCCAGCGAGCGAGGGCCTTGTGCTCCTCGACGGGGTCCGGCATCGCGCAGGCCACCATCACGTCCGCCATGCTCGACGGATAGAGAGAGCGGGCGTCCATGCGCTGACTCCGCGGGATCGCGATGGGCTCACCGAAGTGGCAGCGCTTCTCCCGAAAGTAGACGTAGCAGTCCTTCGCGACGGTGCACGCCAGGCTTGGGGTGGCGGGCTGCGCCGGGGGCTGCGGGGTGGTGGGCTGCGCCGGGGGCTGCGGGGTGGTGGGCTGCGC
>JAGSHC010000260.1 GCA_023954745.1 Deltaproteobacteria bacterium | reverse complement strand
CCTATCTCGACGAAGTCCACGCCGTCGGCATGTACGGCGCGCGCGGCGGCGGCGTCGCGACCCAAGGCGGCGAGGACGTCTTCGTCCTTGGGCCGAAGGCTCGGCGTCCGGTGCAGCAGCGCCAGACACAGGGCCTCGAGATCGGCGGGGACGTGAGCGATGAGCTCCGACGGGGGAGTCGGGGAGGCAGTCTGCTTCGCCCGGAAGACATCCGCGAGGGGACCGGTGAAAGGCGGATGGCCCACGAGCGCCTCGTAGAGCATCGCCCCGAACGCGTACCAGTCGGCCGCGGGCGTCAGCTCCCCGCCCCGCACCTGCTCGGGGGCCATGTAGGGAACGCTGCCGGCGATTCCGTCCTCGAGGGTCACGAGGTCCCCCTGCAGCTCCGCCACCAGCCCGAAGTCGAGGAGGACAGCCCGACCCGTATCGGACACGAGCACGTTGGATGGCTTCACGTCGCGATGCAACCGGCTTGCCGCGTGCAGCGCCGCGATCCCTTCGGCGACCTGGCCGAAGCGGTCTCGGAGCGCGTCGACCTGGCTCTCCGCCAGCGGGGTCGCAGGGGGCGGGGGTGGGCCCGTGGCGACCACTCCCCCTCGGGGCAGGGTGTCGTCGGGTGAGAGCCCGAGGGTCCGCGTGGCTCCGTTGAGCCAGGCGACGCCGGTGCCCTGTTCGTGGCCGCGCAGCGCGTGCAGGAGGTGCTGCCCGCCCAGGAGTTCCATGGTGAGGAACGCGCCCTGCCCGTCGGCGTGCAGCTCGTGGAGGGCGACGAGGTTGGGGTGCTGGAGATCCGCCAGCGCCCGGAACTCGTTCTTGAGGAGCAGCAAGTTCTGCGGGTTGGTGTCGCGCAGCACCTTGAGGGCGATGGACTCGCCGCTGTGGCCGTCGGTGGCCTCGTAGACGATGCCCATCCCCCCGCGGCCGAGCTCTCGCACGATCTGGAATCGGTCGATGCTCTTCGGTGGGGTGTCCATGGTCGTCAGCAGCATACCGAGGGGCCTCCCTCGGACTCGTGAGGCCTCATCGAGGGCGCCCGTGCAGCTCGGCGCCGCCGTGCCCGCTGCTCTCGAGCCAGCGCAGGGTGTCTTCGAGGACCTCGCGGGGACCCCGCCCCTCGAACCCCAGCCCATCCCGTGCCTTGCTGACGTCGAACACGGGGCTCCTCCCGAGAGCGTCGCGGACCAATGCGGGGGTGAGGGCGGGGTCTCCGCCTCGGATCCGGGCCATCGTCTCCATGAGCCACCCCAGCGCCAGGAAGAGCCACTTCGGCCCGCGCAGCACGCTCGGCCGGTTGCCGGTCAGCTCGAACACATGGCGACCCAGCTCCTCGGTGTCCACGTTGGTGCCCCCGATGATGTACCGCTCCCCGGGCTCACCGCGGTCCGCCGCGAGCACGTGCGCTCGGGCTACGTCACGGACGTGCACGAGGTTTTGCGCCCCGGGCAGCATGGGGCCACCGTTCAGGATGTCGCGGGCGAAGCCCATGGTCGGGGTCATGCGGTGGTCGTGGGGACCAAGGATTCCCGTCGGGTTCAGGACCACCACCTCGATCCCGAGCTCGGCCCCCAGGCGCAGTGCGAGGCGCTCGCTCTCCACCTTGCCTCGGACGTAGTCCAGCTGCGGGTCCTCGGCGTAGTGGTCCTCTGCGAAGGGCCGGTCCGAGTCGGTCGTGAATCCCACCGTGTTGCAGGAGGATGTGTGCACGACGCGCGCAATGCCGGCGGCGGCGGCGGCGGTCAACACGTTGCGGGTGCCCTCGAGGGCCGGGGTGATGATCTCCGTCGCCGGGTCTTTCGACCAGAGGCGGTGCACGGCGGCGGTGTGGAAGACCACGTCCACCCCCTCCATCGCGACATCCAGGCTGGCGCGATCGAGCACGTCTCCGTAGCGGACGCGCACATCGAGGCCCTCGAGACCCGCGAGGCGGGAGGTGACGCGAACGAAGGGGATGACCTCCCAGCCCTGGTCGAGCAGTTCGCGAGTGAGGTTGGCGCCGAGGTGGCCGCTGGCTCCGGTGACGAGGGCGCGACGAGGGGGGACGGTAGGCATGCGCAGGATCTCCAGTCGCCGAGGAGTTCGGCGGACGGGTCCTGAGACTGCAGCGGGCGTGCCACTTCCAGAACACGTGGAAATCATTGGCTTCGCGCGGGGCCGGTGGCCCTGCGCTCCCTACCGACGCGGGGACTGGACCGTCCAGTGGACCGTCTCTACTCCGTCAGGGAGCGCCACACCGCCGGGTCGTCGTCGACCATTCCCTGGAGCCAATCGGCCACGGTGGTGCCTTCGAGCGTGATCTCGTCCATCTTGCCGAGCTCGACGAAGTCGGAGAACGGGTTGTCGCCCCCGACATCGCCGATGACCCCGCTCACGTTCCCGATGATGGCGGTGTGGATCTCGCCTTCCACGAGGAAGCGCACGTAGCGGTCCGGGTGGGCCGCCGCGACGGCGCCTGTCTCTCGCAGCAGGGCCTCCTTGAAGACGCCGGGGCCGAGGCCGAGGAACAGCGTAGAGATGATGTAGTCGTCGTAGCTGCTGAACACCGCGCTCCGCATGAGCGGGTCCCGGTTCAGCTGCCAGTTCACCAGGGGAACGAGGTGACCCTGGTTCGTGCAGCCCTCACACGACGGCGGGATGAAGGAGGCGGCGTTCCACTCCAGCAGCAGGTCGGTGATGAAGAAGGGGTCGCCCTCCTTCGCCACGCCAACCCCCGAGTCGTTGACGACGTCCAGCGGCACCTGCGGCCACAGCTCGCGAGCCAGTACGGCCCCGGGGATGGTCCCGAAGGCCCCGCCGCTCGCTCCGATGAGGGCGACGCGCTCCGGGTCCGGGAAGGTCTCGTGGGCAAGGTCGAAGGCTGCGCTCAGGTTCTGGAGGCCCCGGTGAAAGCGGTCCGGTTGCCCGTCTTCGTCGTCATCGATGGCGGCGTCGCCGGCGAAGAGGGAGCCGTCGCAGTACGGCAGGTAGACGACATTCCAGTCCCGGTAGGGGTTGAACGACAGCTCCGGGTCGAGCACGTCCAGGCTGGGAATTCCCTCCGGCGCGTTCTCGATGGCAAAGCAGAAGTCGTCCCAGCAGGCCCCGCCTCCCTGAAGGAAGACGACCGTGTTTGGGGAGCCGACGTCCCTCACCGAGACCCGGTACGGCGTGTCTCGCAGACAGGTCGGCGCGCCGGGGCCCTGGTCGAAGGTCCAGGTGACGACGCCGTCGTCCAGGGGCGTGGCTGTTCGCCCGAACTCTGCCCCGAGGTATCGGGTTGCACCTTGCTCCACCAGCTCGTCGTAGGGCCCGGCCTCGGGCTCGGGGACGGGCTCGGTCACGTCCTCGGACGGGCACCCGAGGAGGAAGACGGCAGCGAAGAGGGCGAGAAAGCGAGGCGTCTTCACCGCGCGACGGTACCAGCGAGTTGGGAGCAGGCCCCCGTCATCTCCGGGGGCGCGGGCGTCTACTCGCTCTGCGGCAGTCCCTCCTCGCGGCTCACCCATCGCTGGAACAGCGCCTCGCGCTGGTCATCCCAGGTGGGCTCGCACATCCCGGCCTCTCGACGCTGACGCAGGGCCTCGCTCAGCACGATCCCTCCGCAGACGCTCACGTTGAGGGACTGGGCGAAGCCCACCATGGGCACGATGACGCACCCGTCGGCGCGCTTGAGCATGTCGGGGCTCACCCCCTGCTTTTCCTGACCCAGGACGAGGGCCGTGGGCAGCGTCCAGTCCACGTCGCGGTAGTCCCTGGCGTCGTCGTCCAGGGCGGCGCACAGGACCGTGAAGCCCCGGTCTTGCAGGCCTTTGCAGCAGAGCTCGGGGTCGTACCAGCGCCGGGTCTCCACCCATCGGTGCGCGCTGGCGGTCACCGCGGGGTGCATGCCGGGCCAGATGGCCCGCTCCGCCACGATGTGCAACTCCGCGAGCCCAAAGGCCTCGCTCGATCGGTAGACGGCCGCTGCGTTGTGCGGGTCCGCCAGATCCTCGAGCACCACCGTCAGGTCGAACTGCCGCCGCTCGACCACCGCACGCATGCGTGCCTTGCGCCGCTCGGAGAGCGGACCGCCGTACTTTCTTGCCATCTCAGCGCCGCCGCGAGTTCTCGTAGAGCAGTCGGGGGACGGCCAACTCGTGGGCGGCGTGGTCCGCGGCGAGGGCTGCGACCGCCCGCGCTGCTTGCTCGCGGAGCACCGCGGCGTCGTTGCCCGAGGTGCCGCGAGACTGAGCCAGCTGGAGCAGAGCCCGGGCCAGTCGGAGGACTCCGCGGCCGTTGCGGTCCCCCAGGGGACCCAAGAGCGAGGCTGCACGATCGAGGCGCGCCTCGGCGGCCGCCACCTCGTCCCGGTCGGCGGCCATCCCACCGGCGAGTGCGAAGAGCACGCCACGGATGCGCGGGCCGGCGTAGGCCTCCAGCTCTGCGAGGGCAGGGTCGAGCATCGCTGCGGCCTCCGGCTCCTCGCCCACGACGTGCAGCAACACCCCGTGGCATGCCTTGACGATGGCGACCTGGCGTCGGTCTCCGGCGTCGGCGGCAGCGGCTGCGGCCTTGATGTAGGCCTTCTCGGCCTCGCTCAGGGCGCCGGTGAGCATGGCCAGCTCACCGAGGTCGGTCCACACGCGGGCGCAACCCAGATCGTCCCGGAGGCGCTGATGGATCTCCAGGGCGCGGCCGAGGTGTTCCTGGGCTTCACCGTGATCGCCCCGGTCGGCCTCGAGCAGGCCGAGATTGCGCAGGACCACGGCCCGCAAGGTGGGGTCGGCGCCCTCGGGCTGGAGGGCGAGGGCCTCCCCGGTGTACCGGACGGCCTCGTCAATGGAGCCGAACGCGGACAACAGGGCGCCCATGTTTGCGTAGACGAGGCTCTCGCCTCGCCGGGACCCGAGGAGAGCGCTCCCCAGGGAGGCATCCTTGAGCAGCTCGAGGGCTTCCTCCCACCGGCCGCGCGCACCGAGCACCAGGCCCAGCGTGGACAGCATCCGCGCCGCGTAGGTCAGCAGATGGGTGTCCTCCATGTGATGCAGCGCATCGCGCAGCATGGGTTCGGCGGCATCCCGATCGCCCTGCTGCCACAAGGCAAAGGCCTGCATGGTGAGGGCTCGGAGCTGCCCCCGCGGGGAGTCGAGCCGCTCGAAGGTGCTCAGGGCCTCGGCGTACATGGGGGCGGCCTGTTCGGGGTGGCCCGAGAAGTCGACGGCGAGACCCTTGCCGAACAGCGCCTCGGCCTCGGCCAGGCCGCCCAGGCTGCGACCGATCGACAAGGCGGCGTCGGCGTCAGCGATGGCATCGGAGTGGTCGCCAGAGCGTCTGCGGCTCCGGGCCCGCGCCATCAGAAGCTCCATGCGCAGCTGAGCGGGAGCGTCCCCGGAGCGCTCCACGGCGCGGTCCAGCAGGGCGCGATGCTCTTCGGCCGGCCCGCGGACCGCGAGCACGGTCTCCAGAACCAGCGCGGCCTCGGCGGCCTGGGCGGGGGAGGGCTGCCGGCTCAGGACCGCCTGCAGGTTGTCAGTCTCCAGTGCGAGGCGTCGCAGGGCCAGCACGTCGTCCCCGTCGAGCGCGGCGAGCAGTTCTTGGGCGATGCGGAGCATCACGTCGCGGTGCCGGGCCTCGACGAGGTCCTTGTTCGCGCGGTCGGACAGCCTCTCCAGGGCGTACTCCCGCACCGACTCGAGCAGCGTGATTCGCGTCTCCCCCGGGAGCTCTGGGGGCTCGAAGCTACGCACCAGGGACTTCTCGAGGAGCGCTTGCAACACGTCGGGGACCCAGGGAGCGTCGGCGATGTCGGCCAGGGACACGACCTCCTCCCCCACCGGGGCCCGGAACCCACCGCGGAACACGGCGATCTGCGCCAGAGTCGATCGCTCTGCCTCGCTCAGCAGGTCCCAAGACCAGTCGAGGGCTGCCCGCAGGGTCCGCTGCCGCTCCGGCAGATCCCGACGGCTGCTCGCCGCCAACTGGAAGCGATGGTCCAAGCGCTCCCGGATGCGCTCGGGGGTCATGACGGCTACCCGCGGCGCGACGAGTTCAATGGCCAGCGGGAGGCCGTCGAGGCGCTGAGCAATCTCTCGCGCTTCGGCACGAACCCGGTCGTCGACGTGGAGACCCGGTCGGGCTCTGGCAGCCCTCTCCAAGAACAGTTCGGTGGCCTGCTCGAGGGGGAGTGGGTCGATCTCGATGGAGCGCTCGGGGGCGATGCGCAGGCGCTCTCGAGACGTGATCAGCCAGCGCACGTGGGGCAGCGCTGCGCTCCAGCGGGCAAGGAGGGGAGCGCCCTCCTCGACGATCTGCTCCGCGTTGTCGTGCACCAGGAGCGTCGGGCCTCGGCCCATCAGGTCCTTGCCGATGCGCTCCACCGGATCCCGCAGCCCCGTGGAGTCGCCCAGGGGCACATCGAGGGCGGCCCCCACGACGCGCAAGACATCCGCGGTGGTGCGTGCCTCGGTGAGGTCGCAGAACCAGACACCCCCAGGGAACGCGCCTTCGTCGGCAAGGTCCAGCGATGCTTCCCGCGACAGTCGGGTCTTCCCCGCGCCGCCGGGCCCCACCAGGGTCAGGACCTGGGTGTCTCCGCAGAGATGCGTCCGAATGGCCGCCCGCTCCTCCGCGCGACCGAAGAAGCGGCCGGGATCGGGGCGCACATTGGTGGGAGAGGGGTGGGTGCCGTCGGGCGTGTGATCGTCCACCGGGGGCGCCAGCGCGGGCCCCTGATTGAGCGGTTCGAACCGATAGCCGAGTCCGTGCACGGTCAGGAGGTGGCGCGGATGAGCCGAGTCGCGTTCGATCTTCGCTCGTAGCCTCTGCATCGTGGTGTCGGCGGTGCGCGAGATCACGTGGGGGCCGTACCCCCAGACCTTCTCGAGCAGCTCTTCGCGGGGAATGTCGCGGCCGGCGTTGTTCGCCAGATAGGCGAGCAACTCGGCTTCCTTTGTCGTGAGGTTCCGGTCCTTGTCCTCACGACGGACCACCCGTCGAGCAAGATCGACGGGGCCCACTTCGAGCCTCAGGACGGTTCCGGTCTCCTCCACCACAGGCGCATCCTACCTGTCCGGGAGGATCGCAGCCTGCGCCGCCCCGGACTCACCGAGCCGCGGTCCCGGAGTCCGGAGCGCGCGGGTCGGCGAAGGACTCTCCTGCCCACACGCGCCCGTCAGGATGGTTCTGCTGCCAGGCGAAGTAGTAGACGACGTGGCCCTCGATGCCTCGCAGCGCGACGCCGCCATCCTGGGAGGAGCCGTCGAAGGCGTCCCAGGCGAGCCCCTGCGTTGCATCCCGCACCACCTTGCCGTCGTCGCTCACGGACAGTTCGAACAGCGCGTTGCTTCCCTCGGCCGCGCGGTGCCAGACCCGGGCCGCCTTGCCTCCAGGGAGCGCGTGGGCGAAGACCGGATCGCCCCCCACGGACATGGCGGCCCCCCCAAGGGACTCGAGTCCCGGCAGGGAGATGGCGTAGGCCGATTCGGGCCGCACGAAGCCGAGGACCAAGGTCTTGCCGGGCAGGGCGTCATCGGCGAGATGGGTCCCGAAGATCCCGAGCTGGTCCGTGCGAGCCAGGTAGTCGTCGTAGATGGTCTTCTGGCCGCTGCCGAGCAGGTCGCCCTTCTTGCGGAGGACGTCGGCTTGCGGGTGGCGCGCTCGGGCCTCGGCCCAGGTCGTGTGGGTCGAAGGCACCGAAGGCAGCTGAGCTCCTGCATCTCGGGATGGGCCGTTGAGGGCGCGGCCGTCGTGCTGCGTCCAGAGGCTCTTCGTCTGCTTGTCCCACATCACCAGGGCGTCTCGCCAGAGCTTGCCCGAGGCCTGCAGAGTCAACGGTGTGCTCTCTCCGTCCACCACGGTCGAGCGCTCAAAAGCCACGCCCGCCTGCACGAGGGGGCACCAGGTGACGGCGATGGGCTCACCTTCGATGGTGTCGTTCACCACCTCGTGGCCGTCGAGGTACCAGGTGGAGTAGATGCGCACGACATCGCCGCGCTCCACGACCATGACGGGCTCCTCGTCGCTCATGAACTCGGTGGCAGCGGCGACGGTCGCGAATGTGGGCTTGTTCACCGCGCTGATCCAACCGCGGGGGATCAGGTCGTACAGCGGGCTTCCTTCCACGAGCTGGTACTTCGTGGAGTCGCTGTGATCAGCGCGGTTGACCACCGAACGAGGGATCCAGGCGCATCCGGTGACAAGGGAGACAAGGACGAGAAGGAGGAGGTGTCGCATGTCCTTCCCTACGGACGCCCGTGGGGAGCGGTTACGGAGCGTGGGTCGAATCGGTCGATTCCCCGTCAGGGAGGCGTCACCACGGAGGTACAGGCAGGAAGCTCTGCCGTCGCTTCGACCTGGAGATCCGCCACGGTGAACCCTCCGCGATCGAGCCAGGCGGGCATCCCAGGCGTCCCGGTGGCCGCGTCCCAGGGGGTGCCTGCCGCGTAGACGTGGATGACGTCGTAGACGGGGGTCGAGCCGGGAACCCAGGCTCCCATCGCCGACGCGAACGCCGTGTCGTCGAAGTACCAGACCCGCTCGCGGGGGTCGCGATTGAACTCCGTCTCGTCCTCGGCGGCCCCCTGGTTGGAGGTACCCCAGGCCGGCGTCCACACGACGTCGACGCGCAGACGGGGGTCGGGGTTGTTCGCGAGGAACGTTGCAATCCGGCCCGCACCGAGCCGGCAGGTGCCTCAGAAGGGCTCCCCAATGAAGAGGATGCGCGTCAACTCCTCGTTGGCCACCCAGCGGCTCTCGAAGGCCGCCAGATCCGTCGAGAGGGGGACGTCGCTGACGAGGGCGTCACCGTCGCAGGTGGTGCCGGCGCTGTCGTCGTCGTCCGCGGCGCTGTCGTCGTCGTCCGCGGCGCTGTCGTCGTCGTCGTCGGCTGCGTCGTCGTCGTCGTCGT
>JAGSHC010000128.1 GCA_023954745.1 Deltaproteobacteria bacterium | reverse complement strand
GCGAACGACGACGACGCCACCGCGAACGACGACGACGCCACCGCGAACGACGACGACGCCACCGCGAACGACGACGACGCCACCGCGAACGACGACGACGCAACCGCGAACGACGACGACGCAACGGGCGACGACGACGACGCCACCTCCGCCGGCCCCTGCTGCTACACCCTGCAAATGTGGGACGGTTCGGGCGCCGCGGGGAGCGCACCGGGGTGGCAGGGAGGCAGTCTCTCTATCGACGCCGGCGGCCCCAACGACTCGGGGCCCTACTTCGTCTCGCCGACGGCATCTCCCGGCCCTGGGTGGTGGGCGGTGGACACCTTCTGCGTGCCCGAGGGCACTACGTTCGACGTGGTGTTCACCTCCGGCAGCGCAGACGCGGATCTCTCCTGGCAGCTCTTCTCGTCGAGCGGCAGCTTCGCAGTGGAGCTGGCCGCCGCCAACACCCGCGACCCCGCCGCCGCGCCATCGATCCCACCGTGGTACCCCGCCGGCGGCGCCAACCCCGCTGGCGTTGTGGCGACCATCCCGGCGATGTGCACCACGCCGGACCCGGACCCCTCGGGCTTCGGGGACTACGACGGCGATGGGTTCCGGCCCGCAGATGGCGACTGCGACGACACCGACCCCCACGTCTTCCCTGGCCAGACCATGTGGTTCTGGAGCGATCTCGGCCCCACCGCCACCGGGAGCTGGGACTACAACTGCGACAGCGCGGCCACCCAGCTCTTCAACACCGTCGCGAGCTGCACCAGCTCGGGCGCCGTCACCGCCGGTTGGGGGGGCAACGTCGCCGCCTGCGGAGCGTTCACCAACTGGGCAGACACATGCGTCTACGTCGGCATGAACCAGTACGCGCCCGACGCGAGCGCCATGGCCATGCAGCGCTGCCGCTGAGCGAGCGTCTCGGAATCCCATGCGCCCCCAGACACCGCCAGCCCCCCAGAGAGACCTCCACCCATGACGCCCCCCCTGCGACTCCTCGTCTCGCTCCTCCTCCTGACCAGTCTCGGCTGCCCAACCACGGGTCAGGACGACGACGATGCCGCGACCGATGACGACGACGCTGCGAGCGACGACGACGACGCCACTCCCGCCGGCCCCCTGCCATTCCCCCTGACCCTCGGCGAGGCCGCGAACCGCCCCGCGGAGCTCACCGGTCCCGTGAACTGGGACCAGGCGGAGCCCCTGCCGCTGGTCATCCTCCTGCACGGCTTCGGCGCGAACTCCAGCCTGCAAGACCTGCTCCTCCGCTACTCCGCGCAAATCGAGCCCCTGCAGTATCTGCTGCTCCTGCCCGAGGGCACCGAGAACGCGAACGGACAGCAGTTCTGGAACGCGATGCCCGCCTGCTGCGACGGAGGCAACACCGGCGTCGACGACGTCGGCTACCTCAGCGGGCTCGTGGACGAGGCCATCGAGCGAGCCAACGTCGACACCTCACGCATCTACTTCTCGGGCCACAGCAATGGCGGGTTCATGTCGTTCCGCATGGCCTGCGAGTTCCCCGACCGCATCGCCGGCATCGCCCCCCTCGCCGGCGCCACCTACCTCGACCCTGCGGACTGCGCCGTGGGCGATGGCGTGCACGTGCTCGCGGTCCATGGCGAGCTCGATGGCCAGGGCGACGGCCCTCGCGTGCACTACGAAGGAGTCCCTGGCTCCTATCCGAGCGCCCCCGACGCAGCCGAGCGCTGGGCCGGGCGCGGCGGATGCGCGACGCCTGGCCAGGACGGCAACCGCTACGACTTCATCAACTCGTTGGATGGCGACGAGACCCGCTCGCTGGTCTTCGACGACTGCGACAAGGACGTCGAGCTCTGGACCATCGAGGACACGGGCCACGTCCCGCTGGTCAACGACGACTACGCGTTCACCGTCTTGAACTGGCTGTTCGCGCGCTCGCTCTGAGTCCCGGGCTCAGTGCTGCACCCCTTCGTCGCGATGCTCGCCCGCGACGGGACGGTCCCGGATGCCGAGCACCTGCTCGATCTCCTGCTCCAGGTAGAGGGCCTGTCTCAGCTCCTCGAGCCCACCAATGAGCTTACGACCGGTGTGTGACCGGGTCACAGCCATGACCTTGAACGTGACCGTGGTGCCGTTCTTGCGGTGGCTCACCTTGCGCTCCACGTAGAGCTGCTCGAGCTCGCCGACGGAGATCCGGGGCGACGGGAACCAGGGAAGCGGCCCATGGCTGACTCGGAGTTCGTCCCGGGTCACCGTCACCGTGGACCGATTCAGGAACAGGGCCGCCGTCCAGTAGGTCAGTCCCACGCCCACCGCTACGTGAGCCAGGGGGAAGAGGAAGAAGATCAGAGGCATCTGGTCGCCGGACGCCAGTCCCATCGAGTACCAGGTGATGAGGAAGCCATCCCACGCCACACAGAAGAAGACGAGGAAGAAGGCCACAGGCCTGAACCATCGCCACCGGACCCGCAGCAACCCCTCTCGACCCCGCTCCACCTGGAAGCCCTCGGGCAGGGGCGCCGGCGCCCGGTCCAGCGACTCCTTCGGCGGCGCCTCGGCCGCGACCTCCGCCCCACCAAACGGTGGCACCTCGGCGGTCGGGCGGGCCCCCTTGCGGGTGAGGTCGTAGATCGCACCGCAGTGACGACAGGACACGATCCCCAGGCGTCGGTCGAGGTCCGACGCGTCCATGGACGATCCACAGGATTTGCAGCTCAGAGCAAACATCGCCGGCGAGGATATCCGGGCGGCGTCACACTCGGTGACCCGCGTGCGTGTTCATCCCAACTGCGCCGCGAGGGCCGCCACCGTGGGGAGCTCCTCCAGCGCGGGCTCGGCCACCAACGCCGCCTCCAGCAACGTCTTCGCCTCCCCCACGTCGCCCTGTTGACGTCGAACTCCCGCCAGCAGGACATCGAGGTAGGGGTCCGGGACCGCCAGCTTCTTCAGCGCCTGGAGCGCCTCCGCGGCGTCCCCCCACTCCTGAAGCGAGACGAACACCTGGTAGCGCCCCCACGCGGCGGTCGCGTCGTCGCCATGGTCCTCGAGGTAGGCCGCGCACGCGTTCCGATACGCCTCCACTCCATCCACCATCGACAGCTGGGCCGCCAGAAGCTGCATCTCACGGACATCTCGGAGCTCCTTCGGCAGCTTGGCGAAGGCCTCACCCGCCGCAGCCACCGACCCTCCCAACGCGAGAGTCGCCACCGCGTTCATCTCTTCGGCATGCTCGACCTGAAGCGCCTCGGCGCCCTTCAGCTTGCCCTGAGCCCCCTGGACGGAGACTCCCAGCACCATCTTGCGAGCGATTTCGCTCGCCTTCAGGCCCGTGCTCATCGTCCAGCTGTCCCAGGCCCGCACCCCCGTGGAGCCGTTCACCGGGAGCAGGGCGATGTGGTCGAACCCTCCATGCGGCCTCACGGCCCGAAACACCGTCCACCGATGTCCGTCTCGCTCCTCATAGCCCAGGTGCATCAGGGACCCGCCCGCCGCCAGCATGCCCGCGAGGCTCCCCGCGACGCCGGTCGGCTCCAGAGAGGCCTTGCGCGCCTCCCGGACCACGTTCGTCAGGTACCCCGGCTCGAACTCCAGCCCCTCGTAGGCCATCCCGAGCATCGGTTTGAACGCGAAGTGCCCACTGATCGTGCGCGCCTCCTTCGTCTCGGCCGCCGCGAGGAAGGCGGCGTCGAACATGACCCAGTGCTTCTCGGCCGGCGGCACGATGCGCTCCACCGGCAGCTCGGTGAGGGGACCCACGTCGGGGGCCGTGGGCGCAGCCACCGGCACTCCACTGATGTGCAGGTTCCCGGTGACGTACAGCAGGGCAAGCACCCCCACGGCCAGCACGGTCAACACCATGCCTGCGGTGGCCCCCGCCGAGCCCTTCTCTTCCCGCTCGTTGTCGAACATCGTCCCCCCTGCGCCCCCCGGGGAGCTACTTCCAGGCGCCGTCCACCCAGCGCTGCTCCACGGTGTAGTTCTCGTCATCGGACGGAGCCACCTTGCGGGTCACGCCGCCGGCTTCCTCGAACGTCCACTTCTCGTCCCACTTGTCGTCGCGGTCCACGTCGACCTTGGCGCGGTTCACCGCCGAGCTGCCGGCGTCCTTGTAGACATTGATCTTGTAGGGCCGGCCCTTGCTGACGTCCTTCATCTTGGCCGACCCGATGGCCTTCCCCTTCCAGTCGAGCATCAAGCTCTTGCCGTAGGGCGTCATCGCGGCGAACTGGGCCTCGAGCTCAGCGCGCTTCGCGTTCGCGGCGGCCTCGGCCACCTCGCGGGCCTCCCGCTCCTTCGCTTCGCGCTCGGCCCGGGCCTCTGCCTCCGCCTCGATGCGCTTCTCGGTCTCCCGGCGCTGCTCCTCGAGGGCGAGCTGATCCTTGGCCTCCTGATCGGCGCGCTCTCCGGCCTTGTTCATCCACAGAAAGGTGCCCGCCACGAGGAGCGCCGCGACGACGCCTCCCATGAGGCGGGTGAAGCTCTTGAACTTGACGTGGCCAGCGAGGGACATGGAGGACTCCGGGTCAGGGCGCGGACGGCGCCTGGGCATCGCGCCCGAGAGAGACGTTCATCATGCCGCGCTCTTGCGGCACCGTGCAGTTGCAGTAGGCGTACTGGCAGAGCCTGGCGGACTCGTGCAGCAGCAGGGTGCCGTCGAGCAGGTTGCCCAGATACTCGGTCCGCTGGCGCCGCGCGGGGTAGCAACGCCAGGCGTGACCTTCGTGATCGAGGATGAAGGATCGTGCGCCCGCCCAGCACGGCAAGCCGGCAAAGCTGGGAGCGACGCGCCCCGTGGCGTTGTGGCCCCCGAGGGCGACGAGCTGGGTTCGCTCGTCTCCGGTGTACTCGATGACGTCGCGGTCCTGCTTCTCGGGCTGCACCTTGAGGCGCACCCCCTCCTCACCGAACCGGCGCTGGAGCTCCCCGAGGCGCGGCAGGACGTCTCGGGTCGCGACGCACGTCACGTTGAAGGAGCCCGCATGGGCGGCCTGGACCGCGACGGCCTTGGTGAGGAACTCCCCCACATCGGCGTACTCCAGGTGCAGGGACGCGCTGAGGACCCCAGGCCTGGACGCCGTCAGCTCGGCGAAGCGAAGCAGTCGCTCCAGCGAGTCCGAGAAGTTCGTCACCACGCTGACCCGCAGTCCCCCAGCCACCATGGCCGCCACCGCGTCGAGGAAGCCGGGATGGCGGAAGGGCTCTCCCCCGCTGAGCTTGACCTCCCAGTCCCCGGGCAAGCCCACCAAGCCCGCCACGAAGGCATCGACGTCCTTGGCGCGCTGTCGCCGGTCGTCCACGAACCGCTGCGTGCAGTAGCTGCACCGGTAGTTGCACGTGGTGTTCATGTTCCAGGACACCACCCCCTCCAGGGGATAGGGCGTGGGGCGGCTCGCTCGTTCTCCGCGGTCGAGGGGCCGATTCACGCGAGCTCCAGCGCGGGGTGGCCTATGCCCTCGATCATCCCCCGGTTGGCGGGGACGGTGCAGGGACACACATCCCAGGGGCAGGGCGCTGGCGCCTCGAGCCGCTGCAGGTCGCCATCAAAGACATTGCCCAGGCGTCCCGCGCCCGTCCGCTTCGCGGTGCGGCAAGACCAGGCGGTGCCGTCCTTGTCGAGCACGAAGTAGTCGACGCCGCTCCAGCATGTGCGTCCCTGGTAGTTGGGGGCGAGGTTCGCTTCCCGGGGGCCGGGCCCGTCCCCGATGACGCGGCGCAGGGCTGCCTCGTCCGGGTAGTCCACGACGCGGCCCTTGACCTTGTAGAGCTGGGGGAACCAACGAATTCCCTGTTCAGCGAGCACGTCGCGGCAGGCCAGCGCCTCGTCCTCCTTCCCGGGAAAGAGCACCTGGTTCACCACGAAGCGCACGCTCGGGTCGAGCTGATCGACGAACCACGCTGCCTTGCGGGCGAACTCCGCAGCGTCGACGTACTCGAGGTGCAGGGACGCCGAGAACACGTCGAGGCGCCCGCGCGTGGCGTGCGCGAAACGCATCAGGTCACGGTTGCTCGCCGAGAAGTTGGTCAGCACGGAGATCCGGTGCGGCGTCCTCTCCATGAGACCCGGCACGACGCGCTCGAGGAATGGCGGATGTGCGAAAGCCTCTCCGCCGCTGCACTTGATCTCCCAGACCCCGGGGAGACCCGCCAGGACCGTCAGCGCCGCCTCGTACTGCTCGCTGGTGGGCCGGCCGCGTCGGTACTTGCGGCTCTGGATGCAGTAGGTGCAGTCGTAGTTGCACGCCCCGGCCACCTGCCACTCGATGGTGCGCACCCGACGCTGGCTGGGGGCGTTCATCGCTTCGCTCCAAAGGGAACCAGGCCCTGGGCGCGCTGGCGCTCGCCCCACTTCACGTTCTGCTCGAACTTCCCACACCGCTCGCAGCCCGCGAACCACTCCCCGCGGCCGATCTGTTCTCTCACTCCCTGCCAGCGAGGGCCGAACCACTGCGACCGCAGGCTCCCCTCCCCCACCCGCCCGACGGGGATGGAGGTGTTGCAGCAGTACAGGACCGTCCCGTCGACGGCGACGCGGGTGTAGGCGAAGCCCATGGCGCAGCCCACGTCGTCCATGGCCGTCACCTCGACGACGCTGTCCGAAGCTGCCTCGAGCTGCCGCGCGAAGAGCCCGAGGTTCGTGCGGACCCCCAGCTCTTCGCTGAGCCGCCGCGCCTCCGGCACCGCCTCGTCGCGCAGCCAGATGCGCTGCTCGGGCGTGATGGCGCAGTCCTCCGTCCCCCCGGCGAGGCTCGCGAGCTTGTAGTTCACCCGGTCGGCTTCGAAGCGCTGCCCGAAGCGCACCATCGCCGGTACGTCAGGGGCGGTGTCTCGGTTGATGACCTGCACATGGCGGGTGCGCACCCCGGCGTTGGCGAGCGCCTTGAGGCCGCGCGTCATGCGGAAGAAGTCTGACTCGTCCCAGCCGGGGTGAAACGCGGCGTAGGCCTCGGGCGTCGCGCCGTGCACCCCCACCAAGAGGTTGTCGACGCCGGCGTCGCAGAGCCGGTCCAGGTCGGCCGCCAGCAGGTTCGTCAGCACCGTCAGGTGCCAGCCCCGCAGCTTCACCGCCGCCATCATCTCGTAGATGCGCGGGTGGGTGAGCGGCTCGCCCATGCCCGACAGGACCACGGCCCGCACCGACCCGAGGGCATCCAGATCCGTCATCAGCCGCTCGAAGGTCTCCCAAGGCAGCCGCTGCCCCTTCCACGCCTTGCTTCGCGCGATCTTGAGGAGCGGCGAGTGGTCCCAACACGTGATGCACGCAGCGTTGCAGCGGTTGGTGACGTCGATGTGCACCTGGATCGGCCCCACCTGCGGAGCGCCTTCGGCGAGTCCCCGCAGGACGTCAGCCCGGAGTTCCTTCTCCGTCGATGGGCGGGGCCCCGCGTTCACGCGCGCTCCTCCAGCATCGTCAGCACCTCGGCGACCGGCCGGGAGCCGGCTCCCTCCAGTCGGGAGAACGCCCTGACGGCGTCGAAGAGATCGTCGTGCTGCCCCAGCCAGGCAGCGACCCGCGCTCCGAACTCCGGCAGGGCGAGGCGGCGCTGCGTAGGCACCGCGCGCAGGAGGCTGACTGCCCCCATCCAGTCGTCGAAGCGCGCCCAGGCAGGGAACAGCGCATCCGCGGCGTCGAGCAGGTCGGAGCCACGGGCCGCGGGGAACTTCTTGAGCAGCCCTTCGGCAAGCAACAGGGCCGTATCCAACGGCACCCCATGGGCGGTGCACAGCCCCACGAACCGCGACAGCTGCTGGGCCGTGTGGTCCCTCGGGGGACCGGGGTCCGAGACGTCGTGCCCTTCGTCGGCGAGCTCGAGCATCAGCGCGCGCCGCCGCCGCTGCTGAGAAGGCGAGCCTCCGCTGAGGAGCCGCACGAGCTTCATGGCCTTGCGCGCTCCCTCGGGCCCACGCCCGGAACGCACGAGCGGCTCCAGAAGCTGGGAGACCTCGGGGGTCAGGACCGACTGGGCCATGGCGAGGTCTTCGGCGGTGACGGCGCCGGTGAGCGCCTCGACGGCCGCCGCCACGGCCCCATTGGCGGGCGCCAGGGAGATCGCTGCGGACCGTGCGTTGCCCGATGCGAGCAGGGCGTCGAGCAAGTCGGGGACCTCCTCGAAGGTGCTCGCGACCCGGGCTGCGCCCGCTGCTTCTGCGCGCAGCGCCCGCTCCTCCTGGTCGTCGGCGATGCGCGGCTGCGGCACGAACACGGTCGGGACGCCGGCGTGCATGAGCTCGTGGAAGGTGTTGTAGCCCGCGGCGGAGACGGCTCCATCCAACCCCGCGAACAGCTCGGTGGGCGCGTAGCGGGACAGCCAGGTGATGCCGGGGCCGCGACGCTCCGGGCCGGAGTACAGGGGACCGGCCCCCACGACCACGTGATGCCCCCGACCGAGCAGGGAGTCCACGAGACGAGGGAGCTGCGTCGGCACGGCGAGGTCGCCTCCGCCCCCCAGGCTGACGTAGATGGCGCGAGCGTCCTCAGCCACCCCGAGGGCGGCGCGCGCCTCGTCCCGAGGGAGCAGCTCATGGCGCGAGCGCAGCATGATGGGCCCCGTCCCTCGGGCGTCGGGCGTGATGGTGGAGTCGAACAGAGGAAGCAGCGCCGAGTAGGACGGGTCCTGGGCGAACTCTTCGCGCACCCGGCGCGCCACCAGCACCCGGCGCTTGGCCAGCTCGAGCACGGGGACGAGCTCGCCGAACGAGCCAGCGGGGAACGTGTCCACCAGGAGCACGTCGGGCTGAAGCCCCGCGACGGCATTGAGCACCCAGCCCCGGGCGATGGAGAGGTAGCGCGACGGCTCCAGGCCCGCGTCCCGGAACATGGCCTTGCTGGGCATCTTCAGGGCCGGGATGCCTTCGCGCCGCGCCAGGGTGTCCCCCTCCGACGAGGTGAGCACCCAGCACTCCGCGGTGATGTCGAGCACCGCGCAGATCCGCTGGACCTGCCGGAGGATGGCGAGTTGCCGGGTGAGGTGTCCGAGACCGCGACCGTTGATGGCGTAGCTGACGACGCGCAAGCGAGCCATCAGCTGAGGTAGCCCAAGCTGTCCGCAGCCTCCGCCGCCGCGACCGCCTGCAGCAACTCCTCGGGTTCCATCACGCTCTCATCGACCCTCGGGACGAGATCGGGGTGCCGGTCGTACCAACGTCGGGTGTTCGGGAGCTGGCTCGGCGGCCGCTTGCCCGTCATCTCGAGGAACCAGAGTTCGTCGGCGTTCTGGGCGAGGTCGAAGCGGTCGTAGGCCTCGTACGCGGCGATGCGACGGGCGAGGCGACTCAGCTTTGCGGGCCGCTCGCGGTACTTGCCGAGCTTCGAGCGGAACGAGTTGTCCTGCGCGGTGTTGGGGAAGCGGACTCCGGCGTACTTCCCTCGGGCGTACTTCTCCGCCTTCCGCGAGAACTTCGCCTTGCGAGTCTGGAGGTCCCGAATCGAGCCGGCGATGCCCTGCCGCTGGAGCTCCGCCAGCATGCGCACCTTGGCGCCCACCCCAGAGACTCTTCGCAGGGCCCCCTGCACCGCGCGGTCTGGCGAGTCCGGCGCGGCGTCCTCGATGAGCCACTGGGCGAGCAGCGACAGATCCGCGTCCGCGAAGTACTGGGCCAGCTGCCCCTGGCACGCCACGAGATACAGCTGGGGGAGGCGGGGAATGCGGGCTTCGGCGTGGTCGCGGGTGCGCACCAGCTCGTGCACGGCCCCGACCTCCTCCTCGGCGACGGCAAGCTGACGCCTCCACGTCTGGCGTTGCCTGTCGGCCGCCTGAAACGCCGGCAGCACGTCGTCACCAAAGTCATCGACCCCCAGGGCCTCACACACGAGATCGCCCAGCCGCCACAGCGTCCAGTACCTCTTCTCGAAGAACGAGACGGCATAGGTCGGGGTGTCGTACCCGGTCTGGAGCAGCTCGTCCCAGCCCTCGGCGGCCTCGTAGGGCGCGCACTCGGTCTCCCAGGGGTCGAGCATGGACTGCGCCTCCTCGACCGCCAGGGTGAGCTCCCCTCCAGGACCCACGAGCAGCTGGCGCCGCACGAAGCGCTCGTCCGCCTCGATGCGCGCGATCGTGTGCCGCAGCACGTGCTCTTCCTGCCCCATCGCCCGAAGCGGATCCCGGCGGGTGAACCCGCGATACCCCGTGAGCTTCTCGGCTCGCGCGAGGGCTTCGGGGGTGAGGTCCGCCAGGTACGCCTGGGCCAACGCCTGGAGTCCAGCGGCATGCTGGATGCTGGCTTCGGCGTGCAGCGCCTCCACCTCATCCTCGAGCTCGCGCCAGGACTGGAGAAGCCGCCCTGCGTCCGTCTCGTTGCGCTCGTAGTGAGTGATCAGCTGACGCTGGGTAACGATCATGGGAGCCCCTCTGCGGTCCTGGGCCGCGGTTCACCCACGCTGCGCCCTTCCGCCGACGCATTGTACGGTCGGCAGATGCGTTCATGTCTTGCCGCTGCTCTCGTCCTGGCCCTGGCTACGTCCTGCGCGGGAGAGAAGGCCGCGCACGCGCCCCTCACAGCGGAGTCCGCCGTCGCGGGAGCAGCGCCAGACGCCCTGAGCACCGCGCTGATGTTCAACCTGTTGCCCGGCCGACTGCCCGGGAGCCAGCCCGCCCTGCTCGCGGCCATCGCCGAGTCCAACGACCCGAGACTCGCCACGCCGATCATCGATCTGTTGCGCTTCTCCGAGGACCTTCCCTGGGCTCCGGAGCTCCTGACGCAGCTCACCGGCCAGGACCACGGCACCGACTGGCACACCTGGGTCGAGTGGGCCTCCGCCCAGCCCCTCAGCGCTCCGCCCGGCTACGACCGCTGGAAGGGGGAGCTCTTCGCCTTCGTCGTCGAGGAGCCGCGCTTCGCCGCGATGATTCCCGCGGGGGTGCAGACGCGGGTGCGACTCGACGAGGTGGTGTGGGGCGGTGTCGCGGTGGATGGCATCCCGGCCTTGGACCGCGCTCCGCAGATTCCTGGGGCACAGGCCGCGTGGCTCGAGGACGACGAGTACGTGGTGGGGGTCTCCCTCGAAGGGGACGCACGCGCCTACCCCTTGCGCATCCTCGGAGCCCACGAGATGGCCAACGACGTCGTCGGTGGCGTCCCCGTGTCTCTGAGCTACTGCACCCTGTGCGGCTCCGCCGTGCTCTACGGCGCCGACGCCGGCGACCGCGTGTACGACTTCGGCTCCTCGGGACTGCTCATGCGCTCCAACAAGCTGATGTACGACCGCCAGACCTCCTCGCTCTGGAACCAGATCACGGGCGAGCCGGTCATTGGCCCCCTCGCGGACAGCGGGATCCGGCTGCCTCGCCTCCCGGCAGTGGTGTCCACCTGGGGCGAGTGGAAGTCGCTGCACCCGAAGAGCACGGTGCTGTCCCTCGAGACGGGCCACGATCGCACCTATGCCCGCTCCCCCTACGCGGACTACTTCGCAGACGAAGGGCTCATGTTCCCGGTCGCCCGGCGAGCGAGCTCGTTGCCCGACAAGGAGCGGGTCTTCACCGCCGTACTCGATGGGGCCGCGAAGGCCTGGCCCCTGTCGCTCTTCGAGAGTCGACGCATCGTGGTCGATCGCATCGGTGAGACGCCGGTGGTGCTCGTCGCGGGGGGCCCGGCGACCGCCACCTCGGAGCCTGCGGGCCGGTCGGTGCGGATGTATCGCTGGGATGGGGAGGCCGCGTCTGTTGGGGAGAAATGGGCCGTCGTCGACTCCGAGGGCGCAGCGTGGACCGTCACGGAAGAGGCCCTCGTCGGCTCCCAAGGAGAGAGGCGAGAGCGCCTTCCCGGGCATGTCGCGTTCTGGTTCGGCTGGTTCGCATTCTTCCCCGAGACCGAGATCGGCGAAGCACCGCGTTGAGCCCGCCACCCAAAGGCCCTATCGTCGCGCTCATGCTGCGCCGCTTGTTGTTGCTCTCTTCGCTGTCCTTCGCCCTCGTCACGCTGGTGCCTTCCTCTTCGGAGGCGCGGGATCTGCGGGGCAAGCTGGGCATCGGCTTCAACAACAACTTCAGCTCGTTGACGTCGCTCTCCGTCAAGTACGGGATCCCGACCAACAAGGAGACCGTCAACCTGCAGGTGCAAGCGACGGTTGGCTTCGCGTTCCTCAAGGACCAGGACGACCGCTTCTTTGCAGGCGGTCGCATCCTCATCCCCATCCTCGCCGAGGACAACCTGAACCTCTACACCGCCATCGGCGCGGGCTACGTGCGCTTTCACGATGCCAAGCAAGGTGTGCGCGCCTCGGCCGTCGTGGGAGTCGAGTTCTTCCTGTTCGGGCTCGAGAATCTGGGGCTGAGCGCGGAGTTCGGGCTCAACCTCGACGCCGGCAATCAGATCCTCGACGTGCAGACCACGGGTGGAACCGCCGCCTCGGTGGGCGTGCACTACTACTTCTAGGGGCGGGAGTGCCGAGGGCCCACGAGCTGCGATCCGCCTCGCTCGTCACCATTGGCGGCGCGCTCGCCCTCCTCGCGGGCTGCCCGGCGGACGACCTCTGCCTGCCCGAAGCGGACTCCGAGCGGGTCCTGCATGTGCAGCCGCCCACGGCTCCAGGCCCCGACAACAGCACGGTCGTCGGCACCTTCTCCAGCATCCAGTCCGCCCTCGACGCCGTCGGTGACGGCCGGGGCCGAGCGACCCTCTGCGTCGCCGATGGCACCTACTACGAGCAGCTGGTCGTCCCGGCGGACACCCATCTCGTCGCCGCTGGCAGCGTCCGTCTGCGTCCCCCACAGACACGGGCCAGCGCTCTGCCGACCGACGTCGACCGGGTGCTCCTCACCCTCGAGTCCGGCACGGCGGGCTCCATCGTCGTCGACGGTTTCGACCTGCGAAAGGGCGGACTCTGCGTCGACGCCCGGGGCGCGGGGGCGGTCGTCCTCAACGACACGGCCGTGGTCGACTGCGCGGTGGGCCTGCGCGCGCGAGGAGGGGTCGACGTCACGCTGCACGAGGTGGCCCTCGAGGACCACGCCATCCGCGGAGTGGACATCGTCGCCAGCTCGCTCCGCACCGAGTCGAACACCACGTTGCTTCGCAACGGACGCCCGTCGACGAGCCATGACCAGACCGAGTTGATCGAGCTCGACCCCGAGCTGCTGTGGACGGCGGGCCTGACGCCCGGGCGCGGGGCCCTCATCGCCACGGACTCGGACATCACTCTGGTGCAGACGTTCGTCGACGAGAGCGAGTATCGGGGTGGAGTCATCGACCTCACCGGCGGAAGCCTCACCCTCCGCAACGTCGAGCTGGGTGCGCAACGCAGCGCCGACAACACCGAGGGGTTCGTGGCGGGAGAGTCCGGCGGCAACGGCCCCGCCGTGGCGGCGCGGTCGGCTCAGCTGGACGTCGACGGCCTCATGGCCCGCACGGAGTCCCAAGGCCTCTTCTCCTTGGAGGGGGGCAGCGACCTCAAGGCGGTCAACGTCGCCTGGATCGGACGCATGGCCACCACGGCGTCTGCGGGCACCCGCGGCCCCGCGGTCCACGCCGACGGCGGAGGAAGCGTCATCCTGTGGCACGCCAGCCTCCTCGGCCCCGAAGGGCAGCCCGGCCTTCGGTTCAGCGGAGACGCGGTGACCACCCTCGATCTGGCGAACAGCATCGTCTGGGGCCACGACGCAAGCGCTGGTTTGGTCGTCGAGGGCGCCGACCCCGACCTGGACATCCGCTACTCGCTGTTCCAGGACTCGTCCGTCGACGGAGCCCAGATGATCACCGCCCTCGAACCGGGGTGGGTCCTGACAGGAGACGGCTACGTGGTCGAGTCGAGCTCGCCCGGACGATGTCGCGGCGCTGGGAACCTCGAGGTGAACGTCGACCTGTTCGGCAATCCGCGGCCCTTCGAGGCCGGCAAGGCGCCCGACCTCGGCTCCGTCGAGCTCCAGGAGCCTTGCCCCTGAGCCGCTACCTCCCGGCCCTGCTGGCCCTTGGCCTGATGCTGTTGTTGGGGCCTGCCCCCGCCGAAGGAGCACGCTGGCACCCGGGTCTGCGCTGGCACACGCTGGATACGGAGCACTTCTCGATTCACTTCCACCAGGGGGGTGACCAGCTCGCGGAGGAGTTCGGCCTCCTGGCGGAGGAAGTGCACGACGTCCTCGCGCCCTTGATGAAGTGGCACCCGCGTGGCCGGACCCAGGTCACCCTCATCGACAGCACCGACAGCGCCAACGGCTTCGCGCGGACCACCCCGGGCAACCAGATCGTGCTGTACGTGGTGCAGCCCACGCCCGACACCAGCCTCGATGGCTACGAGGACTGGTGGTTCGCCATCTTCGTCCACGAGTACGCCCACATCGTGCAGATCGACATGGTCGAGGACGTGCTGCAGCTGGTGCGATGGGTCGCGGGGCGGCTGATCGTGCCCGGCGGAGTCCTGCCCGCGTGGATGACCGAGGGGTTCGCCACCTACATCGAGACCGTCACGACCACTGGCGGCCGGGGTCGCTCCACCTACACCGACATGTTGCTGAGGACCGCTGCCCTCGAAGGCACTTTTCCCCGCATCGACATGGCCGAGGGGTTCGGCTCGGAGTTCCCGCGGGGGCAACTCCGGTACCTCTACGGCGTCCGGTTCCACCTCGAGCTGGCCGAGAAGACGCGGCCCGAGGCCTGGATTGACTTTCACCACTATCACGCGCGAGGGATCATCCCGTTCCTGCTGCCCGCCAAGAAGGCCTTCGGCGAGCGGTTCGTGCCCCTCTGGAAGCAGTGGCGAGAGGACCAGGGGGCAGAAGCCCTCCGCACCGTCGAGCGGCTGGGTGCCGAGGGCGCTGGCATCACGGCCACCCGCATCGTGCCCACCCGGGTCGGGCAGGCGCTGCGCCCCCGGTACACGGCCGACGGCAGCCAGATCCTCTACAACCACCGGTCGCCGTCCGAGCGCTCCGCCCTGCGCGCCATCGGTCGAAACGGGATCGGAGATCGCAGGATCTACCGGGGTGGTGTCGAGGGGATGGTCCGCATCGAGGGCCAGGACGCGGTGCTCGCGGCCCTCGTCGGGGTGACCGGGAGGTACACCAGCTTCAAGGACCTGTTCCGCATCTCTCTGGTCGACGGCAAGAGCCGACGGCTGACGGCGGGTCGCCGACTGACCTGGCCCGCCCCGCACCCATCGGGGACCTGGGCCGTGGCCGTGCAGACACGGATGGGCCAGACCCAGCTCGTGCGCGTGGACCTCGTCCGGCCCACGGGCCCAGACGATGGCGACAGCACGGCAGCCCCTTCGGGAGACGCCGGCCTCGAGGGCAGTCCCCTGGCGACGGGAGGATCGGTGGCCGACGGGCCCGGCGGCTCGGGTCCCGAAGAGGCGCGCCGGGTCCGGCTCGGTGCTCAGGTGCGCATCGACCCGCTCACCGCCGCCGACGACGGCTCGCAGTTCGCAGGACCCGTGTGGGACCCGGCGGGGGAGCGCATCGCGGTGTCGATCTGGAAGCCGGGCGGATTCCGTGACATCCACGTCCTGGGGCCCGACGGGGCCCTGCTGCGCACCCTCACCTGGGACCGCGCGACGGACTCCGACCCCGCCTGGTCTCCTGACGGGGAGTACATCGTCTGGTCGTCGGACCGGGACGGAATCCTCAACCTCTACGCGCATCGCTGGAGCGACGCGGCCACCTTCCGGGTCACCCGGCTGGTGGGCGGAGCCCGGTACCCCGACGTCGCCCCCGATGGCACCCATCTGGTGTTCCAGGGCTTCGGTGCCGAGGGCTGGCGCGTGGAGGAGATGCCCTTCGACCCGGACTCCTGGGAGCCCGTGCGTCTCTCGGCCCGGGTCCTGCCCGGCCCGAAGGGTGGCCCGTCCGCCCAGGCTCTGGCGCCCCTCCACCCCCTCGAAGGGGTGCCCGGCCCCGCGGCGCCCTGGGGGACGGGTCCGAGACTCTCCATCGCCCGCGACCAGGCACGGGACGACTTCCGGACCCTCGCGCCCGCCGCGGCGTCGACGGACGCGGCCGCACCCGAGCCCACGAAGCGAGAGAACCGACGGGCTCGCTACGTCGCCTACTCGGGCGTCGAGAACCCCGGCGAGCGCGAGACCCCCGACATCCCCGACGAGCTGGGCACGGTGCGGGTCTACAACCCCTTGCGGACCCTGTTCCCGCCTCGCTACTTGACGGTCTTCGGGTCCCTGACGGACACCGGAGCCGTGGGTGGAGTCGGGACGGGCGGCTACGACGCCCTCGAACAGCACGTCTGGGCCGCGAGCCTTCAATACCGCACCGACAGCCGCTTCCTCGGCGGGGCGGCCTCCTACACCCTCAACGCGTTCCACCCTCGCTTCTCCGTCGCCTACTCAGCCATCTCCATCGACTACGGACGCTTGTGGCTCCGCAACAAGGAGGACACCGGCGGCATCTCGAGCAGCTTCAGCGGGAGCTACCGCGCGGGGGAGCGCTACTACGAGCGACGCGACGTGCTCAGCGCCGGAGTGCTCGTCCCCGTCGGCCGCCGACAGCGCATCAGCGCGCGCTACAAAGCGGAGTTCCGTCGGCCCCTGCGCGACCTGCCCGACGACGCAGACCCAACCCTCGTACCGACGCGCGGCAGCTTCTCGGGCATCGTGCTGGGCTGGAGCACCGGGCAGATCCGACGCTTCCCCCGGTCCGTCTCTCCCGAAGACGACAGCCGGCTTCTCTCGGTCTCCGTCGACATCGAGAGCAGCTTCCTCGGCGCCTACCGTCTCGAGCCCGACGGCACCCGGAGCGAGCTCCACCGCGCCGTGGCCACCATCGAGGGGCGCACGTATCAGACGATGCCGTGGCTGCGAAATCACGTGCTCGCCGTGCGCGGCGTGATCGGGGCGACCCTGGGCACGCCCATCGCCCAGCGCACCTTCCGCATCGGGGGACCGTTCGGGGACAGTCCCTTCGTCTCCCTCCCGGACCGCTACTACGCGCTGCGCGGCTACCCCACCTCATCCATGCGTGGCGACCACCTGTGGTTGGCGACCGCCGAGTACCGCTTCCCGCTCCTCCGCATCGAACGGGGCTTCGCCACCGCACCCATCTGGCTCCGAGGAGTGTCCGCCCGAGTCTTCGCCGAAGCCGGCCAGGTCTTCTCCACCTCCGACTACGCCGGGTATGGGGGCAGCCCCGACGGCTTCGTTCAGTTCCTGGCAAACACCAAGCCGTCCGTGGGGGTCGAGCTGGAGGGCGACATCGTGCTCTTCTGGGGCGGGCTGTTCACCGGCCGGGTGGGGTACTCCTTCGGCTTTGCCGACGGCGCCTACCCCAGTGGAATCGTCTACGCGCAGCTGGGGACGAGCTTCTGAGCAACGCATCCACTGGAAGAGACATGCCCGCAGTGTCCCGATCGCGGACAGCCGGCGCACTGTTCGGGCGCGAATCGACCCGATCCCAAGGCCTCAATCTTGGATTAGACAACCGCCGCATGCGTTCACCTTCCCTGCTCTTGCTGCTCCTGGCCCTCGTGGGCACCGGCTGTTCCTACGCCGCGGTGGACGTCGCCGGCGGCGCGAACCAGGACGTCGATCCGGTTCGCGGACAGACCATCGTCTTCGTCGGGACGGACCCGATCACGCTGCGCACCAACATCTATCGAGTGCAGGCCATCTCCCAGGACGACTTCGCCACCGATGAGGAGCGCAACGCCGCCGTCCTCTTCGCCGAGGGCTTCGAGCTGACGGTCCTTACGGACTTCGAAGTCGGGCCCGAGGGTCCGCTCGTCGACGACGGCGACATCATCCTCCCCAGCGAGGCGCCCTTCGCGGTGCCCGACCGCCTCGGCAACCGGGTGGGCGTCGTCATCGGCGGCTACGACTTCGCCAACGAGCTCCCGGTGGGCCGCGCCGCGGTCGTGGATCTGGCGACCGGGGACACCACGGTGGCCCCCGACGTTCCCGGCCTGACCGGCGTGCGCTTCTCGTGGCTGGGACAGTTCCTGGTCCTCGAGCACCGCGACCCTCTCACCGGCCTGGCGGGCGTGTCGACCATCGACCTGCTCACCGAGCCCCTCGTCGCGCAACCGGTCGACGTTCCAGGAAGCGCCAGCGTCGCCGTCGCTGGGCTGGAGCGCGAGTCCGACGCCATGTTCCTCTCGTCGTCCGACGCCTACGGCGTGTCGCGGATTGTGCGGTTCGAGCCCCTCACGAGCGCGCTGTCCGACATCGCGCCCTCCATCGAGGGAGCAATTGCCGACGTACACGTGAACCGGACGGGCGATCGGATCGCGGCGAGTTGGGTCGACCCCGACACCGCCAGGCGCACCGTGGTCGTAGCCGACACGACGATCTCGGGCGGCTCCTGGGTGGAACTCACTTCAGCCCTCGATGCCGACTGCAGCCAGCCCGCCTGGAACCCCGCCCGCACCGGAGACGAGGCTCAGCAGCTCGCTTACGTGTGTGAGGACAGCGAGACCGGCCGCCCCGACGTCCTGCTCTGGGAAGGCTCCTCGCTCCCCAGCGGCGCGCAGCCACCGTCCATGGAGACCCTCACCGGTGGCGCCCAACCGGCGGTGCCCGAAGGGTC
>JAGSHC010000152.1 GCA_023954745.1 Deltaproteobacteria bacterium | reverse complement strand
GGTTCCCGACGTGGGGATGGTGAACAGGCGCTCGCCGAGTGTGATCTTGCGCGTGGAGTCGGGGTTGCCACGGCCTGCGGCCGACACCGCGCGATCCAGCGAGGTCCACCCCGGCGGTGGCTCCTCTGCACGGGCTCCCGACCAGGTGTCGGCCACGTACAACCGCCTCCGAGCGCCTGGCACCCCGTCGAACACCCGGCCAAAACCCGGGGCCACCTCCTGCCCAATAATCCAGAAGCTTGGGTCGACAACCCTCAAGCTATGCGCGAGGCTTTCTGGCGCGAGTGAAGAATTTACAAGGCCGGACACAGCCCCGAGCTTCGCCAGAGCGATGACCGCAAACATCAGCTCGGGCCGAGACTCCAGACCGAGGGCGACCACGTCCCCCCGGCGCACCCCGTGCTGGGTCAGCGCGTGGGCCCAGCGATTCGCCACGAGGTTGAGCTCGCGCCACGTCCATCGGCTCTCTTCGAAGAGCAGCGCGGGCTGGTCACGATGCCGACGGGAGTTGCGCTCCACCCAGGCGCCCATGGAAAGGCGCGTGCTCGGATCACTGCGAGCCACCGTGAGCATCGCGTGGGCGGCCCGAGGGGCCCGAGGAGCCATGCGGACTGCGCCACGGATCAGGTCGCGCAGTCGCACCCGGGGAGTGTGAGGGTCCGCGCCCAGCCGAGGACCCACCCAGGACCGCTACTTCTCGGGGATGGGGGCGACGATCGGCCCCACCAGGGTGATCGCGGACGCAGTCTCCGTCAGGGCTGGGCCCACCTGGGTGACCGCCGATGCCGTCTCGGTGAGCGCGGGCCCCATCTGGGTCACCGCCGAGGCCGCCTGGGTGGCCGCGGACGCCACCGGGCGCACGGCCGCCATGGTGATCGCGTCTTCTTGAGGATCCACCTGGAAGTACCTGTCAATGCTCTGGAAAAGCTTCGGGCTGGTGGTCGCGAGCTCGTAGGGGCGAGCAAAGAACGTCTCCACCGCCACGGCGAGGAACTCCATGTCGTTCGTCAGCGCGTACGGGTCGAGGCACGAGGCGCCATCGGCCAGCTTCTCCAGCTCCCGCGCCCGAAGACGCACAAACTCCCGCTGCTCTTCCCGCTCCATGAACGGAAGCATTCCCGTCGGCTCCTGCATGTGGTCCAGCACATGGGTCAGCTCGTGCACCACGACGTCGAGGGCCTCGTGCCCTGCCCGGGCCCCGAGGAGCACCTCCTCGGTGGAGATCTCCAGGACCAGCTGCTCGCCATCGCTCTGGACGCTGCCAAAGAAGTAGGTCTCGTTCTCCTCGTCGACGAAGCCCGAGCCGCAGTGCAGTCGTACCTCCAACCCGTTCTCCAGACAGGAGAGCAGCTCGAGGAGGTCGGGCCGCCCGCGCAGCACCTCCTGCACCCGGGCGATGAAGGCCTCCTCGGCCTCCGCGAAGCCGGGGGCATCGTCGACCTCGATGGGCAAGCCGGCGCCGTCTGGCACGTAGCACCGAAAGAAGAAGCCGTTGCAGGTGTCGGTCAGGTCGAACATCGCCCCTTCAGCATCGACGCTCCGGGGCGCCACTTCAATGCCCATACACGGGACAGCCCTCGGACGGAGCGTTCTGTCAGGCGGTGGCCCCGCCACAAGACGAGCCCGCGCCAGCGGTGCAGCCGAAGCAGTGACGTGCCGTCGCGATGACGCGCTCCTCTGCACTCGCCTCCGCAAAGTTTGCGATGTGCAAGCGCTCTCCAGCCCGGTCGGTGGCGTGCATCGCGAGCATCTGATTGAAGTCGCAGTCGTATACCCAGCCATCCCAACCGACGCTGATCGTGTTGCGACACATCACACCAGAAAGCGCTGCAGGATTGAAGCTGTCGAGCAGCTTCTGCATGTAGGCCTCGAGGTTGCTGGTGTCCTCGAGCCACTCCAGGAACCGGCTGATCGGCATGTTGTTCAAGGCGATGAGGCGATCGAAGGTCACCCCATGGTGGCGCTGCAGGCTGGCCTTCCACTGCTGCTCGGTGGCGGCCTGATCGGGAGCGAGAAACGCCCCCGCGGGGTTGGTCATGAGGGTGAGGACCTTGGTCGCGTCCCCCTGTCCGTAGCCGACGGCGTTGAGGATCTCGAGGGCCCGAATCGACTTCGCGTACGTGCCATCCCCTCGCTGCGCGTCCGTGTTGCGGGCGCGATGGTGCGGTAGCGAGCACACCACCTCCACCCCGCGGTCGGCGAGCCACTGAGGCAGGCCGGCGAGCTTGGGCAACAGCAAGACGGTGAGGTTGCAGCGGTCAATGACGTGCTTCCCGCGGCTGACGCACTCCTCGACGAAGTACGTGAAGTGGGGGTTGAGTTCGGGAGCACCGCCTGTGATGTCCACGGTGTGCGCGCCCGTGCGGTCGAGGACCTCGAGCACCGCGTCCACGGTGTCGCGGCTCATGTTCTCTTCGACGCGGTCGGGTCCTGCGTCCACATGGCAGTGGCGACAGGTCATGTTGCACAGCTTGCCCATGTTGACCTGGAGGATCTCCAGGGAGGCCGGGCTGAACTCGGGGTAGCCGCTCCGCGCCGCGAAGGTGTCAAAGTCGTCGTCGCTGCTGAGCTTCACGGCGTCCAGCCGCGCCAACTGCACCGCCGGAGCCACCAGGTCCGAGCCCCGAGCCACCAGGGACTTCGTGGGCTTCGGCCCCGCCTCCGGGCTCGCCAGATCGAGCGGGGTCAGCACGTTCAGCGACGTCGTCGAGTTCACTACATGCCTCGCTTCTGGGTCTTCTCGAGCATCTGGAGCCCGTGCACGAGGGCTGCTCCGCCCTTGATGGCCGCGGCCACGTGCACCGCCTCCGTCATCTCTTCCAGGTCGCTGCCGTTCTCGAGACAGCCGGTGGTGTACGCGTCAATGCAGTAGGGGCACTGTTCGCTGTGCGCCACCGCCAAAGCGATGAGGCACTTCTCTCGCTTGGTCAACGCGCCGTCCTCGAAGGTCGCGCCGTACCACTCGAAGAACTTCTTTGCGAGGTCGGGGCTGCCGGCCTTGATCTCTCCGAAGCGGGCGAGGTGCTCGGGCTTGTAGTACTCGGACATGCTGCTGTTTCCTGGTGCGAGAGGGGGCGGCGGCGCCGAACCATAGCCCTGCGTACGTCCTCGCGGGCGCGTCAGCGTTGCACCAAAACCATCCACCGCCCCTCCAACCGCAATGGGACGTACGAGCGGCTCCGCGCCCCCTTCCCTATCCTCCGGCGATGTCTGGTCCCTCCCGTCCGGTGCTCGGGGGCGTGCTCTTCGCCGCCGCCTGCACCGCGATCATCGCGCTCACCGCCGGCCGGCTGGGGAGCTTCGACACGGTCGGCCCCACGGTCGCGTTCGCCTATCCGTGGAGGCTCACCGACCCCACGACCGCCGCGCGGTGGAGCGCCTGGGCCGGATACGCGCTCCACAACGTCATCGCCTGGCTCATCATCGCCCAGGCCCAGCGAAGCAAGCTGGGCTTCGGCAAGACCTTCCGGTCAGCCAACTGGTGGATGCTCGGAACCCACGCCGTCTTCATCGGACTGCACATCGTCCAGACCCAGCTGTTCTATGACGGTCTCGCCCAGGACGTGCCCGAGATCACAGCCCTGGGCTCCGTCGCGCTGATGCTCATGGTGGTGCTGATTCTGGAGGCACCACGACGAGGCCTCGTCTTCGGCAAGAGCCTGCCCTTCTCGAAGCGGTTCCTGAGGGTCGTGAAGCACACCCACGGCTACCTCTTCACATGGGCGCTCATCTACACCTTCTGGTACCACCCGACCGAGGGGACCTTTGGCCACCTCGCCGGCTTCTTCTACATCTTCCTGCTGCTTTGGCAGTCGGTCCTGCTGTTCCATCGAGCTCACCTCGACAAGCGATGGACCCTCGCCCTCGAGATGCTCGTGCTCCCCCACGGAGTGCTCGTAGCCATCCACCAGGGCCAAGGCCTGTGGCCCATGTTCGCCTTCGGCTTCGGGGCGGTGTTCGTCCTCACGCAGCTGTGGGGAACGGGGCTGAGCTCGCTGGCGCGGCGGGCCGTGGTCGCGGCGTGTGTCGTCGGCGCCGTCGCCACCTACGTGGGGCTCGACCGACTGGATCAGTGGCACGAGATCGTGCGGATTCCCGTGCTCGACTACATGGTCGTGCTCGTCCTGTGGGGCCTGTACGCAGTGGTCAACACGCTGTTGGTCAAGATGAAGCTCCTACCTCCCGAGGAAACAACATGACCTGGATCCTTCGCTCCGACCGCGTGCTCCTGGGCGACGGGACCTCTGGGTTCCGGCTCGTCCCCGCCGAGATCGCCGTCGCTGGTGGAAAGATCGTGCAAGTCAGGGAGGTTGGAGTCGAGGGCTTCGGGCCGACTCCGGACGGAGCCACCGTCCGGGACCTCACGGGACACCTCGTCACCCCCTCCTTCGTCAACGCACACTCGCACCTCGCCATGAGCGCCTTTCGCGGACTCGCGACCCCCCGCGTGATGGTCGGCAATGTCGTCGAAGAGCTCTACTATCGCGTGGAGTCTCACCTCCAACCGGGTGATGTCCGCGCATTTTCCCGCATCGGAGCTTGGGAGTCCCTCCTCGCCGGCGTGGGGTGCGTGTGGGACCACTACTACTTCGGGGACGAGATGGTGGGCGCCCTGCGGGACGTCGGTCTCGAGGGCATCGTCGCCCCCACCCTGCAGGACCTGGCCGGCCCGGGAGTCCCGCAGCTGGACCGCCAGTGGGAGACCACCTTGGAGCTCGCGGCGGACTCGTCGCTGACCGGGGACGGCATCGGAGTCGCCCTCGGGCCTCACGCCACCGACACGGTCAGCCCGGAGCTCTGGCAGCGCATCGCGCGCACGTCGGCCGACCTGGACCTGCCGATCCACGTGCACGTCGCCCAGTCCATCGAGGAGTACGAGCGCGCCCTCTCGCGCCACTCCGCGTCCCCCGTCGCTGGCCTCCAACGGGACGGCGTGCTGGAGGCGGCGAGCAAGCTCCTGCTGGTGCACGGGCTCTTCGTCAGCCGCCACGACATCGCGCTGCTGAACGCCGACCGGCACATGCTCGTGCACTGCCCGTGGTCGCAGGTGCAGTTTGGCTTCCCCGCGCCCGAGCGGGCGTGGCTGGACGCGGGGATCCCCCTTGCCCTGGGGACGGACTGCGGCGCCTGCAACGACACGATGGATGTGCAGCGAGAGCTCAAGCTGATGGCCTGGGGACCGAGCTACGCCACCTCCTGGTCACCGCAGGCCGAGCACTTCCTCGACGACGGGACCCTGGGGAGCGCCCGGCTGCTGCAGGCGCGACGGTCCGAGCAGATCGGCCAGCAGCTCCTGTCCGGGACCACCGAGCGCCTGCTCGACGCCGTGTGGAGCGTCCCCGGAGCCGCTCACCCGGGCTTCCGGCAGGGAGTCATCGCACCGGGCGCCCGCGCCAACCTGGCGGTCTGGGATCCCATGCATCCGGCTCTTTGGCCGGGCAACGACTTTCTCCATGCCTTCGTCATGGGGGGAACCAGCGGCGCACTGCGCGGACTCTTTCTGGGAGGGCGCACGGTCATCGATCCCGCGGTCGGTCCCGAAGGACTGCTGGCGGCCGGCGGATACCGCGCCCATCAGGCGGAGGCGAGTGAGCGCCTGGCGATGCTCCTGGAGCGCGCGGAGGTGGACCCACAGCCCTGGCGGCAGCACCGAGGCAATGTCTGAGAGGGGCGCGGCGACACCTCGGTGACAAACCGTCCGTGTCTCCCCTTCAAAATTCTGCGCGCCTTTGGCACCCTGCGCGCTGCGCGGCGGGCCCGCCGCCTCAATCGTGACTCCGGAGAGTGATTCCATGGCCGAAGGTCCGCTGCTTCTCGAAGCTTTCTACGCCCTTGTCGACAAGGCGCCCGACCGCGTCCAGTTCACCCAGCCCACGGGCGGCGGACAGGTGCGCGACTACACCCGCAAGGAGATCCTGGACTCGGCGATGCGCATGGCTGCGCACCTGAAGGCCCAGAACTTCGAGCCCGGTTCGCGCATCGGCATGCTCAGCAAGAACTGCGCAGAGTTCATCATCGCGGAGCTGGCCATCTGGATGGCCGGCCACGTGACGGTCGCCATCTTCCCCACCGCGAGCGCCGACACCGTCTCGTTCATCATCGAGCACGCCGAGTGCAAGCTGGTGTTCGTGGGCAAGCTCGACACCTGGGGCAACCTCGAAAAGGCCGTGCCCGCGGACCTGCCGAAGGTCGCGTTCCCGCTGGCGCCGAAGACGGACCTGCCGAAGTGGAACGACATCCTCGCGTCCACGGAGCCGCTCCCGGAGCGCGCCAGCCGCGACGCCGACGACATGGCGATCATCATCTACACCTCCGGCTCGACGGGTCAGCCCAAGGGCGTGATGCACAACTTCGGCCGCATGTCGGCTGCCTCCCACGGCATCGTGCGGGAGCTGAAGATCACGGAGAACGACCGCGGTCTCTCCTACCTGCCCCTGGCCCACGTGTTCGAGCGGGCCTACATCGAGTGCGCCAACCTCATCGGCGGCGGGCGCCTGTTCTTCGCTGAGTCCCTGGACACCTTCGTGGTGGACCTGCGCCGCGCGCACCCGACGCTGTTCATCTCGGTGCCGCGGCTGTGGCTCAAGTTCCAGCTCGGCGTGTTCAAGAACATGCCGCCGAAGAAGCTCGACCTCTTCCTCAAGATTCCGATCCTGTCGGGCATCGTGAAGAAGAAGGTGCTCACGGGCCTCGGGCTGGACAACGTGCGGCTCGCGGGCTCGGGCTCCGCGCCCATCCCCGCCGAGCTCATCGCCTGGTACCGCCGCCTTGGGCTGAACCTGCTCGAGGGCTACGCCATGAGCGAGGACTTCGCCTACAGCCACCTGAGCACGCCCGAGTACAGCGAGCCCGGCTACGTCGGGGTCCCCTACCCCGGGGTCGACGTGAAGATCAGCGACGCCGGCGAGATCCTCATCAAGTCGCTCGGCACGATGATGGGCTACTACAAGCTGCCTGAGCTGACGGCCGAGTCGTTCACCGAGGACGGGTACTTCAAGACCGGCGACCGGGGCGAGCGCAAGCCCAGCGGCATGCTCAAGATCACCGGCCGGGTGAAGGAGATCTTCAAGACGAGCAAGGGCAAGTACGTCTCGCCCGCGCCCATCGAGAACCTCATCAACAACGACCCCCACGTGGAGTTGTCGTGCGTCTCGGGCTCGGGCTTCCCGCAGCCCTACTCGCTCATCGTGCTCGGCGAGGACATCCGCCCCAAGCAGGGTGACGCCGCCTTCCAGGCGGAGACCACGCCGAAGCTCGAGGCTCTGCTCGCAGACGTCAACAGCAAGGTGGAGCACCACGAGCGCCTCGAGTGCTTCGTGATCGTCTCGGACGCGTGGGAGGTCGAGAACGGCTTCCTGACGCCGACCTTGAAGATCCGCCGCTCCGCCATCGAGGACGCCTACGAGAGCAAGCTCGAGGGCTGGTACGACGCGAAGAAGAAGGTCATCTGGGCCTAGGCGGCCTCGGGTCGACCTGACGCCCCCGGGCGGCCCCCTGACTGACTGGTCCTACTCCTCGACGGCGTGGACCAGCAGCAGGGGCCCCTCGGGCGCCGTGTCCTCGGTCAGGTCCACGGTGGCCTGCACCGCCCAAGCGCCCTCCCCTTCGGGGTCGAGGAGGCGCTGACTCACCTCCCAGACGTGGGGACGGAGCTCGGTGATCAGCGTGTTGTCGCTGAGCCGTGAGCTGTGGTCGAAGCGGATGCGGTCGAACTCTTCCCAGTAGGGGGCGAGAGCCTTCTCGAAGTCCGCCGGGGTCCACTCGTCACCTCGGACACAGCTCCAGGCGGCGTCGTAGTCCTTGCGGGCGAGGGCGCGCACCAGCTGGTGCAGCTCGGCGCGGATCCGGGCCTTGAAGCTGCGCGTGTTTCGCGAGATGTCGGGCGGAGGCGGCGGACCGTCGCTGGCGGCGACCTCCTCCGGGTTCAACATCTTCTCCCACTCGGTGACGAGCGAGCTGTCGGCGTGAGCGAGGGTGGCACGGAGGAAGCTGATGGACTCCAGGAGCGGGTCGGTCATGAAGCCCGGCGGCACCGAACGGGCCAGCACCCGATAGACCTGACTCAGGTGACGCAGCAGCACGCCCTCGACGGCGTGGAGCTTCAGCTCGCGCACGTACTCGGCGAAGGTGGCCCAGGTGAGGAAGAGCTCCCCGGCCACACTCTTGGGCCGGATGTGCTCCGCGGCCAGCCAGGGGTGGGTCTCGAGCCAGGCGTTGAAGGTCTCGTAGATCCAGTCCGCGTCGGGCTTGGGGTACGTGACGTCCTCCAATGCCTCCATGCGCTCGTGGTAGTCGAGGCCTTCGGCCTTCATCTGCTGGATGCGGTCGCCGCGCTCCCGACGCTCCTGCTCCTTGAGGACCGGCCACGGGTTCTCGAGGATGGCCTCGGCGAGACCCATGACCCGCATGGGGTAGTCCTCGGCCTCGGGATCGAGCTTCTCCAGGGCGCTCAGGAAGTAGAGCGACAGGGTGTGGAAGACCGAGAAGTCATCGTCGATGTCCTCGGCGAGGCGCAGAGGAGCGTCGAGGAACGCACCAGGCTCGTCTTCGATCACCAGGCCGGCGTGCACCAACGAGGCAAGCAGCTGCTCGGCCTTCTCGGCCAGGCGTCGCTTCGTGGTGGGCCCCACGTGGCTGCGGTCGATGAGGTTGAGCAGGCGGCCGTAGCCGCCGGTGAGGCCGCAGTTGGTTGGGTCCTGCTGCAGCATGGAGAGCAGCATCCCGTGGTCCACGACGAAGCGCGGCTTCAGTTCTTCGGGCTGCCCGTCCACGAGCTTGAGGAAGGTGCTCTCGTCGTACTGCACGTAGCCGCGAGGGGGCTGCTCGCGGCGCAGCTTCTTCTTGGACATGAGGCCGGCGTCCACCTTGGCCTCGCGCCGCTTGTTCTCGATGACGTGCTCCGGCGCCTGACAGACCACCCAGCCCACGTCGTCGTAGCCCTTGCGCCCAGCGCGGCCGGCGATCTGATGAAAGTCCCGCACCGTGAGGATGCGGCTCTTCCGCCCGTCGAACTTGTACAGCCGCGAGAACAGCACCGTGCGGATGGGCACGTTGACCCCGACTCCCAGGGTGTCGGTCCCGCAGATCACGATGAGCAGGCCCTGCTGGGCCAGGCGCTCCACGAGCCGGCGGTACTTGGGGAGCAATCCCGCGTGATGCACGCCGATGCCGTGCTCGAGGATGGCCTTGAGCTTGACCCCGTAGGGGCTGTCGAAGCGAAACCCCTTGATGGCGGCCCGCACCGCGTTGCGGCGCTCCTTGTCCGCCAGCTGCCCCGAGGTGAGGCTCTGGGCCATCTCGGAGGCTTCGCGCTGGCTGAAGTTCACGAGGTACACCGGCGCCTTGTTGCTGCCCACCAGCGACTCCAGCGTCTCCAGCAAGGAGACCACGGAGTAGCTGAACTCCAAGGGAACGGGACGCTCGACTCCGCTGACCGTGGCGGTGTGGGCGCCGGTGAGTTCTTCGAGCTCGGCCTCGATGCGTCGGGTGTCGCCCAGGGTCGCGCTCATCAGCAAGAACCGTGAGTTGGACATCGTGAGCAGCGGCACCTGCCACGCCGCCCCGCGGTCGGGGTCGGAGTAGTAGTGGAACTCGTCCATGATCACGGTGGCCACGTCGAGGCTCTCCCCCTGGACGAGGGCCATGTTCGACAGGATCTCCGCGGTGCAGCAGAGGACCAGTCCATCGCTGTTGATGACGCCGTCGCCCGTGAGCATCCCCACGTTCTCGGCGCCGAAGACGTCGCACAGAGCGAAGAACTTCTCGCTCACCAGGGCCTTGATGGGGGAGGTGTAGACGGACGTCTGGCCCGCCGCGAACGCGCGCAGGTGGGCCGCGATGGCCACGAGAGACTTGCCCGACCCCGTGGGGGTGCTCAACACGAGGTTGTTGCCCTCGAACACCTCGAGGATCGCTTCCTCCTGGGCATCGTAGAGCGTGAGCCCTTCGCCCTCGGACCAACTCACGAAGGCTTCGAGGAGGGAATCGGCGTCGGCGGCGGGCGGAACGATGATGGGGCTGGCCATGGGTGGTCGCATCCTGCCGGCTCCCGGGCGGGGCCGCTACCCTGGATGGGTGACCGACGACGTCTCGCACGGCCTCCCCGAGGGAGGCGCTCCGCCAAGCCCGTGGCCCCCTTGGCTCCTCGGCGCAGCGGGGCTCGCGCTGTTGGTTGGGGGCGGAGCCCTGCTGGGACTCCGCTGGATCCAGGACGCGCGAAGCGGCAGGACTCCGTCACCACCGGGCCCCTGGGCGCAGCGAGTCCGCGCCGCTACCGCTCGCAGTATGCCTTCACCTCGTCCAGGTCTGACTCGAGGGCCCGAGCGACCGTCGCGCGGACGAAGGGAGTCACCAACTTGGCGAACAGCTTGTAAGGGGTCGCTTCCACCGTGAGGGTGAGCTCCGTCTGAAACCCCACCTCACGCACGTCGAACACCGAGTCCCAGACCGTGCCGCCCTGGTCCGTCACGAGACGCACCCGCTCGGCCTCGATGTACTCGGTCACCTCGATGAGGGTGGTCGCCTCGCGCCCATTGTGCAGCCGGGTCTCACGGAATCGAGTCCCTACCCCCTTCTTCTGGGCGGTCAGGAACTCGAGCCTGACGATGTGTGGGAGTGCGTCGCTGAAGTTGTCGAAGTCGGCGACCGCGTGAAACACCTCGCCGATCGGGGCGTCGATGAGGCGCACTACCGTGGTGATGGACATTTCTTCTCCGAGGACACGCCAGCGGGCTGGTCGCTACCCGTCCCGAAGAATGTACACCGTGTCATCCTTTCCCCATGCGCTTCGGCCCCCTCTCCCTGCTCGCTCTCCTCGCTCTGCCCGCCTCCGTCGCCACCGCGCAGGACGCGCCCTACGACCTCAAGGTGGTCCTGGGGTCGGAGGCGAGTCACTTGCATGGAGTCGCCTTCCGAGCCGGCGGAACACGCCCCGTCTATGGCGTCGACGCCGACGATGCACAGGTACATCGCTGGGACGGGCTCCTCGACGCAGCGGACCTGTCGAGCACCGCCGCCTCCTTCTCATTTACCGTCCCTGCCACCGCCGAGGGAGCCGTGTGGGACCCAGCCTCCAGCCGCCTCTATGTGGCTGATGGGAACGACGTGCTCGCCTACGACGAGAGCGGCGTGCTCACGGGGAGCTTCGAGGCCTTCGAGGTGGGGGCCACCATCGCGGACCTGACGTTGATGAACGGGCAGATCGTGGCGGTGGAAGCCTCGGGGACGGGCCGGGTGCGCTTCTTCAGCCAGACCCTCTCCGCGACCCCCACGAGCTTGACCCGCGCGCGCACGTTGGCCGGTCAGAACTCCTTGCATTTCCACGGCATGGCCTACGACGAGGTGAACGACCGGCTCTGGGGCACCGAGGCGGAGGGCCTCACCCTGCGCCGCTTCGACAACGTGTTGCAGGCGCCTGACCTCTCCACGGTCTCGTCGACCCTCGATCTCCCCATGACCTCGACGGACATCCAGGGCCTCGACTACGACGACGTCAGCGGCCTGCTCTACATGATGCGCGACGGCACGACAGCTGAGGTGCGCGACGGGGTGACCGGTGCGTTGCTGGAGACTTGGCCGGGCCACACGAGCTACACCCGTGGGATCACGGCCTACGACGACCTCATCTGGACCTCTCGCGACGACGACACCATCACTCGCTGGCAGCGCAACGGCCCCAACTCGTTCACCCAGCTGGGGACGTGCTCCTTGAGCTACCCCAGCGGGAGCGCGCCCACCATCGCGTACGACCACCTGCGCGATGTCTTGTGGGTGAACCGATGGGCGGGCGCGGGGTACACCGCGGCGGACCCGGTGACCTGCACGACGCTGGCGGACTACCCGGGCCCCAACGTCGCCGATGGAGTCGGCCACTCGGTGGGGTTCGGCGGCGGGTACCTGTGGGAAGGCACGGAGACCGAGCCCAACGACCACATCAAGATCATCGCCATCGCGGGAGACCCCTGGACCCAAACGTCAGAGATCACCCTGCCCCAGCCCTACGACCTCCCTGGCATCGCCTGGGACGCAGACCGAAGCCTGTTGTGGGTGCAGTGGTGGAACGCCGGCGTGCCCTCCTCCTTGCTGGGCATCGACCCCGCCACGGGCTCCCAGGTGCGCTCCCACCCGGTGGACCCGGGGCCCTGGGGTCACGGCCTCGACTACGCCGAGGGCGTCCTCATGCTGGCGCTCGAAGACCAGCCGGTGGATGGCATGCGGGTCTTCGCCTTCGACGTGGACACCGACGGCGACGGCATCGCGGACCTCGTGGACAACTGCCCGTCCGTAAGCAACCTGGCTCAGGTCGACAGTGACGGGGATGGTCTCGGAGACGTGTGTGACGACAGCGACGGCGACGGCGACTTCGATGACGTCGACTGCGCGCCGACGGACCCGACCATCTGGAGCGGCGCCGCGGAGGTGTGCGACTCCATCGACAACGACTGCGACGCCCTCGTCGACGATGCAGACTCCTCGCTGTCCGGCGCGCCGACCTGGTACGCCGACGGGGACACCGACGGGTTCGGGGACCTCGCCGCGGCGACCACGGCCTGCAACCCACCGCCGGGGAGCAGCGTCAACAGCCTCGACTGCGACGACGGCGACAGCGCCATCTACCCGGGCGCAACTGAGTTGTGCGACGCCGTCGACAGCGACTGCGACGGCGATCTTGTGGATGGCTTCGGCGATCTCGACGGCGATGGGCAGCCGGACTGCACCGACGACAGCGACGGCGACGGGGACCTCGACGATGTCGACTGCGCTCCCCTGGACCCGGCGATCTGGAGCGGAGCCACCGAGGTGTGCGACACCGTGGACAACGACTGCGACGGTCTCGTGGACGACGCGGACCCCGGGGTGATCGGCCAGACGACCTGGTACGCCGACGCCGACGCCGACTCGTTCGGCGACCTCGCCGCACCGTCGTTCACCTGCTTTGCTCCCACCGGGAGCGTGGCCGACGCGACGGACTGCGACGACGCGGCAGCGGCGGTCTACCCCGGCGCGCCCGAACTCTGCGATGGGACCGACAGCGACTGTGATGGGGACCTGGTCGACGGCTTCGGGGACATCGACGGCGACGGCCAGCCCGACTGCACGGACGACAGCGACGGGGACGGTCTGACGGACGCAGACGAGCTCGCGCTCATGACGGACCCGCTGGATCCCGACAGCGATGGAGACGGCCTGGGCGACGCGGACGAGGTGGGGGATGTCGGCGCGCCCTTCGATACGGACGGCGACGGCACCATCGACGCTCTGGACGAAGACGACGACGGCGACGGAATCCTGACGGCCACGGAGCTCGACGGCGACGCCGACGGTGATGGTGTCCCCGACGAGGACCCCGACGGGGACGGGGTCGAGAACTGGTACGACGACGACAGCGACGGCGACGGCGCCCTCGACGAAGAGGAGGGGGAGGGCGACGACGACGGGGACGGAATCCCCAATTACCTCGACCCGGTCGACGACTCCGGGGACGACGACGACTCCGGCGATGACGACGACGACTCCGGCGATGACGACGACGCCACGTCGGATGACGACGACGCCACGTCCGACGACGACGACGCCACCTCGGACGACGATGACGCCACCTCGGACGACGACGACTCCGGCACCACCGGGGATGACGTGGACGACGTCGGCGACCTGGTCACCCCCGGAGGCTCAGGCTGTGCCCGCTGCGGCTCCTCCCAGGGGGCCGGAGGCCGCGCCGCCCTTTGGCTGCTCGTCGGTCTGGGTGCCCTGGTCAGACGCCGCGCGCGGGGGGCCTGATCGACGCCCTGAGCAAGGACCCACGGTGGGGTCTACCATCCGCCGCATGTCTGACTCCGCCTTCGCGAACGCCATCCGCCAGGGTCTGCCCGACACCCTGCCCGCCGCCCCTCCTCCCGCCGAGGAAGGCGTCGACCGCGCGCCGATCCGCAACCACACGCTGACCTCCCGCGAGCAGCACCTCGCCCTCGCCAACGCGCTGAGGTATCTGCCCCGCGCCTGGCACGAGGAGATGGCGCCCGAGCTGGCTCGGGAGCTCGCTGAGGATGGCCACATCTACATGCGACGGCTGCGGCCTGCGTACGCCATGCACGCCCGCCCCCTCGGCACGTACCCCGCCCGTAGCAAGCAGGCGGCGGCGATCATGCTGATGATCCAGAACAACCTGGACCGCGCGGTGGCCCAGCATCCCTACGAGCTCGTGACCTATGGGGGCAACGGAGCCGTCTTCAGCAACTGGGCGCAGTACCTGCAAACGATGCGGTACCTGAGCGAGATGACGGACGAGCAAACCCTGGTGCTCTATTCGGGGCATCCGCTGGGGCTCTTCCCCGCTCACAAGGACGCGCCCCGCGTAGTGGTCACCAACGGGATGATGATCCCGGAGCACAGCACGCAGGCCGATCTCGACAACGGCAATGCCCTCGGTGTCACCCAGTACGGCCAGATGACCGCGGGCTCGTTCATGTACATCGGGCCCCAGGGGATCGTGCACGGGACGACCATCACCCTGCTCAACGCGGCGCGGCTCTACCTCGGAGCCACCGGCGACGACGTGCTGGCCGGCCGCGTGTTCGTGACGTCGGGCCTCGGCGGCATGTCGGGTGCCCAGGCAAAGGCTGCCGTCATCGCCGGGGCCATCGGGGTGGTCGCTGAGGTCAACCCCGTCGCTCTGCACAAGCGCCACGCCCAGGGCTGGGTCCAGGAGGTGACCGACGACGTCGACGCCGTGCTTCGTCGCGTCGAGACCGCGCGCACGAAGAAGGAGGCCCTGTCCCTGGGGTACCTCGGCAACATCGTGGACTTGTGGGAGCGCTTCGTCTCCGCCGGAGTGCCCATCGAGCTGGGCTCCGACCAGACCTCTCTGCACAACCCCTTCGGTGGGGGGTACTACCCCGCTGGCGTAAGCTTCGAGGACGCGCGCGACGTGATGCACCGGGACCCCGCGGGGTTCAAGGAGCAGGTCCAAGGCTCCTTGCGTCGTCACGTGGCTGCCGTGAACACCCTCTCCGACCGCGGAATGCACTTCTGGGACTACGGCAATGCGTTCCTCGTGCAGGCTCGAGACGCGGGCGCGGACGTGGACGACCCCACCGGAGAGCGCGACTTCCGCTACCCCTCCTACGTCGAAGACATCATGGGCCCCATGTGCTTCGACTACGGCTTCGGGCCGTTCCGCTGGGTGTGCACGTCGTGCGACCCCGACGATCTGCGACGCACCGACCGCATCGCTGCCGACGTCATCCGGCAGCAAGCCGCAGAAGCCCCCGACGACATCCGCCAGCAGATGCTCGACAACCTGCGCTGGATCGAGCAGGCAGACGCAAACGGCATGGTGGTGGGGAGCCAGGCGCGCATTCTCTACGCAGACCACGCAGGGCGGCGGCGCATCGCCGCGGCGTTCAACCGCGCCATCGAGGACGGCACCCTGAGCGCCCCGGTGGTGCTTGGCCGCGACCACCACGACGTGTCGGGCACAGACAGCCCGTGGCGGGAGACGGCGAACATCCGGGACGGCTCGAGGATCTGCGCCGACATGGCAGTGCACAACGTGATCGGGGACGCCATGCGAGGCGCCACCTGGGTCTCGTTGCACAACGGGGGCGGCGTGGGATGGGGGCGGGTCACCAACGGTGGGTTCGGCCTCCTCCTCGACGGAAGCGCCGATGCGGCGCGACGGGCGGAGTCCATGCTCGATTGGGACGTTGCCAACGGTCTCGCCCGCCGTGCCTGGGCACGAAACGAGGGAGCAGTCTTCGCGTCGAAGCGCGCCATGGAGGAGAACGGTGCGCTCAAAGTGACGCTGCCCGTGGCCGCCGACCCCGACCTCCTTCGGCGCGCGCTCGATGGGGCAAAGACCCCCTGACACCCTCGAAAACACGCCTCCAGCGGCAGAAAAGTGTGTGACACGAGCATGAACACACGAGAACTGCTTGAAACCAGGGGGCAACCGTGGTGAAGATCCAAACATGGGTACGCGACTCTTCGTAGGAGGACTCTCCTGGGGCACCGATGACGCATCACTCCGCGCCGCATTCGCGGCGTTTGGCGATGTGACCGACGCCAGGGTGGTCATAGACCGAGAAACTGGACGCTCACGCGGGTTCGGGTTCGTCGCCTTTGCGACGGACGATCAGGCAAAGGCCGCCATCGAAGGGATGGAAGGCCAGGAGCTTGATGGACGCCGCATTCGAGTGAACGAAGCC
>JAGSHC010000019.1 GCA_023954745.1 Deltaproteobacteria bacterium | reverse complement strand
CGCCCGTCGCGGTGTGCTGCCCCTCGGAGGTGAGCTTCGCGATGCCGAAGTCCATCACCTTGACGATGCCGTCGCGGCTGATCAGCACGTTGCTGGGCTTCAGGTCGCGATGGACGAGCCCCGCTGGTTCGTCGTCGATCTGCAGGCTGTGGGCGTGCTCGAGCCCCGCTGCGATGGCTACCCCGAGCTGGACGACGTGCCGTGGCGCGAGGCGGGTGACGGCCATCATCGCCTGGAGATCGAGTCCGTGGACCAGCTCCATGGAGATCCACGGGAGCCCCTCTTCGTCTCCGAAGTCGTAGACATCCACGATGTTCGGGTGGCTGAGCAACGCGCCGATGCGGGCTTCCTTGCCCAGTCCGGCGCGCACCTCGGCGATGGCCTCCCGATCGCCGCCCGAGATCACCTTCAGGGCGACGTCCTTACGGAACCCCGACGGGCCCACCAGGACCGCTCGAAACACGCGCCCCATCCCTCCCTTGCCGAGCAGACCGGTGAGGGTGAAGCGGCCGAAGGCAACGGGCAGGTCGTCTTCGCGCAGCGTCTCGGGGGACGGGGGGCTCACGGCGGTGACAGAAACTCCGGTGGGGAGGCGGAGTCTACTCCCCACCTCGCATGCCTGCCCTGGCTGCGCTGTGGCAGTCTCCACCCATGCCCCGACCCAGGTACCTGCAGCGCTTGCGTCACTCACGGATCGACGTTCCGGACGACCTGTCCACGGTGACGCGCGTGGCCGAGGAGGACGACCCGTCCGCCGGCGGCATGACCCAGCGCGACATCGACGCGATCTGGACCGCGGCTGAGCGACTGTTCCGCCGCGGGCTGCATCCCACAGTGCAGCTGTGTCTGCGCCGCAATGGACGGGTCGTCCTGAACCGGAGCATCGGGTACTCCCACGGAGGGAGCCCGGACATGACGGCGGCCTCGCCGCGCACGGTCGCGACGCCGGAGACCCCCATCTGCATCTTCTCGGCGAGCAAGGCGATCACCGCGATGGTGGTGCACCTGTTGGACGAGGACGGGGTCTTGCACGTGGACGACCGCGTGGCCGACTACATCCCGGAGTTCGGGCAGCACGGCAAGGACTGGATCACCCTCCGCCACGTCCTCACCCACCGGGCGGGTATCCCCACCACCGGAGGCCGCGGCGACCTCGAGCTGCTCACGGACTGGGACGCCATCGTGCAGCTCCTCTGCGAGGCGGAGCCTGTGTCCCGCCCCGGTCACCGCCTCAGCTACCACGCCCTGACGGGCGGATGGGTGCTGGGCGAGGTGGTGCGTCGCGTGACCGGAAAGGACCTGCGCCAGGTCCTGCGCGAACGCATCCTCGAGCCCCTCGGGATCGCGCGCCTCAACTACGGAGTCCCTGCCGCCGACGTCCCGCTCGTGGCGGAGAACTCCTTCACCGGCGTGCCGGTGTTTCCACCGTTCTCGGGCATCGCGCAGTTCGTGCTCGGCATGAGCTTCGAGGAGGCGGCGCTCCTCAGCAACGAGCCCCAATTCCTCACCTCCATCGTCCCCTCGGGGAACATCGTCGGGACCGCCGAGGAGATGGGGAGGTTCCTGCAGATGCTCCTCGACGAAGGGATGTGGGAGGGGGAGCGCGTCTTCGAGGCCCGCACCGTGCGCCGCGCGACGCAGCAGACGTCGTTCCGCGAGCTCGATCTCTCCCTGCTCCTGCCCTTGCGCTATGGCCTCGGCTTCATGCTGGGCGGCAAGTTCGTCAGCCCGTTCGGGCCGAACACCCAGGCAGCCTTTGGGCACCTGGGCTTGATGAACATCCACTGCTGGGCCGACCGTTGGCGCCAGACCAGCGTGTCGCTGCTCACCACGGGCAAGCCGCTGGTCGCCGACCACATTCCGGCGCTCTACATGCTCCTGAAGACCATCACCGACCGGACCCCCCGGGTCTGATCAGAGGCGCATGAGGGCTTCGATGAGGCCGACGTTGTCGCCGGGGCGGCGCAGGATCAGGAGGGAGCGGTCGGCCTCGGCCACCAGGCGCGCCGCCATGGATCCCAGCAGGACCCCGGCGGCGTTGCTCCGCCCCTGGGAGGAGATGACGATGAGGTCGGGCTCAGCGGCGTCGATGAGGGCGAGCATCTGGCGGGCGTGGTGGCTGTTGAGGATGTGGCTCGTATGTGCCCCCTCGAACCGGAGCTCCAGGTGGACCTCGCCGAAGTCGAACTGCTTGGCGAAGGAGGTCCAGCGCTCCATGGCCACCGCCCGCTGGGCGGCGTCGGCTTCCTCCTCAGTGCGTCCGGTTCGCCCGTAGGCGCTGTGGACTTCGTAGAGATGGGTGATGACGAGGTGCGGGGACTCGCTCGCCCACAGAATGCGCAACGCGGTCTCGATGGCTTCTGCCGACCGCGCGGAGAAGTCCACCGGCACGAGGACCTTCCCGAGGGAGGGGTCTGCTCCATGGGGCACTGCGAGGACGGAGCATGGAGCCTTGCGCACGATGGCGCCGGCGTCGGACCCGAGTCGGGATCCGGGCCCGTAGGTCGAGCGCCCGAGGGCGACGAGGTCGTAGTGCTCTTCGTGGGCGGTGCGCAGCACGACCGTGGCCGGCTTGCCCTCCACCACCCGGGCCTGCACCGTCACTGCGTCTCCTAGGGTCACCTGCGCCTCGGCCACCGCGCGCTGGGACAGGGTCTGGCGCTCGGTCATCAGCAGGCGCACCGCCTCTTCGTCGAGGTCCGCTGGCGGGCGCACGGCGTGAAGCAGGCTGACGTGGGTCGCTCCCAGTCGGGCGCCCAGCGCAGCGCACGTCCGCAGGGTGGCGCGGTCGGTGGGGTCGAGGGCGATGCCGAGGAGAATGCGGGGAAAGTCGCTCACGAGGGCTCCAGGGGTGGGGAAGGGCAAGCCTTACTTACCACGGTGTGCCATTGCTCCCGCTCTTGCTGTGACGTCGGTCAGTGCCCTGCGCGGGGACGTAGGTCAGTGCCCTTGCCCCTCGCAGTCCCCCTTGTCACGCTGCCCCTGCACCTGCGAGGAGACCCCATGCCCGAGTCTGAGGACAACGACCACGTCTGCACTGGCAACTGCACCCCCGCGAAGCCGCCGGTGGGCGAGATGAGCAAGGGCGCGGCGCTCCTGGGACTGGCCCTGGGGGCATTGGTGGGATGCACGCCGACCGGGCCCGGGCCTCAACCGCTCTACGGGGTCCCGGAGGACGACGACGACGTCACCCAGGACGACGACGATGCGGCGGACGACGACGACGCCACCAGCGACGACGACGACGCCACGACGGACGACGACGACGCAGCCAACGACGACGACTCCGGCGGTGACGACGACGACTCGGGGAGCGACGACGACGACGCGGCCGACGACGACGACGCGGCCGACGACGACGACTCGGCCTCCGACGACGACGACGCCGCCGATGACGACGACTCAGGAGTGCAGACGCTCTACGGCGTGCCGAACGACGGCTGAGCGCCATGGCCCGCTCTCGGACCGTCACCGCCGCTGAGCGGAATACTCCCCGGTACGTCGTGTGGGAGCTCACGACGCTGTGCGACCACGCGTGTGGGCACTGCGGCTCGCGGGCGCGCACGGCACGAGACAACGAGCTCGCTCTCGCGGAGACGTTGGCCATCGCCGACCAGCTGGTGGCCCTCGGGACCAAGGAGGTCACCCTCATCGGTGGCGAGGCCTACCTGTGGGAGGGCCTCACCGAGCTCGTCGCCTACCTGACGCGGCTCGGCATACGCACCAGCATCCAGACGGGGGGCTGGGGGGTGACCCCGGAGCTGGCCCGGGAGCTGGCCTCGGCGGGACTCCGAGGAATGGGGTTCAGCGTCGACGGCACCGAAGCCGTGCACGACGCGCTGCGGGCCAAGGTCGGGAGCCACGCGGCGGTGCTGCGAGCCATCTCGGCGGCGCGCAGCGCGGGGCTCAACATCGCCGCCAACACCCAGATCAACCGGCTGACGGCCGCGGTCCTCCCCCAGACCGCGAGGCTGTTGTTCGACGCCGGGGTGCGGGTGTGGCGTGGACAGCTCACGGTGCCCATGGGCCGGGCCGCGGACACGCCCGACGTCCTGCTCCAGCCCTGGCAGATCCTGGACGTCCTCGACACCCTCGGGGGCCTGCAGATGGCCTTCGCCGAGGAGGCATCCGCCCAGGGTCTGGGCCCCGACGACATGTTCAACATCGTGGCGGGGAACAACCTGGGGTACTACAGCCCCCACGAGCTGATCCTCCGCTCCGACCCGGGAGGGACCGCGCGCCATTGGACTGGCTGCCAGGCAGGCGTCTACACGATGTCGATCGAGTCCGACGGAACCATCAAGGCGTGCCCCAGCCTTCCCACCGCGCCCTACGTGGGCGGCAACGTGCGCGATGTCACCCTGGAGGAGGTGTGGAGCACGGAGCCGGCCCTCAACTTCGTGCAGAACCGGGACCGTTCCGAACTCTGGGGGTTCTGCGGCACCTGCGCCTACGGTGAGACCTGCGGGGCTGGCTGCTCCTTCACCACCCACTGCACCATGGGCCGACGAGGCAACAACCCCTACTGCTACCACCGGGCAAAGACCCTGGCCGCCGAAGGACGCCGGGAGCGCCTCGTCCAGGTCCTGGGCGCCATCGGGACGCGCTACGACTTCGGTCGGTTCGAGGTGGTCCTGGAACCCTTGCCCTGACAGCCCCTCGGCAGGCGCGGACCGCGGGCACACCGCGCCGGTCGGCCTCCGAACCACCCCTCTTTGCGGCCGACTGTCACATCCGATGCCCTCTGTAGACTCAAACGGCGGGAGTGGGCGCTGATGCCTGCTGAGACGAGAGGAACATCCATCCATGAACCGTCGTGATTTCAACAAGCTCATCGCCGTCGCCGTCACTGGCGCCCTGGCCGGGACCGCCTCCACTGCTCTGGCGGACCACCACGAGGAGACCAAGGCCGACAAGGGCAAGGCCGCCGAGAAGAAGGGGAATGCCTGCGCCGGCAAGAACGCCTGCGGCGGCAAGGGGGGCTGCAAGTCCGGCGACAACGGCTGCGCGGGCAAGAACAGCTGCAAGGGCAAGGGTGGCTGCGCCACCGGCGACTACGCCCACGCCCCCGAAGAGAAGATGGACGAGAAGAAGGACGAGAAGAAGGACGAGAAGAAGGACGAGGCGGCCAAGCCCGACAAGGGCTAGCGCCCCTCCACCTCCATCGATGAATCGCTTCGGCCTCCCCGACCTCGGGCTGGGTGTTGGACTCCGCGTCCCGCACTTCTCCCGGGTGTTGGAGGGGCCGACGCGCGTCGACTGGTTCGAGGTCATCTCGGAGAACTTCATGGCCACCGAGGGGCGCCCGATGCGGGTGCTCGAGCAGGTGCGCCGGGACTATCCCGTCGTCCTGCACGGCGTCTCCATGTCCATCGGGTCCACCGATCCCCTCGACATGGACTACCTCGCGGCGCTGCGGCGCCTCGCCGACCGCATCGACGTCGCCTGGATGGGAGACCATGTGTGTTGGACGGGCGTCGCAGGGCGCAACGGCCATGATCTCTACCCCGTTCCCTACACCGAGGAGTCCCTGGCGCACGTCGTCGAGCGCATCAAGGTGGTGCAGGGAGTGCTCGGCCGCCCCCTCGTGCTCGAGAACCCATCGACCTACCTCGGCTTCGCCAGCGACTGCATGTCCGAGGTGGAGTGGATCGCCCGCATGGCGGACGAGTCGGACTGCGCGCTGCTGCTCGACGTGAACAATGTCTACGTGACCTGCCGCAACCACGGCCTGGACCCCATGCAGTACCTGCGTGATGTCCCCTGGGACCGGGTCGTGCAGAACCACCTCGCCGGGCACACCGACCACGGCACTCACTGCATCGACACCCACGACGACCACGTCTGCGACGCCGTGTGGGAGCTCTACGGTTGGGTCCAGAAGCACACGGGCGGCATCGCGACCCTGCTGGAGTGGGACGGCAACATCCCTGACTTCGACGTGCTCGAGGACGAGGTGGCGCGGTGTCGGGAGTGGCGGTGAGCCCCCTGGACCGGCTCGAGCGCTTCTTCCTCCGGGTGGTCACCCATCCGACCGGGGTGGACGAGGGGGTCCGGGCGGCGACGGCGGAAGGACTGCTGCCCCACGGGGCGCGGCGTCTCGAGGATGTGATTCCGGGCAACGACCGGCTGTCGGCGTTGGAGCAACTGCACATCTATGGGTTCGCCTACTTCGACCGGATCGTCGAGGTGCTCGCGGGGGAGATGCCTGCGGTCCAGCACCTCCTGGGGGAGCGCGTCTTCGCGGAGGCCATGAAGCGGTACCTCGCCGAGCATCCTTCCTCGACGTGGACCTTGGACCGCGTCGGGGCGGCTGCGCCGCAGTGGCTGGCGGAGCAAGGCGAGGAGGACGGCACGCTCTGGCGGGTCGCGGCGGACGTCGCCGCGGTCCAGCAGGCCATGGACGCCGTGTGGAACGAGCCCTTCGAAGACCCCGTCCCCTACGCCCGCCTGGCGGCGGTGCCCATGGAGGAGTGGGCGGGCGCCCGTGTGCAGCTGATCCCGGCTGTGCGCTTGCTCGCGTTGTCGTATCCCGTCACCGAGGTCATGAACGCAGCCCGGGACCAAGGAGAGGTCGTCCTCCCCGCCGCCGCCCCCTCCTGGATGTGCGTCTATCGGGACGACACCGCCCGGTGGCGCTTCGCGCTGGATCGTCCGCAGTTCGTGCTCCTCTCCGCCCTGGCGCGGGGGAACTCCCTCGCTGACGCCCTGGCGGAGGTTCTGGAGCTGGCGGACGTCCAGCCTGCCCAGCTCCTCGGCGACCTCGGGGGGTGGTTCGAGCGGTGGTTCGGCAACGGTCTCGTCAGCGCAGTCCACATCACCCCCGAGGGCGCCCCCCCTCCCGCCCCATGAGTCGCGGCCCCACGGCCTGAGACCGCCCGTTACTGGGCACGCAGGGTCATCTCCTCCACGTGAAAGCAGGTGTCGCTGCCCGCGTCGGTGGCTTCGAACGTCATGTCGCGGAAGACCAGCTCGGCGGGGCGCTGCAGCGTGCCGTCGACCTCGGTGAGGGAGACGACGTCCACCGAACCGGCCACGGCGCGGGTGACGGTGAGGCCGTCGGGCACGAGGTAGACGCAGATTCCGTTGGCGCCGCAGTCCGGGGCGAAGGTCCCGGTCTCACCCGTCCAGCCTGCGCCGTAGTCCGTGTACATCTCGGCCCCGAAGAACAGCGTGTCCTCGGTGGAGTGCAGGTGGAAGAAGGGATCCGCGCCGCCCTCGTAGGCCGCGTACAGCGGGTTCCATGCGGAGGGGTCGAGGTCCACGACGGTGCAGCCATCGGGTCCCTCGAGGTCCGGGATGGTCAAGCCGGGCTGCTCGGTGCCGGCGCCTCCCACCTCGCCGTTGCCGCCGTGTCCGGCATCGAACGGGCCGCTGTTGTTGCCGCCGAAGGGTCCGCCGTTCTGCCCCTGGGGGCAGCCGGCGAGGAGAGAGAGGGAGAGGGAGACAAGCAAGGTGACTCGAAGGGTGTTCATCGTCGGCTCCTGGGGTGTGGTCGGCGGTGCGACCGGTTGCAATTGCCGAGAGAGATTGCAGCCCCCGTGCCAACTCTTGTGGAGCGTCGGTGAGTCAACTTTTTGCTGGGTTCTCGTGGTGTTTCACACCGGGCGCGGGAGGGTGGAACACCGGGAGCTTCCGGGTGAAACACCCCAGCCGCGGTGGGGGCCGATCGGCGCAGCCGCGCTCAGGCCGCCTGCGCGCGCCGCCAGACCGAGGGGCTGACGCCCACGTGGCGCTTGAAGGCACGACTGAACGCCGCCTCCGAGCCGTAGCCCACGGCCTCCGCCACGCCCGCGATGCCCTCACCTCCCCTGCGCAGCCGCCCCTGGGCGAGGGTCATGCGCCAGCGCAGCAGGTACGCCGCGGGCGTCTCGCCCACCCGGTGGGAGAACGCCGTGAAGAACGCTGAGCGCGACATCCCCGCCTTGGCAGCGAGCTGGTCCACGCTCCATGAGCGATGGGGCTCCCCGTGAATGCACCCCAATGCTCGGGCGAGGCGCGCGTCTCCGAGGGCGGTGAGCCATCCACCGGATCCCGGCGGGGCCTGGTCGATCCAGGACCGAAGGACGTGCACGAACAGCAAGTCGGCGAGGCGGGCGACGAGGGCCGCGCCGCCTGGGCGCGTGGCGTCCAGTTCGTCGGCCATCAGGCGAAGCGTTGCGTCGAGCCAGCTCGCGGCGGGCGACCCACCCGCAGGCACGTGAATGACCGGCGGCAGGAGCGGGAGCAAGAAGCCACGGGCCTCGGGGTCGAGGCGAAAGGTCCCGCAGAGCAGCGAGGTGGTGGGGCCATCGGCGCCGGCGAGGATGCAAGGCAGGCCGTCGTCGCCTTCCTCGGTGGGCCACTCCGAGATGTGGCGGGCGTCGCTCGCCGGGGTGTCGCGGAGGACGTGGCCGTGGCCGTGGGGCATGACGAGGAGGTCGCCCGCGCGGAAGGCGATGGGGGCCTCGACCCCGTCCACCTGTGCATGGCCGGAGCCCCGCACGACGACATGGAAGATTCCGGCGCCGGCGCCCTTCGTCCGCACGCCCCAGGGCGCCGCCATCTCCGCGCGGGAGAAGAGGCTGCCTTCCACGCGTACCGCGCTCAGAAATTGGCTGAGACCGTCCATCGACATCTTCCTTCTACGGCTTCTCGACCACAGTTGTCTCGCGGTTTGGACTCTTGGTCAAGTCAGAAGGACGAAGTGGTATTCATTCGTCCAGCCCGCTGAACTATCAATAGTCAGCGGTCGGGACAAACCCGGTCACCAACCACTGGAGCCCCCCATGAAGCCCATCCTCGCCACCCTCGCCAACTTCTTCTTCCCCGGCGCCGGCTACCTCATCCTGGGCCAGCGGATTGTTCGGTCCTTGCTCTTCCTCGTGGGAGTCATCGGGCTCACCTACGTCGAGCTCAACGTGAAGACCGCGGCCCCGGACTACTACCTGCCGATGTTCATCTCGGTGCTCGTCATGAACACCGGATTCGCCATCGACGCGTGGCTCCTCGCCAAGGAACTCGACGCCTGAGCGGCCGCAGAGACTCCGGCCGCGTCCGGGGGGGCGTCTCGGGCATCCTGCGCTCATGACCGACCCCCTCACGTCCCGCTTCGTCGAGGTGGAAGGCCTCCGCCTGCACTACCTCGACGGTGGCGCCGGCGAGCCGGTCCTGCTGCTGCACGGCTGGCCTACCAGCTCATTCCTCTACCGGAACGTGGCGCCCCACATCGCCCGGGGCAATCGCGTCCTGGCCCTCGACCTGCCCGGCTTCGGCAAGTCGGACAAGCCCCTGGACGCCTCCTACAGCTTCCGCTTCTTCGACCGGATCTTGTCCGGGTTCCTGGACGCCATCGAGGTCCCGACCGTGGGGCTGGTGGTGCACGACCTGGGCGGTCCCGTCGGGCTGCACTGGCTGGTGGGGAACCCTGAGCGGGTCTCCAGGCTGGGGCTCTTGAACACGCTGGTGTACCCCCGCCCGACCCTCGCCCTCGTGGCGTTCATCGTGGGGAGCTATCTGCCTGGGGTCTCCTCGCTGCTTACCGGGCGCTGGGGCTTGAAGAAGGCCATGGACATCGGCACATGCCGAGAGGGCGTGGTCACTCCCGAGCTGGTGACGGGAGTTCAGGAGCCGTTTCCTGACCGTCCGTCACGGCGAGCTCTCCTCAAGAGCGCCCATGGCTTGCACCCAAAGGGCATGCAGACGATTGGGCAGGGCCTCCCCGGCCTCGACCTCCCGGTGCGGATCATCTACGGCAAGCACGACAGGATTCTCCCCGACGTAGCGCGCACGATGGCCTCGGTCGTTCAGGACATGAAGCTCTCCGACGAGGTGGTGACCGTGCTCGACGCCGGGCACTTCCTCCAGGAAGACGCCCCGGACGAGGTGGGTCAGCTCTTGGCGGAGTTCTTTGCCCCGTGAGACGAGCTGGTCTCGACGACGGCGGCGGCCCAGATGAGACCCGGCAGGCGCGAGCCCCCCGTATCCTGCGCCCGTGACACACCCTCAAATCATCGACGCCTGGATCCAACACCCCACGCCGGGCTTCCTCGCCCAGCCCATGTTCGCGAGCTTGCTCCGCTGGATGGGCATCACTGCGGTCCCCGAGGAGATTCCTGCGGAGTTCACACTGGCTGCCCTGGATGGGGCTGGGGTGGGGCGGGCCCTCGTCAGCGCGTGGCACGGGCCCGCCGGGCCTTTGCTGAGCAACGAGTCCGTGGCTGAACTCGTCGCCGCGCACCCAGACCGGTTCGCGGGCGTGTGCTCTGTCGATCTCCGGCGCCCCATGGAGGCGGTGCGCACGCTGCGTCGCTACGTCACCGAGCACGGATTCGTGGGGCTTCGGCTCCTCCCCTGGCTGTGGGAGCTTCCGCCGGACGACCGACGCTACTACCCGCTCTACGCAGCCTGCGTGGATCTGGGGGTGCCCTTCTGTTTGCAGGTGGGGCACACCGGACCGCTCATGCCCAGCGAGTTCGGGAGGCCCATCCCCCACCTCGAGCGGGTGGCATTGGACTTCCCCGAGCTGGTCATCGTCGGGGGACACATCGGAGCGCCCTGGACCGAGGAGATGGTGTTCCTTGCCCGCAAGTTCGAGAACGTCTACATCGACACGTCGGCGTACCGTCCCTCTCGCTATCCCGAGGGCCTGGTGAAGTTCCTGAAGGGGAGGGGGAGGCGCAAGGTGCTCTTCGGCTCCAACTTCCCGATGCTGGCGCCGGCGTTGTGCCTTCAGGATCTGCCGAGTCTGGAACTGGATGACGAGACGTCGCGTTTGTTCCTGCACGACAATGCTCAGCGGGTGTTTCGCCTCGCAGAATCAAGCTGAGGGCCCGAAGGTTCCCTCGGGGCTCAACTTCACCGGAGGACCCAATGACCCACCGCATCGCGCTCCTGATCTCTTGCCTCCTGCCGGCTCTTGCTGGCTGTGAGGGCTCTGGTCTCCTCGGGGAGGGGAACATCGAGGATGTGGACGACCTGCGCGCCGCCTGCGACGAAGGCGAGCCCGAGGACATCGAGCTCGAGGTGGTGTTCGAAGCGGCCAACAGCGGCTGCCCCTTCGGCGAGAAGGACAACCTCCCGGCGGCGCAGGGGCTCGTGACGGCGCGTCAGGAGTCGCGGCGCTCGCTCCCCATTCCCGAGGGGGGCGTGGTGTGCGGGCTGGACTTCGACTTCACGGGGCTCGACCCGAGCTTCGAGCAGATCATGGAGTACGACGACCACTTCATGCTGAACTTCAACGGCGTGGTGCTGGCGGCGAACTACGGCCCGATGGTGGAGGTGTTCGAGGACGACAACGGCCTGCGCATCTACGACTGGGACGCCCTCGCCGGATACGACTTCGCGTTCGACAACTCCATTCCCGAGTACTGCCTCGGGGAGGAAGAGGGTCTGTCGGACTGCACGATTCCCCCGCCGGAGACCCCGGGGCCCATCGCCCTGAGCTTCCAGGGCAGCCTGGTGGACCAGCTGGCGCTGCGCGCGCTGGAGCGCGAGGCCTACGAGTTCGCGCTGGTGACGACGGGTGACAACGACGGGAGCGACTGCTCCCACGCGGAGTTCACCTTCAAGGTGACAGCGCCGGTGCTGATTCAGTAGGGGAGGAGGCGGCCCAGGATGGGCTGGGTGCGCAGAGAGCGCGCGAGCAAGGGGAGGGCGGGTACGGGGGCGTCACAAGTGCCCCCGGATTGTCTATCCGACCCTGGTTGTGACGCCTACGCCCTACGCCCTACCCCGGCCTCCACCCCGGCGGCCCGAGCACGTACCCCACCGCTTCCCGCACGGACGTCGCCCCCCGCACGTCGCGCCAGATGTCGCGGAACTCGTGCACCTGGGCGTCCCACAGGCTGTAGCTGTGCCAGTCCTTCTTCAGGCCGTACACGCACGGCTCCTCCTCGGGCACGAAGGTGCCGAACAGGCGGTCGAAGAGGATGAAGAAGCCCCCGTAGTTCCGGTCGATGTACTGCGGGTTCGTGGCGTGGTGCACGCGGTGGCTCGAGGGCGTGACGATGACCGCCTCGAGGGGGCCCATTCTGCGCACGTACTCCGTGTGATAGGCCAGCCCATAGAAGTTGAAGATCTGGTGCACCAGCAGCATCACCACCGGATGCACGCCGACGAGCGGAATCCAGGCGTAGAACGGCAGGGTCGTGAGCACCCCCAGGGCGCTGCCCCGCACCCCCGTCGTCAGGTCGTAGTGCTTCGCTGAGTGATGCACCACGTGCACCGCCCAGAGCAGCCTCACCTCGTGCGACGCCCGGTGGGACACGTAGAACATGAGGTCGTTGGCGAGGAAGGCCACGAGCCACGCATGCCAGCCGAACCCGAGGTCCATGACCCGGTGCTCGTACACCCACAGCAACGCCGCGAGACCCACCCCCACCTTCACGAGCGCTTCGGTGCCGAACCCGAGCAGGCCGCAGGAGATGCCGAGCCGACGCGACGCCACGTCGCGCTCGGTCTTCGTCACCACCAGGAAGACCGTCTCCAAGATGATGGCCGCCGCCCCGAAGCCATACAGCCAAGGTGAGATGGAGGCAGCGAGCGCTTGGACGGCGGCAAGGTCCATGACCCGCCCATCCTAGGACGGGCGGCTCTCGGGCGTTACCCAGGGCCCCTGCGCCCGCCGATTGCAGGGGACCTGAGGGGCGTTCGAGGTCGAGGAGACAAGGAGGAGCGGAGGGAGACGCACTCTCGTGCGTCGCACCGACCGACGACGCCGGCGACGAAGAGATCGGGCGTCACCCGGGGCCCCTGCGCCCACAATCAGGCCATTCCACCCACGATGGGGTAGCGGTAGAGCTCGCCGTTGGCGGCCTTGATGGCGCCGATGATGGGGAGGATGACCGCGATGGGCCCGAGGAGGACGAGGATCAGCCAGCCCACGGGGATCAGCACCAGGGTCAGGATGCAGAGGATCGCTCCGATGGCCGCCACGAACATCGCAAGGTTCAGGAACAGCGCTTGCCGCGCGATGGTCACGATCTGGGGGCGATCCGTGAGCAGCAGCATCATGCAGATGGGCACGATGGCGCCGCCGAACGGGATGATGTAACCGGCGAGTCCCGACAGATGGGCGACGATGGCGAAGCTGCGGTCGGACTGGGAGATGGTCTGGGTCATGGATCCTCCACCCAATGGTACGGGCGTCGCGCCGGACTATTCCAAGGTCCCGTCCCCCAGGTCGCGAACCCCCACCGGTGGCCGGGCTAACCTCGCCCTCATGGCATTGACCCGCGCCGCCCAGCGCATCGCCGACGAACTCGGTGAGCGCGCCATCGCCGCCCAGAAGAGCGAGTACCGCGCCCGGATCCAGCGCATTCAGCAATCGGTGACGCCGGCCCTCAGCAACGCTGAACTCTCCCTGGGTCTCGGCCTCGACGCGCCCAAGGAGGGCCAGGCCGGAGGCTCGTCCATCGGTCGCTACGTCAGCGTCGCCCCTCGCAACCGCCGCGCTCGCCCCGACTCCGCCACCCGCGCCCTCATCGACGCCCTGCTCGACGGCACCTTGCTCCTGGGAGTGCGTCCACCCGCGGCGCCCGGCGCGCGACGCGAAGTCCTCGTGTGCGACGCGTCCGACGTGGCGATGCTGCCCAAGTGGTGGGAGGTCCAGAACCTCGGGGGCCGCGGTGTGCCGGACCGCCCCTCGGACGACTGGGACGAGGACGACCTGTGGGACCTCTTCGACGAGGGCGTCCCCGAGTCCGGGAAGCCCACTCCACCGAGAGCCGACGCGGCCCCTGGTCCTCCGCTGCCGTCCTTTGCGTCGACCTCCGCTCCTCAGACCCTCTCGATCGCCGGAGTGACCGTTCCCCGCGTCGGCCTCGGTTGCATGCGGCTCTCCACCGCCGGTCGCCCAGAGCGCTCGGACGCCATCGCGGTCCTGCACGCCGCCCTCGACGCAGGAGTGCGTCTGCTCGACACCGCGGACACCTACGCCCTCGACGACGGGGACCTGCACCACAACGAAGCCCTCATCGCCGAGGCCCTCGCCACCTGGGAGGGCCCAGCCGAGGAGGTCCTCATCGCCACGAAGGCAGGCCTCGCTCGCCCCAACGGACGCTGGGTCCCCGCCGGTCGCCCCGAGCAGCTCCGGGCCGCGGTGGACGGAAGCCTCGCGGCCCTGGGCGTCGAGACCCTCCCGTTGCTCCAACTGCACGCCCCCCACGGCAAGGGAGTCTCCTTGCAGTCCCAGGTGGAGACGCTCGCGGCCCTGAAGGAGGAGGGGAAGGTCGCGCACATCGGGCTGTGCAACATCAAGGAGGAGCAGCTCGACGCCGCCTTGCAGATCACCTCCATCGACTGCGTGCAGCTCGAGCTCAGCCGCTCCAAGGCTGCCGCCTTCAAGAACGGCCTGGTGGCGCGATGCCACGCCGAGCAGATCCCCGTCATCGCCTACGCCCCCGTGGGAGGTCACCGCGGAGTCGCCAAGACGCGCAAGGACCCCGCCCTCGCCGCTGTGGCCGCCGGCAAGGGTGCCAGCGTCGAGCAGGTAGCCATCGCCTGGGTTCTCGCCATGGGGCCGGGGATTGCGGCGATCCCGGGGGCGACCCGTGCGTTGTCCGCCACCAGCTCCTTCGCCGCGGGCGTGCTTCCCGTCACCGCCGCCGATCAGGAGCGGCTCGAGGTCCGGCGGGGTTGGGCCGCCACCGCGCGCACCGCCATTGCCGCCGCGGTCCCTCCTCCCCCCGAACAGATCGTGCTCATCGCTGGCCCTCCGGCCGCCGGCAAGACGTCGAGGGTGCAGCCGTGGCTGGACCTGGGCTTCGAGCGCCTGAATCGGGACACGGTGGGCGGCCGTCTCTCGGACGTCGATGCGCTCCTCCGCAAGGGCCTCGAAGCGGGACGTCGTCACTTCGTCCTCGACAACACCTATCCCTCGCGCACCTCGCGGGCCGAGGCCCTGGCCCTGGGGGCACGCTTCGGGGTGCCGGTTCGCCTCGTCCTCGTCGACACACCCCGCTCCGACGCCTACGTCAATGCGTGTCTACGCATGATCGGGCGCCGGGGGCGCCTGCTGGACGCCAAGGAGATCCGCGCTGCGTCCAAGGACGACCCCAACATGTTTCCCCCCGGTGCTGTGGACGGCTACTTCGCCCGCCGCGACGAGCCCGGCAGCGACGAAGCCTTCTCCTCGGTCGAGGTGGTGCCGTTCGCGCGGAGATGGCCCGAGAGCCACAGCAAGCGCGCGCTGATCCTCGACTACGACGGCACCTTGAGACGCAGCACGGGTCCTGCCCCGTTCCCCCTCACGCCCGACGAAGTCGAGATCCTCCCAGGCCGAGCCGAGGCCCTGACCGCTTTCGTCGAGGCTGGCTGGCTCCTGCTCGGCGTCTCCAACCAGTCGGGCATCGCGCGTGGGCAGCTCACCCAGGAGGGGGCGAAGGCCTGCTTCGACCGGACCAACGAGCTCCTGGGCCACGACATCGACGTGCGCTGGGACGCCCACCCGTCGGGCCGCATCGACAACTGGACCCGCAAGCCCATGCCGGGGCTCGGAGTCCAGCTGACCGTCGACCATGAGCTGGACCCAGGGCGCTGTGTCTATGTGGGGGACATGGAGACTGACGCGCAGTTCGCCGCGCACTGCGGTTTCTCCTACGCAGACGCCGCCGACTTCTTCGACCAGGACGGGTGGAGGTTCCAGGTCGAGTAGACTTCCAGTCCAGCGACGGGGAACGGGGAGCGAACTGGGCCGATGAACTACCGCGCCGCGAAGAAGGAGTTCATCGCCGCTGCTTGGCCCGACCTGAACGCCCAGAAGGAGTTCGTGGGTGAGGCCCGAGCCCTCTCGCGATCTGAGCTGAGCAAGCTCTTGCCTCTGTTGTTGCCGGAGCCGGGGGTCACCCTCGAGCAGCGCCGCGCGCGCCTGTCGGTGTGGGTGATGCTGATGGGCGCCGCCCCGGATGGGGCCTGGTACCAGCCGATGCTCAAGATCGCCATCAAGGGCGATCCCGGCGTGCGCCGAGTGCTGCTCCCGCTGCTGATGAGGTGCAACGACCCGTCGGCTCATGTCGAGGTCGTGCGACTGCTCAAGAGCCCAGACGCGGCGCTGCGGAGCTTCGCGTCCGAGCTGCTGCAGGGTGGGGGAGGCCGCGCCGCCCTCGAGGAGCTGGCCTACGCCCTCAACGGCTCGGGCTGGTCGAGTCGACAGGAAGCGATGGAGCTGGCCTGCACCCTCGGGGGGCATCACGCCATCCCCATCCTCGGGCGGGTCATCAACGGGGGGACCCGGGACGATGTCCTCGGCGCGCTCCGTCTCCTGGGGGACCCGCAGTACGTGAAGTCGAGCCGCCGCGCGGCGGCCGAGGCCATCGAGCCGGCGCTCTACTCCCGACACGGCCAGGTCGCTCTCGAAGCGATGCGCGCCTTGGCTCGGTCGGCTCCGCCGGACATGTTCTTCGAGCGCATCGCGCCGTTCCTCAATCACGAGGACCCCCGTCTGCAGCGCTCCGCGGTGCAGTGCATGGCGAGCGCGAAGTCACCAACGACCATCGCCATCCTCCAGCGCCTCTACGCGAAGGCGCCGCGCGGGACGCGGCAGGTGATCCTGCGGACCCTCGAGGAGATCGGCGACGACTCCGTGTTGCCGCTGCTCGTGGACGCTCTGAGCGACGAGTCGCTCCCCATCCGCAACGCCTCCCTCGACGTCGTCACCAAGCTGGCGCGCAGCGGCAAGATCGACCCCACGCGCATGGTGCTCTGGCTGCTGCGCAGCAGCGATGTGAACGTACGACGTCAGGCCATCGACGTGGCCCAGCAGGTGGGTGACCCCCTCGGGGAGATCTGGCCGAAGCTGCTGCATCTCCTGCGGGACGAGGACTGGTGGGTACGCGAGCGGGTGGTGGAGGCGCTGGTGGCGCTGGCCGGGGATCAGCTCACCCGCCACATCGTCGCCTACCTGCAGGACGACTCCGATGTCGTGCGCCGCTACGCGGTGGAGGTCCTCATTCGGCTCGAGGATCCCCGCAGCCTCGGCGCTCTCCTCCAGGTGGCGAAGACCGACACCGATTGGTGGGTGCGCGAGCGGGCCGTCGAGTGTCTGGGGGCCATCGGGGACCCGCAGATCGTGCCGCACCTCGCCAAGCTCGGCGAGTCCGATGAGACTCTGTATCCCGCCATTGTGACGGCTCTGGGTGCTCTGAAGAGCGAGAAGAGCCTGCCCATCCTCGGGCGTCTGCTCAGTCACGAGGATGCAGACCTGCGCCTGGAGGCGCTGCGGGTTCTCGGCGCCATCGACGACGCGAGCCTCTCTCCTCGGGTGCGGCCGCTGCTCACCGACAAGGACAAGCGGGTGCGGGCGGAGGCCCGGGACCTGATGCTCGGCTGGCAGGCGCGGGTCGAGGAGTCCGAGGTGGACGGCCTCGAGGCGCGGTTGAAGGGGTTCGAGCGACTGCTCTGGTGGGCCGTCAAGGAGGGGGGCGACGACCTCTTCCTCATCGCGGACCAGCCGCCCTACATCAAGACCCTCGGGCAGATGAAGCAGCTGAGCAACCAGGTCTTCACCGCCGCGCAGGTGGAGTCGACGGTGCGCGGGATGATGAGCGAGGTCCAGGAGGAGCAGTTCGACCGTCTCGAGGATGCGGACTTCTCCATCGGCGTGAAGTCCCTCGGGCTGCGGTTCCGGGTCAACGTGCTCCGGCAATCGAGCGGGGTGTCCGCCGTCTTTCGAAAGATCGTGCAGGACGTGAGACCGCTGGATGAGCTCGGCGTCCCGAAGCTGGTGTCCGAGCTGTGCGATCTGCCTGATGGGCTCGTGCTCATCGGGGGGCCCACGGGCAGCGGGAAGAGCACGACGCTCGCGGCGATGATTCACCACATCAATCGGCGCCATGGGCGCCACATCATCACCATCGAGGACCCCATCGAGGTGGTGCACGAGCACCTCAAGTCGGTGATCACCCAGCGCGAGGTGGGGACACACACCCGCTCCTTTGGGCGGGCGCTTCGAGCGACGCTGCGGGAGGATCCAGACGTGATCCTCGTGGGGGAGATGCGCGATCTCGAGACCATCCAGTTCGCCCTGTCCGCGGCGGAGACCGGACACCTGGTCCTCGCCACCGTGCACACGGTGAGCGCCGACACCTCGGTCGACCGGCTGATCGATGCCTTCCCGCCGGGGCACCAGATGCAGGTGAGAGCGATGCTCGCGCACACCCTGCGCGCGGTGGTCTGCCAACACCTGCTTCGACGCAAGGACGGCACGGGGCGCGTGCCCGCCGTGGAGATCATGCTGAACACGGACGCCACCGCGAACCACATCCGCAGGGGCCAGTGCTTCCAGCTGCCCTCGGTCATGCAGACGAGCCGCGAGCTGGGCATGCAGATGATGGATGACCAGCTCCTGAACCTGGTCCAGGACGGCATCGTGAGCGCGCCCGAGGCCTACGCCAAAGCGCTGGACAAGTCGCTCTTCGAGCATGTGCTCGCCGCCGAGGTGTCCGGGGTCATCGACGTGCCCGCGCCGAAGACCGAGACCGCGCCGCCTTGGGCGAAGGCGCCGGAGCCGGGTCTCTAGATGGCACGCCTCGACTCATTCCTGCGCTTGGTGGTGGAGCAGAAGGCCTCCGACCTGCACTTCATGGCGGGCAACAAGCCATTGATTCGGCATGACGGGGAGCTGGTCCCCATCCCGTTCCGGCAGCTGACCGACACTGAGGCGCGTCGCTTCCTCATGGAGATCCTCACGGAGGAGCAGCGGGACATCCTCGAGCGGGAGCAGGAGGTCGACTTCGCCTACGACCTGCGGGGGGTGGGGCGCTTTCGCGCGAACGTCTTCCACCAGAGTCGGGGCATCGGCTCGGTGTTCCGGGTCATCCCCGAAGAGGTGCCGGAGCTCGATGACCTGGACCTGCCGTCCGCGGTGAACCAGATCCTCGATCTGCCCAACGGCCTCGTGCTGTTCTGTGGGCCTACTGGGTGTGGCAAGAGCACCACGCAGGCGGCGCTCATCAACGAGCTGAACAAGACGCGGCCGCTGCACATCATCACCATCGAAGACCCCATCGAGTTCCTTCATCCCCATCGCACGGCGCTCATGACGCAGCGGCAGATCGGCGAGCACGTCGCGAGCTTCGGGACTGCCCTCAAGTCGGCGCTGCGGGAGTCTCCCGACGTGGTCCTCGTGGGAGAGATGCGCGACCTGGAGACCATGAAGCTCGCTCTGTCGGCGGCGGAGACGGGCGTGCTCGTGTTCGGCACGCTGCACACCGGCTCGGCGGCGAAGGCCGTCGACCGCATCGTCGATGCCTTCCCGGAGGGGCAGGGCGACCAGGTGCGCGCAGTGCTGAGCGTGATCGTGCGGGCCGTCGTGTCGCAGCGTCTGGTGCGGAACGCCACCGAGGATGGGCGCACCGCGGCCATCGAGCTGCTGTTCGTGACCACCGGTGTCGCCAACATGATTCGCGAGAACAAGGCGTATCAAATCGACGCGATGCTCCAGAGCGTGGACCCCGCGAGCGGGATGCAGAGCCTGGACACCCACTTGCTCCGACTCGTGCGCACTGGGCAGGTGGACGCCGCCGAAGCGCTGAAGCATGCCGTCTATCCCGCCAAGTTCCGCGAGATTCTCGACGCGGAGGACATCGTGCGTGGGCCGAGCTCCGCGTGAGCGGCGAGCGCCTCCTCGGACAGGGCGCGTTCAGACTCTGGCAGCCCGCCGCACCGTGGCGATGGCCTCGTCGGCGAGGGTCTGGACGCCGAACAACAGGCTCCCCCCCGAAGCGAGCATGCCCAGCGCGGTGCTGAGAATGCCCTGTACCGCGAAGAAGCCGACGTTGGCGAACTCCCTGGGCTTCAGGTCGGAGTGAATCAACCCCGCTGCCTGGTCCGCAGCCAGCCGACGCTCGAGCTCTCCCATCACCCGCGCCGACGCAGGGTAGATGCGCTCGCTCAGCACCTCGGGCGACAGTTTCACCCCCACCAACTGCATGTACAGCACGCCGAAGCGGTCGGGGTCGTCGATGAACATCGAGACCCGTGCCTGCATCACTTCGCAGAGGCTGTCGACGCCTCCCTCGGCCCGCTCCAGCGCCGCCACCAGCCCGACGGTTTCCTCGTCGACCAGGTCCCCCGCCACTGCATCCAGCACCGCTTGTCGGCCCGGAAGGTAGTAGTAGAGCGTTGACGCCGAGATGTCGGCCGCGTCCCCCAGCGCAGACATGGTCAGCGCCTCAGGCCCTCCCTGCACCAGCAGCTCGCGCGCGGCGAGCAGGATCTGATGCCGGCGCCGATCGTGTCGCCGCTCCTTGCGAGCCAATCGCGCCGCAGTGCGCTCTTCGTCCGTGCTCACGGGAGCCACGACCAGGCATCACGAAGCTGGTCGCGCACATCGGGTGCCTGGACGACCCCGCTGTGGGAGACGATGAGCCGGTCGAAGTCTTCGTCGAGTACCGCGTCGATGCCTCGGCGCAGCGCGGGCTTGTCCTTCGCGTCGAACTTGTGCACCAGGCTGCACCCCACGGTCTGCCCGTGAATGCCAGCCAAACGCAGGTAGGTCTGCGTCCACCAGTGCTTCAACTCCGGGGGAATCGCCAGGACGATGTCGGCTGAGATGAGGGTCCGGCTGGCCGAGTGCACGAAGCAGGTCTCATCGAAGCTCGGCATCCCAGGCAGCGGGATGGGCCGCAGCACATCGCCCCAGGCGGGGTCGGCGGTCCCGTCGAACGGTCGGTGAATCGTCAGGGTCTTCTGCTTCTTCGTGAGTCCCGCCGGCGCATGCACGACCGCGTTGGGGTAGGCCGCCGCCCACTCGGGCATCGACACGTGGTGCAGGAGGTTCGGCGCCACGAGGTGACGGACGGGCCCGAGGGCGTCCACGGCGGCACGCAGCTCGGCCGAGAGGGGGATGGGGGAGTGCACCCAGAGGCCTCCATCAGGCAAGCGCAGGATGGTGACGCGCATCCCGAACTTGAGCCCCAGGAAGGTGCTCTCGTGCCAGGCGGTGTGGAGGTCGTCAGTGAGGGCGGTGAGCATGGGGAGGGTCCCGGTCTGTTGATTGGCGCTGTACGGCCGTCAAGGTCCATCGTCGAGTACGAATTGGAACCTACCTCGTTTTTTCAAATGGTGTTTGAATAAATGAGGCTGGCGAGATCGTTGGCGAGACAGCTCGAGTCCCTGCGCGCGCACGGCGACCGGAAGGGACCGTGCTCCCCCGGCTCGTCACCTCCCTCCTGCTTCTCGCGGTGCTCGTCTGGAGCGCGGGCGCCGACTCAGCGCTGCTGAAGGGCCCCCGCTGGGTCCGCGCTCGCCCCGTCCCCCAGAGAGAGCGTCACCGCCGCGCCCTTGTCGGCCGTCAGCATGCCCACACCGCGCCCGTCGACTTCCACTGCATGCGTTCCCGGCGCGATCTGCGCCACCCACCGGTCTCCAGCAGCCATCGTCCCGAGCACCTCGCCACCGATGGCCACCGTCCCGCTGTCTTCGGCCAGGACCGTGAGCGTGCAGACCTTCGCGGAGCTCATGGGCTGGGCCGGCAGGCTGTTGGCGAGGGGCACGCCGTTCGCACAGCCCGGGTTGCTGTAGTTGGTGCGCTCGCCCTGCATGTTCACCGTCGGGCTTCCCGACTCGAGGTTGGACACCGACGCCTCGGACCGGGTCACCGACGAGCCGCACGGGCCCACGTCCACGCGGGTGTCGCTGCTCTTCATCGACTCGTAGTCCCCCGACTTCGCCGCCTTGAGGTTGGTGTCCACGTCCTGGCCGAACTGGCTGAGCCCCTGCCCCGTGGCCATCAGTCCTTGCCCGATGGACGCCGCCGTCGTCATGACCTCCAGCGCAGACTTCTTGCGCTTCTTGCGCACGTCGTTCACGGGCACGTCGTTCCGGGTGAGCACCGCCCACACGACCTTGCCCTGCTTGCCCCTCGGAGTGCGCGCACCCCCACCGGTGGGGACCGAGCCCGACGGAGCGGCCGCCACGGCGCTGCGCTCCTCCTTCTTCTTCGGCTCGGGAGCCACCCAGTCCTCGGGAGCCTCCAAGGTGCAGGGCGCCACCTGCAGATTGCGAATCTCGTTCTTGCCGTCCTCGAAGCCGAGCTCCCACCGGAACCTCTTCCCCTCCCGCTGCTTGCCCGCCATGGGCCCGAAGGTGTCGTCGTTGATCCGCACCGTCACGAAGGTGCCGTCGTAGACCAGCTCCACGAGGTTGGGCACGTCCCCGGTACGCCACTGGTCCCCGAGCGGGTGGGTGAAGTCCTCGAGGCCCCGCACCTTCAGCTTCCCCCCGGCGATGGTCACCGTGAACTTGTGATCGGGAAAGTGCACCTCGAGCTCGCCGTCCTCGTCGTCCGAGAACACGTCGAAACGCATCTGCAGAGGCAGGTCGTGGGCCCCATCCGTCAGCGCGTCCGACGCCTTGCCCGCGTCCGACTTGCGCACGCGCCACACGTCGCAGGCCACGTCGGCCCAGTCGTCGTCCCACACGAACTCGGCGCGCGCGTCCCACCCTCCGTCGTGCCCCAACCCGTCCGGAATCGCCCAGCGCGCCTTCCCTCCGATGCCGCCGCCCACCACCTTGAGCTGAAAGAACTGCAGGTCGATGGATGGGTCCCAGGTCTGGAAGTTCCAGGCAATGGTCACGTGCTGCCGCTCGTCCTCGGGCTCGCTCGCCACCAGCGCCGCCGTCGGCTCCAGCCACGCGGGAAGGAACAGCTCGGGAGGCGACGAGGGCGCGTCGCCCAGGTGGGTCGCCGCGACCGTGAAGGCCTCCAGTGTGCGCTCGGTCCGGCCGGAGTCGAGGCGCAGCTTCAGCATGAGTTCGCTCAGGTCTCCCAGCGGGTCCTTGCTGTCCAACACGAACTCGAGCACCACTGTCGAGCGACCACTCACCGTGTCCATGGCCAGTCCCCGCAGGCAGGCCGCGAATCCGAGGTCGTTGCGGCCTCGCGCATCGAGGAGAGTCTCCTTGCAGTCCCAGGACTTGACGAGGGCTGCCCCCACCGCCTCGAAGGGCCCACCCGACACGTTGGTGTTCTGGCGCGCTTGGGCAGGGGTCGCCACGAGGAGCAGCGGGAGGACGAGGGAGAGCAGGAAGGAGCGCATCCGTGAATCCTAAACGGGTTCTCCAGCAATTGAGGCAGGCGCTGAACGACGGGCTGCCCCATTTCAGCGGAGGCCGTTTGGCCAGGGGGCGGTCTGCGCTTTGCGGGGGACACCGCGCTTTGTGGGGGGACACCGCGCTTTGTGGGGGACACCGCGCTTTGCTATCCACGCGGTCCATGCGTGGACTGACCAAACTGGCCGACGCCATCGACGCGCTCAACAGCGCCGTGGGCCGGGCCGTCTCGTGGCTCTGTGTCCTCATGGTGCTCATCGGCGCATGGAACGCTGTCGCCCGCTACCTGGGGCGCTTCGTCGGCGTGGACCTGTCGAGCAACTCCTTCATCGAAGCGCAGTGGTACCTGTTCTCGCTGCTCTTCCTGCTCGGAGCCGGCGCCACCCTCCGGGACGACTCTCACGTCCGGGTCGACGTGCTGTACGGCCGCCTGGGCCCCCGCGGCAAGGCATGGATCGACCTCGTGGGGACCCTGGTGTTCCTCTTGCCCTTCTGTGTGTTTGGCGTCGTGGAGAGCTGGGACTGGGTCGCGAACTCCTGGGCGGGGCTCGAAGGCTCGCCGGACCCCGGTGGCTTGCCCCGCTACCCCCTCAAGACCGTGGTCCCCGTTGCCTTCTTGCTGCTCGGCCTCCAGGGCGTGTCCATGGTGATCCGCAAGGCGACCCTCCTCTTTGGCGCCCCTGGGCCCGGGGCACCCGAGGCGCACGATGGGTGACACCAACTGGCTCGCGCCCGCCATGTTCCTCGTGGCCTTCGCCCTCATCTTCACCGGCTATCCCGTGGCCTTCGCCCTCGGCGGCACCGCCCTGGCCTTCGCCGCCATCGGCGTGCAGATGGGGCTCCTCGACTGGGGACTCCTGGCCCTCTTCCCCCTGCGGACCTTTGGGGTGATGAGCAACTACGTGCTGCTCGCGGTGCCGTTCTTCATCTTCATGGGCACGATGTTGGAGCGCAGTCGCCTCGCTGAGGACCTGTTGCACACCATTGGGATGCTCTTCGGGCCGCTTCGGGGGGGGCTCGCCCTCGCCGTGGTCTTCGTGGGCGCGCTGCTCGCGGCAGCCACCGGTGTCGTCGGCGCGAGCGTGGTCGCCATGGGGATGATCTCCCTGCCGGTGATGCTCAAGTACGGCTACTCCCAGACCCTCGCCACCGGCGTCATCGCCGCGTCGGGCACCCTGGGCCAGATCATTCCGCCCAGCGTCGTGCTCGTGGTGCTCGCCGACCAGATGGGCATCTCCGTGGGGGACCTGTTCGTAGGCTCTCTGCTGCCGGGCTTGATGCTCGCTGGGATGTACGCGCTCTACGTCGTGGGCGTGGCCATCGTGAAGCCTGAGCAGGCCCCCGCCCTGCCCGCCACCGAACGGGACATCAGCGGTGGGGCCTTGCTGCGACGCGTCGCCTTCGTGTTGGTCCCACCGCTGCTGCTCATCCTCGTCGTCCTGGGCTCCATCTTCGCCGGCGTCGCCACGCCCACCGAAGCCGGCGCCTTGGGGGCGGTGGGCGCAATGACCCTGGCCGCAGCCAACGGACGCCTCACGGTGAAGGCCATCCAGGAGACGGCTCTGCACACCACGAAGCTCACCTCCATGGTGGTGTTCCTGCTCATCGGCAGCACGGCGTTCACCCTGGTGTTCCGCGGTCTGGAGGGGGACGGCTGGATCGAAGGACTGCTGACCTCGTTGCCGGGCGAGCAGGTGGGCTTCCTCCTGGTGGCGAACCTCGTCGTGTTCGTCCTCGGCTTCTTCATCGACTTCTTCGAGATCGCCTTCATCATCCTGCCGCTCCTGGTGCCTGCGGCCCGCATCCTCGGCATCGACCTCGTGTGGTTCGGAGTGATGCTCGGCGTGAACCTGCAGACGAGCTTCCTCACGCCGCCCTTCGGGTTCGCGCTGTTCTACCTGCGCGGGGTCACCCCAGCCGAGGTCCCCACCTCCGCCATCTACCGCGGCGTGATTCCATTCATCGTCATCCAGCTGGTGGGCCTGGGCCTCATCGTCGCGTTCCCGGAGATCGTCACCGCCCTCCTCGTGAAGGACTGAACGACTTCTGTCGAGAAGTCGTTAGACTCCGCCGCCATGTGGACCGACGCCATCGAAGTAGGAATCGCGACCTTCCTCTCCAGCCCCAAGGAGCCGGAGGAGGCGCTGCGCGACAAGCTGGCGCGTCTCGGCGTCGAGCCCTGGCTCGCGTCGCGCCTGCTCCTGTGGCTCCCCGTCGCGTTTGGTCGCGCGGCGCTCGACGACGTGACCTTCGCTGACGCGTACACCGTCGACGACGCGCCGGCCGCGACCCTGCTCGCCTCGGAGGACCCCATCTACGCGGCCGCGGTGGAGCGGGCGAAGACCATGACCCGCGACGAGGCCAAGGTCATCGCCGCCCGCAGCGCCGAGCTCACCGTCATCTCCAACTACCTCACCGCCGAGGAGAAGGCCGGGCGCGCCGCCGGCTTTACCGACGTGCCGGTGCCGCAACTGTCTCTCGCCACGGCGCTTCCGCCTCTGGGCGAGGGGGACGGAGGCGTGCCCGAGCCCCGGGCGTTCCTCGCCCGCTTCTTTGCCGCGCACGACCTCGCGGTGGCCGAGGTCCCGGGACAGGGCTTCACCTGTGGGGACCTGGAGGGCGACGTCAGGGTCTTCCCCAAGTTCGAGCAGCCGCCCTTGTGCGGGCAGGTGGACTACCGCTTCAGCCACCCCCGCCTGGTGGCCGATGTGGCCATCGAGTCCAACGCGGCGGTGGGAGAGACCTGGAAGGACGCGATCCACCACAGCCTGCGCAACTTCGTGCAGAGCAGCCTGCACGTGATCATGGCCACGCTGATCACCCCCGAGCTCGGCCGAGACCAGGTGGCGTGGGAGCTGTGGCCGCACCACACCGGCTCGTACAAGGCGTGCCTGGGGGCCCACTTCTTCACGGGCGGGGACCCCGTCGACATCGGGCCCCTCGTCAACGCGCTGCGCCTGGCCTTCGTCGAGGAGCCTGCGGAGCGTGATGTGCACACCGTGCGCATGTTCACGGGACGCAAGGGCGCCAAGGTGTATGGCGAAGAGGTGCTCCTCGATGGCGAACCTTGGGAAGCCGGACTGCACGCGCTCCGCGAGTTCGGCTGGCCGCGACGCGACACGTTCTACTCGTCCCGCCTCTTCCTGATGCTCACCCCGAACGAGCGGTAGCGGCTTCTCCTCGAGCGGACTGGGCCGGTCAGGAGACCCGCTCCCCCTACCCGGACACCGCCTGGGCGTAGGCCAACTCCGCCACCGAGAACCAGTCGAACTGGCGGTCCCGGAAGGGTTTCCAGGCGTCGTATACCTTCTTGAAGGTGGCGTCTTCGGCGGCGAACTCCTCGAGCAGAGCTTCAGACTCGCGGCGGGCGGCGGCCATGACGTCGGCGGAGAAGGGAGCCAGCTCGACCCCGTGCTTCTTGATCTCCTCGAGGGCCGTGGGGTTGCGCGCGTCGTAGCGGGTCTGCATCGCCACGGCTGACTCGGCCGCAGCCGCGGTGAAGATCTCCTGGAACTCCTTGGGCAGCTTGTCCCACGCAGACTTGTTCACGTAGTAGCTCAGGGACGGCCCCGGCTCCCACCACCCAGGGTAGTGGTAGACCTTGGCGACCTTGTAGAAGCCCAGCGACAAGTCGTCGTAGGGGCCGACCCACTCGGTGGCGTCGATGGCGCCGCGCTCCAGCGCCGGGAAGATGTCTCCCCCGGCGAGCACCTGCACCGTGGCTCCGAGCCGGTCCATGACCTTCCCGCCGAACCCGGGGATGCGCATCTTGAGACCCTCGAGGTCCGCCAGGGACTCGATCTTCTTCTTGAACCAGCCCCCCATCTGCACGCCGGTGTTGCCCGCCGGGAAGTTGAGGATCCCGAAGGGCGCGAACACTTCGCGCATGAGCTCGAGACCGCCGCCTTCGAGCAGCCACGCGCTCTGCTGCCGCGCGGTGAGGCCGAAGGGCACGGTGCAGTCGAAGGCGAGGGCCTTGCTCTTGCCGGTGTAGTAGTAGCTCGCGGTGTGCCCCACCTGGACCGCGCCGCCCTGGACGGCGTCCATCACCTCGAGGCCGGGGACCAGCTCGCCTGCGGGGTGGGTCTTGATGGTGAAGGCGCCGCCGCTCATGGCAGTGACGCGCTCCGCGAGGACCTCCGCGCCACCAAAGATGGTGTCGAGGCTGCGCGGGAAGGACGACGCGAGCCGCCACGTGACCTTCTTCTTCGCCACCACCGGCGCGCTCACAGCGTCGCCTTGGGACGCCCCGTCGCCACACGCCGTTGCCACGCCCGCCAGCGTCGCGGTCGTCGCGCCCACGATCACCTTGCCGAGAAAGTCCCGTCGCTTCATCGCTCCTCCAGTCGCCGCGCCGTGCGGACAACGGAGGATAACGGTGGCGTGCGCCGGGGTGGGAACGTCGCCTCAGCCGCTGTCGGGCCCTGGCATCTTCAGGTGGCGTCGCGCGCCGCGAGGGTCGCGATGACTGCGCACACCCACAGACCTTGGGCGATGAGCAGGTGCACGAGCTGCGCCCAACCTGGGGCCGCGAGGCCGATGTTGATGAACCCGAAGATCACTTGAACGACCACCAGAAGGCCGATGCGTCCCGTCCACTTCCTCGCTTCGCCCTGCACTCCCGCCTTCACCAGGCGGGAGCCGAACCACACGAGGAGACCAGCGACCCCCATCGCGACGAGCGGGTGCACGATGCGGAGCTGCACGAGGATGTTGCCGGCGGCGCTGCGCGCCTCCTCCGACCCGACGGGGAACAAGGTGTCGCCCAGCGCGGTGACCGCGCCCGTCATGGCCGTGATGGCCAGTCCGCCGAGCACCGCGACGAACCAGCCCTCCGCGAGGGGTGCGTGGCCCCGCACGAACCCCCGTCCCTTGCCGGCCAGCCAGGCCATGAGCGCCGCTGAGCCCGTCAGGAGCAGCGTGTTCCCGAGGTGCAGGCCGACCACGAGGCCTCGTGCGGACGACGTGTCGCCGGCCACGAGCTCGAGCTTGACCAGCATCGCCCCGATGGCGCCCTCGACGATGACGAAGAGCAAGGTGGCGAGGGCTGCGCGAGAGACGCGATGCCCAAAGCCGTAGCTCCGCGCCGCGACGGCCATGAAGCCGATGGCGAAGATGCCGCAGAGGCCCGAGGTCACGCGGTGCGTGTACTCGATCATGCGTTCCAGCGAGGGCTCGCGCGGAATCACCTGTCCGTCGCACAGGGGCCAGTGGTCCCCACACCCGGCGCCGGACCCGGTGATTCGCACCCACGCGCCGAACAGGATCACGAACAGCAGGTAGCCCAGGAAGCCCCAGGCCATGCGAGAGAACGGGGTCTCGCCGGGCGCGGCTGCCGTGGGCACGTGGACGGGGGAGGAGTCGGTCATGGCCCGAACCTAACGCCTCGGTGGGGCCTCGCCTACTCGATCCCGCCCAGGTTCAGCCGCCGCACCGCCTCCAGCGTGTCCCCAAGGCTGTAGAAGTCGACGCTGATGATGTTTGGGATCTGGCCGTTCTCCGCACCGCACGCCTGCAGTCGCTCGGACAGGTCGGGGTCGTGGTTGACCTGATTGGCGAGGTCGGGACTGGCGATGGGTGCGGTGAGCACGTTGTTGAAGAAGTAGAGCCCGCCGTCGAAGGGAGCGTTCTCGGCCTCGCAGTCGAGGTCGTCGGGGGTCTCGGCGCCCCAGTGATCGCCCCAGGAGAGGTCGCCGTCTCGATGCAGCCAGTCTGGAGCTCCGGCGGGGGTGCCGCCCGCGGAGATCAGCAGCGGAGTTCCGCCGTCGAGCATCTCCTCCAGCGTCGGCCAGGGGGCACCTGGCGTGTGGGAGTACCCCAGGGCCCCGACGCCCGCGGCCTCAAGGGACGCCAGCGTGTCGGCCCACGGCGCCTCGTTCTGTAGCGAGAGCAGCACCACCTCGTCGGGGTTCGCCGCGAGGAAGTCCGTGAGCTCGGCGAGGATGAGGTCGAGTCGCTGCAATCCCAGGGTGCAGTAGCCATGACACACCACCATCTGTCCCTCGTAGAGGTAGACGTCCATGTTCACGGCGCGCACTCCGTCCGTGAGTTGGGTCGGCATGGCGTTGTAGTGATTCCAGCTCAGCTGGCTGTACCCCCGCTCCTCGCTAGCGTGGGAGTTGTGGGTGCGGAGGAACGCCACCTCGTCGACCGGGAGACCGCAGAGCGCGGCGTCGCCATTGCAGGCTCGGGGGGCCGGCGTGGGGTCGGGATCGGGTTCGGGCGGAGTGAGCTCGCTGGGACATCCCGAGAGAGTCAGGGTCACGAGCAGCGCACAGACCAGCCGACTCATCGGTTGCCGACTTCGAGGGACGCCACGATGGTGCCGGTGGATTGGCGCACTTGCGCATCGAGGCCTCGCGCCACGACGCGTTTGAGCGCCGTCAGCGAGATGAGCTCGAGGACCGCAGCCTGCTCGAGGGCCGGAAACTGCAGCGCCACCAACCGCGAGCTCCCCCCCACGGTGAAGGGGCCGTCCACGCGCTGAAGGCGGGGCAGCTCCAGGTGGGTCAGCCCCGGCATCTCGGTGAGGGAGAGTGCACCTCGCACCTCGCGGAGAGCCGAGAGCTTCACCACCGTGAAGGGTAGGCGGCGCATGAAGAGTCCGTGCTCGGGGCTGTCACCGACCCTGGTGAGCTTCGGCGCGGTGAACACCCTCAGGGTCGCGTCGTCGGCTCCGACGACCGGCAGGTCACCGCCCACGACCAGGCCGACGCTGTCCTTGAGCTGCATGGGCCCGGCGACGGACTCCAGCGAGGCGAACGACACCAGCTCGGCCAGGCCGAGCCCCTCCAGCATCATCGCCTCCAACCGAACGAGCTTGTCCGCGCGGATGACACGCGAGGGCTGGCCTGCGAGGACGAGGGACCCAGCCTCCTCCAGGTGCAGTTCGAGCGTGGACAGTCCCAGCCCCCCGAGCTGCAGTCGCTCCCCCACCCGTCGCAGGGAGGAGAGGTCGAGACTGCTGAGAGCGGGCAGGTCCCCGAGCACGGCCGAGCGGGCGACCTCGGGAAGGACGGGAAGGCCCAGCGAGGTCAACTCGGGCAGGTCGACGATGCGCACCGAGTCGCAGCGGGTCAGCTCGCCGAGGACCAGCTCGGCGAGTCCGCCGACGCTGCTGAACTCGAGTCTCGACGACGCGCGCTCGAGGCTGCTGATCTCCAGGCCCGTCAACTCCAACGAGGGCCGCGCTGCCTGAACTCCAGACATCATCTGGCGCGTTCCGGTGATCGCGAAGCCCGCTGCGGTCCTCAGTGCAGGCAGGCTCAGCGAGAGCCTTCCGCGCCCCCCAGACTGCATCGACGCTCCCACGGAGCTCAGCCGCTCCGCCGTCACCGAGAGCTGCGCCCCGTCCAGCCACACGAAGACCGTGGAGTTCACGGTCTTCAGCGAGGGCAGATCGATGGCGGCCCAGGACCTCCCCGCGAAGAACTGCAGGTCGGTGCCGATGGACGCCAGCTTCGGGGCCTCGACGCCGAGCACCCCGGGCGAGCAGATGGCGAGGCCTCCCCCAACGGTGCGCAGCTGGGGCAGGACCAGGCGGCCCGGCCCCTTCGCGGCCGCCTCCCGGCTCTTCGACTTCGTGTTCGTGGGAGGACCGTCGGCGAAGGAGGGACCGGTGCTCTGCATGGGGCCCAGGGGCTGGAGGGGGCCCTTGTCCTCCCACTCGTTCTTCGGGGTCAGGGCGCAGCCGATGTTCAGGTCGGTGCCCACCTCCCGCAGGGCGGGCAGGTCGACGAAGATGAGGTCCGGGATGGCGATCTCGATGCGCTCGCTGACCGACTGAAGCTTCGGCAGGGCGAGGGAGGTCAGCCCTGGGACCTTGACCACGATGGTGCCGTCCACGGTCTTCTGCCGCTCGAGCCAGGCGAGCTCCTTGTAGGTGTCGACCACGGTGGTCGCGGCGGTGGCCGCAGAGGGGAGGAGGAGGGCGAGCAGCAGGCAGAGGGAGGTGCGCACGTCTGAATCGTAAACGGCTTCTGGGCCCCCCGTCGTCCCTCGTTCCCGTGCCAGAATCCGCCCGTGCCGCGACATCCCCGCTCGTCCTCCGCCCTCGACGCCATGCAAGGCAGCCTCTTCACCAAGCTCGCCTCGCGGGTCGCGTCGCTGACGGGGGAGATCTACCCGCTGCACGTCGGGGACTCCTGGCTGACGCCTCCACCGGGGGCGCACATGCAGGACCTCGTCACCGACGCGCACCCGGGGCTGAACAGGTACGCGAGGCCGCACGGAGACCCGGCGCTGCTCGAGGCTCTCGCCTCAGCCCATGGAGTCGGGCGCGAACAGCTGCTCATCACGACCGGAGCCACAGGTGCCCTGGACGCCATCGCCAACACCTTCCTCGACCCCGGGGACGAGGTGCTCGTCTGCGCGCCCTTCTGGCCCCTCATTCGCGGCATCGTCACCGCCTCCCGGGGCGTGCCCGTCGAGGTGGATGTGATGGTGGAACTCGCGGGGGAGGCTCTCGGCGCGGCTCTGGAGGCAGCGGTCACCGACCGCACCGTGGCCGTGTACGTCAACACGCCGCACAACCCCACCGGGCGCGTGCTGTCCCGGGAATCCCTCGATGCCCTGGTCGCCGTCGCGCGGCGACACGATCTGTGGATCTGGTCCGACGCTGTCTACGCCCACCACGCCTACCGAGGTGAGCACATCGCGGTCCATGACCTCGCCCCGGAGCGCACGTTCGAGGTGCACAGCTTCAGCAAGGCCTGGGCCATGGCCGGGAACCGCTGCGGCTACATGCTCGGTCCGTCCGAGGGCGACCACATGAAGAGGGTGCGTCGCACCTCCACCCACACGTTCTACTCGGCGCCCACTGCCTCCCAGGTGGCAGCCCTGGCCGCGCTGGAGCATGGGGAGGACTGGCTCGCGGCGTCGAGAACGCACTACCAGGCCGCCGGCGACGCGGCGGCGGACCGACTCGGAGTCCCGCGCCCCGAAGGCGGCACCTTCCTCTTCCTCGATGTGGCCGATCACCTCGACGCCAGCGGGCTCGAGGGCTTCATGCATCGCTGCATGGATCACAACCTCGTGCTCGCGCCCGGCACGTCGTGCGGCACGGCGTACGGGACTCATGTTCGCGTGTGCTTCACCAGCGCTCCCCCGCACGTGGTGGCGAGGGGGGTGGACGTGTTGGCGACCCTGCTCGGGGCCTGACTCAGGGGATGAAGGCGGCGATGGAGTCCGCGACCCGGCCGGGCACCTCGTGCGCGATCCAGTGCGTGGCTCCCTCCACCTCCTCGAGGGTGAGGTCCGACACGTAGGCGTCGAGCCCATCCATGTTCTTCGGGAGCAGCGCGGTGTCGTCCATCCCCCACATCACCAGGGTGGGGATGTCGACGTTGAGGTCCCGGTCCACGTTGGGCAGACCGTCCGTGAAGTTGGCCCGGTACCAGTTGAGGCCGCCCTCGACGGCGCGCTTCTGTCCCCAGGCCGTCTTGTAGTGCACGAGCTCGTCTTCGGTGAGGACGCCATCGAAGCTCTGCACGAGCAAGGCGAAGTCGTTGGCCACCATGAGGTCCTCGGTCCCTTCCGCTACGAAGAGGTTGAGGTAGCTGAACGCATCCTGCTGCTCTTCGTCGTTGGCGAGGAGGTCGGCAAAGACGTTCATGTGGGGCGCGTTCATGATGACGAGCCGGTCCACCGACGGAAGGTCAGCCCCCGCGGCCCAGGCCACAGCGCCACCCCAGTCGTGGCCCACGACCGTGACAGGCCCTCCGACGACATCGATGAGTCCGCCCAGGTCGCCCACGAGACGGTCGAGTTCGTACTCCTCGAGCAGGAATGGCTTGTCGCTGGTGTTGTAGCCGCGCTGATCGGGCGCGATGACCCGGTAGCGGTCGGAGAGCAGGTCCATCACCTGGTTCCAACCCATCCAGAACTCCGGAAAGCCGTGCAGCATGACGATGGTGGGTCCAGTGCCCTGACACGCGACGTGCAGAGAGACCTCCCCCACGTCGATCATCCGGAACTCGGGCTCCTCGGCGCTGCAGCCATCCGCCCAGGGGTCGACCGTCGGGATGGGGTCGGGGTCGGGGTCCGGGTCCCCGGACGGGCAGCCGAGGAGGGAGACCCAAAGGAGCAGGAGGACAAAGCGAGGCGTGAAGGGGCGCATTGGGGCAGTCTGCCCGACGTGACCAACAACGACATTCTGCGCCGCCTCCGTTACGCCCTGGATCTCGATGACCTCAGCCTCGTGAAGTTCATGGAGAGCCAAGGGGTCAAGAGCAACGTCGACGAGGTCCGCGCCCAGATGCTGCGCGACGACGACCCCGAGGCGATTCCCCTGGACAACGCCTCGTTCGAGGCTCTGCTCGACGGCTTCATCGTCGCTCGGCGTGGACCGCCGCCCGAGGGCGCCACGCCGCCGCCGAAGGTGCAGTTCAACAACAACGTCATCCTCAAGAAGCTGCGCATCGCGCTTTCCATGCGGAACACGGACATCCTCGACGTCGTCGCCCTCGGGGGCCGCACGCTCAGCAAGGCCGAGCTCGGTGGGTTGATGCGCCCCCCGGACCACCGGCACTACCGCCCCTGCGGCGACCAGCTGCTGCGTGCGTTCCTCGCAGGACTCACGAAGCGCGAGCGCGGCTGAGGCTCAGCCCTGGGCTGGAGATGCGCCTGGAGTGCGTTGGGACCACCAGGATGCGCCCCCGAGCCCTCCCAGCATGAGCGCCACCAGGAGGAGGCCGCCGATCTCCCGGTGCCGTTCGACATTGAGGGTCTTCATCTTGAGGTCGCCGGTGAGCTCCTCCCACGTGATGGGGTCCAGGCCCGCGCTCCCGATCACAGCGGCCCACACCAGCGCGACCGCCGTCAACGCCGCGGCCGCCATCCATCCGCGTCGGGTCCACGGGGCGGCCAGGGCCGCGACGGTGGCAAGGCAGTAGTAGGCGAACCACGGCAGCCAGTCGGGGTCGTTGAGCTGCACGGCGGCAGAGAGTCCACAAAGCAGCGCCACGGTGACGCCGGCGACCTTTCCAAACAGTCTCACTCCACCACCGCCAGTCGCTGGTTCACGGGCACCTCCGTGATCGTGCTCGTGGCGCCCGAAGGCCACTGGACGGTCACATCGACATTCTGCACATCGCCGAGGCCGACGTGCACGCGGCGCGGGTTGCTTCCGAGGACGTTGGCGCCGGGCACCTCGGCCCGCCAGCCGTCGCCGCCGCTCGTGATGGTGATGACGGCGCCGATGGCGTCGCGGTTGGACTGCGTGCCTTCGAGCTCGAACTCGATCCAGGAACCGCCGTCCCGACAGCGGTTCCGAAAGACTCCTGGGGTCTCGAAGCGGTTGGCGACGATGAGGTCTTCGCACCCATCGCCGTCGAAGTCCGCGATGACGACGCCCCGTCCGTCGGCGTAGTCGTCCGCGCCGCTGTTTGGGCTCAACGAGAACCCTGCAGGACCGCCGAGGACGAGGCCGTTGGGCTGCGGGACCATGGGCGCCGTCTTGAGCGGTCCGTAGACGAGGAAGCAGTCCAGCCAGCCGTCGTTCTGCACGTCCAGGAACTCCAGGCCCCAGCTGATCGTTCGCTCTTCGGGGTCGTCGAGGCTCGGTTGGGCGCCGAGGGCGAGGGACGCGTCGACGTACGCCCCGCCCCCCGTCGCCCGCAGCAGGACCTCTCCCTGCCCGAGCCGGGAGCCTTCCCCGGTGGTGTCGGGGAGGAAGCTGTTGGACATGTACAGGTCCTGCCAGCCGTCCCGGTCGACGTCGCCGATGGCCAGGCCCATCCCGGCCAGGCCGACGCCGCAGGAGCACTCCTCGGCCCAGTCTGTGAAGAGGTGGCCGCCGGTGCCGTCGGGTCCGTCGTTGCGGAATGCCCGGTTCGGTGGAGCCCCGGGCATGCCTTGCTCGTTGACCACGTAGAGGTCCGCGTCTCCGTCGTGGTCGAGATCGGACCAGCGGGCTCCGAAGCCGCGCCCGGTGCGAAGATCCAGCGGGATGAGGGACGACACGTCTTCGAAGGTCCCATCCCCTCGGCCTCGTAGGAGCGTGTCGACCCCGAACTGGGGTGGCTCTCCCGGGATGATGGCGGCGTGCCCCGTGATGTAGAGGTCGAGGAAGCCGTCGCCGTCGTAGTCCGCGAAGGCCCCGCTCATGGTGATGCCGCGAGTGTCTGGCAGACCGGAGGCCTCGGTGATGTCGACGAAGCCGTCGCCGTCGTTTCGAAGGACCCGGTCCGTCTCGCCGGTGCCGAGGAAGAGATCCGGGTCGCCGTCGTTGTCGAAGTCGGCCGAGCTCGCGGCCCAGACATCGACGGCCCCCGGCAGCCCCTCGGACCACTGGGGGGAGGCGCTGAAGGTGAGGTCGCCATGGCCGAGGTACACGACCGGGTCGCGCCAGTCGGTGATGAGGACGTCGAGGATCCCATCGCCATCGAAGTCATCGGCGACGACCCCGCCCGACAGGGTCGGCACGCCGTCGAGCCCCGCCGAACTCCGCACGTCCTCGAACGGGAGGTCCGAGGGCGGGGCGTCGGCGGGCTCTGGGGTGGGATCGGTGGGCTGCGGCTCAGACACACACGCGAGCGCGCGTGCGCACGCGAGGGGAAGCGCGAGGTGAAGTGGCTTCAGCACAGGTCGAGTCTATCCGCGGCCATTGGGGAGGCGCGCCAGGTTGGCTCTGTGGATCCAAACGCCGTGAGCCCAGTCGGGAGGCGGATCCTAGGGAAAACCGGGCACCTGGGTGCCCGATTTGGGTCCGAGACCCTACTATCCCCCAAGAAATCAACAAATCATTGGGTGATCCCCTTGCTGGGCCGATTCGGTCTTGTCAGGATGACCGCCACTCAACCCGGCCCTGTCAGTCAACTGCTGGCAGGCCGAACTCACTCTGAAAGAGAGATACGCACATGAACAAGACGGAGTTCGCCCAGAAGCTTGCCAAGAAGTCTGACATCTCCCAGGCCAAGGCCCTCGAGATCGTGAACCACATCTTCTCTGCCGAGCCCGGCCACGGCATCATCGCCGTCGAGCTCGACGCCGGCCGCAAGGTGACCATTCCCGGCTTCGGCACGTTCTCCACGAAGAGCCGCGCCGCCCGCACGGGCCGCAACCCTTCGACTGGCGCGACGATTCAGATCGCCGCCAAGAGCTACGTGCAGTTCAAGCCGGGCAAGACGCTCCGCGAGCGCGTTGCCGAGTAGCTTTCCAAAGACTGGAACGAAGAGGGCTCGCGCTTCGGCGCGGGCCTTCTTTGCTTGGGGGAACTCCCGTCCCCTCGTGGGGAGTCTCCAGGCTGCGGATGAGGCTCCTACCGCAACCCCTTCGGTGTCAGCGCGCGCTCCAGGGCGGCGAAGCCCCCCTCCGCCAGCAAGGCCAGGACCGCGGCTGGCACGGCGCCCATCAAGATGAGGCTCACGTCGTCGAGGCGGATGCCGGTGAGAATGGGCTGGCCGTAGCCGCCAGCGCCGATGAGCGCTCCGAGCGTCGCCGTCCCCACATTGATGACAGCCGACGTCTTCACCCCGGCGAGGATGGCGGGGAGCGCCAGCGGGAGCTCGATACGCCGGAGCCGTGCCGAGTCCGGGAGGCCCAGGGCGATGGCCGACTCGATGAGCGGCGTTGGAATCCCCACCAACCCCGAGTGGGTGTTCCGGACGATGGGGAGGAGCGAGTAGAGGAACAGCGCCACGATGGCTGGCGGCGCGCCGATTCCGAGCACGGGGATCAGCATGACCAGGAGAGCCAGCGAAGGAATCGTCTGCACCACTCCCACCGCCGCCAGGACGACCGCGCCGAGCCGGGGCCGCCGAGCCGCCGCGATGCCCAGGGGAACAGCCACGAGGATGGCGGCGAGCAAGGAGATGGCGACCAGGGCGAGGTGATCGCGGGTGGTCCTCACGAGCAGGCCGAGCCGGGACTCCGCCTGGCCCGTCTCCACGTCGACCCCGACCTCGCCCAGGAACTCCGCCGCCACCTGCGCCTCGGGGGTGCGGTCGAGCTTCGCCCGTGCGTTCAGGGCGACCATGCGGGAGCGGTCAATCCGTCCACCGAGTCGCTCCAGCGCGGCGACGGCGCGCGGGTCGAGGTCGTCGCGGACGAGCAGCATGGCGCTGTACTCGGGGAAGACCCCGGCGTCGTCGGTGAGGACGCGGATGCCGTAGAACGCGATCTCCGCGTCGGTCGAGTAGAGGTCAGTCGCCGCGAGGTTCCCCGCGTGGAGCCCTCGGTAGGCGAGGTCGTGGTCGAGTCCTCGGGCCGCGAGCGCATCGAGGCCGTAGACCCGTCGCACCTTGGGCCAGCCGTCCTCGCGCTCCATGAACTCGTTGCTGAACCCCAGGCGCAGGTCGGGGTGCCGGGCGAGGTCGCCGATGCTGCGCACGGCCAGCTTCTTGGCCAAGGGCTCGAGCATGCCGACGGCATAGGTGTTCTGGAACCCCAGGGAACTGAGCTCCCGCACCCCCAAGCGCTTCAGGATCGGCTGCCGTCCTGCGGCCGTGCTCAGGTCGCCCGGCTCGCCGTCCAGGAGCTCCTGGACGAGGGTCCCGCTGTACTCGGGGTACAGGTCGATCTCCCCCGAGCGCAGGGCGTTCCACAAGATGCGACTCCCGCCGAGTTCGCGGGTGTGTTCAGCCTCGAAGCCCCCATCCCGCAGGGCGCCCACCGCTACCTCCCCCAGAATCACGGACTCCGTGAACTTCTTGCTCCCCACACGCACCGGCTCGGCCGTGGCCGCGGACGGGAGGGCGAGGACGGCCATCACCAGGAGGAGGAGCGCCTTCACGGGGCATCCCAAGCGGACACGAAGCGGGTCACGAAGGGAGTCGCCGGCCGCTCCCGGAGGTCGGGCAGCGTGCCGGTCTGCACGATGTCCCCGTCCCGGAGGAGAACGATGCGGTCGCCGAGCCGCGCTGCCTCCGTGAGGTCGTGGGTGACCACGAGCACGGTCTTACCGAGGTCCGTGAAGATCGCCCGGAGCTCCCGCTGGAGGTCGGCGCGAATCATCGGGTCCAGGGCGCCCAGAGGCTCGTCCAGCAGCAGGAGCGCGGGGTCGAGCATCAGCGCGCGCATGAGGGCGATGCGCTGGCGCTGGCCGCCGCTCAGGGCGCCGGGGTGTCGGTCCAGGGCCTCGGAGGGGAGCTGCACGAGGCCGCGCAGGGAGTCGATGCGGTCCGCGATGCGATCCGCTTCCCACCCCAGGTGCTCGGCCATCAGGGAGACGTTCCCGCGGGCTGTGAGGTGGGGAAAGAGCCCGCCCTCCTGAATGACGTACCCCATCCGCAAGCGGGCGGCGGCCCATCCGGCGGCCCCAATGGGTGCTCCGTCGAGGGCGACGGTCCCGGTGTTTGGCGTCACGAGCCCCATCACGCAGCGAAGCAGGGTGGACTTGCCACACCCGCTGGGACCAATGAGGGCGGTCACTTGACCGGGTTCCAGGGTGAGGTCGGTTGGCTGGAGCGCGACGAGCGTCCCGAAGCTGACCGACACTCCACAGAGTTCGAGCATGCGCACCTTGTATCATCGCGCCATGCGTCAGCTGACCCACATCCGCGATGGCCAGAAGATCGCCGAATACCTGCTCGACATGCAGGACGTGATCATCGGACGCGGCCATGCCGCCCACATCCAGCTCGACGGAAACCCCGTCGTCTCGAGGCAGCACGCGCTGGTGCGGGCCGAGGGCAACGGGCATGTCGTCGAAGACCTCGGCGGAGCAAACGGCACGTTCGTGGATGGGCGCAAGGTGAAGCGCCATGTGTTGAGGGCCGGCCAGCGCATCGTCCTCGGCACGGACACCCTGCGCTACGACTTCGGCCACCGCGGCGCCCAGAGTCTGCGCGCAGCGACCGGCGCCGCTCCGTCCCCCTCCTCCGAGATCAACACCACCGACAGCATCATGGAGATCGGCGTCACCGATGTGGAGAGCTTCAACACCTTCGAGCAGTTGGGCGATCTCGGTCAGCTGAATCGCAGCAAGGGCGTTCCCGCAGAGCTCGGGGCCGAGCGCACGACCGTCGCCGACAAGAACGAGCTCGAGGTGCTCCTCGCGCGGATGAACATCAAGGCGAAGCCCCACCTCCAGAAGCTGGGGCCCGATGACAACGAGGACGACCCCGACGCCGGGGACCTGCTCCCGCTCGTGAAGTCGCCGCTGTACATCGGCCACACCGACGCGTGCAAAGTGCGTCTCCCAGGCAAGCGGTGGTTGATTCCCGGCAAGATCGCCGGGGTGCTTACGGTGGAGGCGGGCCGGTGGCACATCTCTCCCGAGAGCACGTTCTGGAACCCCATCTGGCTGGGTGAGGACAAGCTGCAGAAGATTCGGATGCTCGAGGCAGGGGACGTCTTCGACGTTGGGGGCATTCGGTTCGTGTATCGCCGCGGCGTCTGAGGCGGGACTCGGTCGACGGGGCAGGGGGAGTGGTCGATGGCTGGCTATGTGATCGAGAAGTGCCTCGATGAGGGGAAGCGCTCGGTCGTCTTCCGCGCGCGCCGGGCCAGCGACGGCCGCCGGGTCGTCCTCAAGTCTCTACGCGGTCGTGCGTCGGGGGACAAGGCCCACGCGCAGCTCCGAACGGAGCACTCGCTGTTGGGCCGCCTCGCCGATGCGGGGGTGCCCGGCGTCCCCCGGCCGCTGGAGCTGACCCGCCACGAGGGCCGCACGACCCTGGTCTTCGAGGATGACGGTGGCATCACGTTGAAGGACGTCCTCGCCCAGGGCGAACTCCCGGTCCTGCGCGCCGTGGAGATCGCTCTGGCGATCACCGGAGTTCTCGGCGGAGTGCACGGCAACCGCATCGTGCACAAGGACATCAAGCCCTCGAACATCCTCGTGCGGGAGGGAGCGGACGTCACCCTCATCGACTTCGGGATCTCGTCGCTGCTGGAGTCCGAGCAGCAGGAGCGGGTCGCCGTGTCCGGGCTCGAAGGCACCCTGGCCTATCTCTCGCCCGAGCAGACCGGGCGGATGAACCGGCCCATTGATCGCCGCAGCGACTTCTACAGCCTCGGGATCACGCTCTTTGAGATGCTCGCTGGGGAGCGCCCTTTCCCGTCCGAGGACCCGGTGGAGCTCGTGCACCAACACGTGGTGAAGAAGCCACGGCGGGTCAGCGCGCTCGTCCCGGACGTTCCCCCGGTGCTGTCGGATCTGGTCGCTCGGCTGCTGCGCAAGGACCCTCGGAACCGCTACCAGACCGCGACGGGCCTGGGGCATGACCTGCGCCGCATCGCGGCCGGTCTGGCCGAAGACAACGTCGTCTCCTTTGCCCTCGGCAGCCACGACCGCTCCGACCGGTTCGTCGTGCCGCACCAGCTCTTTGGCCGCGACGAACCGCGGACCCAGCTCCTCCGGTCGTTCAAGCGCGCCGCCGGGGGTGGCTCCGAGTTCGTGACCGTCGGCGGGTGGTCGGGGATCGGCAAGTCTGCGCTCATCCGGGAGGTCCACGAGCCCGTGGTGCTGCGGCGCGGTCTCTTCGCCGAGGGCAAGTTCGACCAGTTCAGCCGCAACCTGCCGTACTCCGCGATCGTTCTCGCCTTCGAAGGAATCATCTCCTCGATGCTGTCCGAGTCCGAGGATCGGCTGGAGCGATGGCGACAGCGGATCCTGAGCACCATGGGCCCTCTGCTGCCCGTCGCCACGGCGGTCCTCCCGGACCTCTGCCACATGGTGGGGCCCCAGCCCGTCCCGCCGCCCCTCTCCGCCGAAGCGGAGCGACACCGCTTCCAGGGGACGTTCCTCAAGCTCATTGAAGCGCTCGCTGCGGATGAGCACCCCCTGGTCCTGTTCCTCGACGACCTGCAGTGGGCGGATCAGCCCTCTCTGGCGCTCATCGAGGGTCTGCTCAGCGACCCGTCCACGGCGCACGTGCAGGTGATCTGCGCCTACCGGGACAACGAAGTGGACGCTGCGCATCCTTTCGAGGTCTTGCGATCCCGGCTCAAGGCGGCGCGCGCCGAGGCGGGAATGGTGGGCGAGCTCGGTCTGGTGCTTCAGGGGCTGGGCCTGGGGGACCTCATGGAGATGATCGCGGCCACGGTCAGGCGAGATCCCGCATCGGTCGAAGCTCTGGCGCGCCTGGTGCACGACAAGACAGGGGGGAACCCCTTCTTCGTGCGCCAGTTCCTGGCAGCCCTCCATCGCGACGGCTTGTTCAAGTTCTCGGCCACGGACGGCTGGTTCTGGGACCTCGACGAGATCCGCGCCGTCGGGATGACCGACAACGTCATCGATCTGATGGCGCGCAAGCTGGACCGCCTCCCGCCTTCGGCGCGGGAGCTGTTGAGCCTCGCTGCGTGCATCGGGAACACGTTCGATCTGGAGACCCTCGCCCAGGTCGCGGACCGTGACGAGGAGGACGCGGCCGCCGACCTCTGGAGCGCCATGGACGACGGGTTCGTCGTGCCCCTCGACCAGGACTACCGGCTGATGGCTGCGACGTCCGGCGACTTCGCCGCCATCACGGAAGAAGACCACGAGGAGGAGGACCACGAGGAACGGGTGAACCCCCAGTACCGCTTCCTCCACGACCGCATCCAGCAGGCTGCCTACACCTCCATTCCCGAGGAGGACCGTGCCGGGGTGCACCTGAGCATCGGACGGAGCTTGCTCGACAGCGGGGCCGACGAGGCCGACGTGTTCGCCGTGGCCGAGCAATTCCAGCATGGGCTGCACCTCGTCTCAGGCACCCGAGAGAGGCGACGGCTGGCGGATCTGTTTGGGCGGGCCGGGGAGGCGGCGCGCCTCAACGCTGCGTACGAGCCGGCGCTGTCCTTCCTCGATGCGGGCTTGGAGCTTCTGGGCGACGTCCGCTGGACGGATGGCTACGACCTCGGCGCGCAGATGAGCCGCTCCCGGGCCATCTGCCTCTACATGGCGCATCGCCTCGAGGACGCGGACGCAGTCACCGAGGAGATCCTCGCCAACAGCCGCACCGACCTCGAGCGCATGCAGATCTACAACCTCAAGTTGGAGATCTACGCCCGGCGCTCGTTCTTCGTGGAGGCCGTGCAGTTCGCCATCGCCGGCGTCGCGCTGGCGGGCGTGGAGCTCAAGCCCGACCCTGGAATGGAGGACATGGGCGCAGAGCTCGGCGCGACCCAGGCCATGTTGGCCGGCCAGGACCCCTCATCCTTCGCAGACCTCCCCCCGGCGACGGACCCCAAGGTCGTCATGGCGCTCAAGATCCTCAACAACGTCGTCGCGGCCGCGATGTTCACGGGGGTCGCCCAGGGCACCATCGTCATCCTCAAGATGACCCAGCTGTCGTTCCAGCACGGCAACAGCGCCGACTCTTCCTTCGCCTGGAGCCTCTTCGGACTGGTGACCGGCCCGATTCTCGGGGACTACGCGACCGGGCTGAAGTATCACGCCACCGGATTGCGGGTGAAGGAGGCGTACCCCGACGTCGAGCTCAAGGCGAAGATGAGCACCGCCGTCGGGTTGCTCAGCCACTGGGGGGACCACCCCCGGGTCGTCCTCGAGCCCTTGAAGGCCGGCTTTGATGCGGCGCTCGAGTCCGGTGACCCCATGCACGCGCACTACGCGAGCGCCCAGCAGGTGGCCGCCGAGTGGCTCATGGGCATGCCCCTGGACACCGTGGCCGAACACAGCCGGAAGTACCGTGACTTCGCCGTGCGGAACCGCATTCACGAGTCGTCTCATGGCTTCTCGATGACCCTGCAGGCGATCGAGGCGTTGCGGGGAGACACCCACGCCCCCGCCGCGTTCGGCGACGCCGCCTGGGACGAGGCTGGCTACCAGGCTGAGGTGGAGGGCTTCACCCATCCGCTCACGCCACACCTGTGGCACAGCTTGAAGGCGATGGTGCACCGCATCGTGGGGAGCGCGACCGAGGCCTACGACCACGCGGAGCGAGGCGCGGCCTGGGATCCGGCGGTGGCCGGCAACCCCCAGACGAGCCTCACCCGGTGGACTCGAGCCCTGGCGGCGCCGCTCCATCTCCGCACCCTGTCGGGGGCGGAAGCAGCTGCGGTCCGGGCGAAGTTGGACGAGGACCTCGGGATGCTCGCCACCTGGGAGGAGAACGCTCCCCAGGGCTTCAAGCACAAGCGTCTGCACACCGAGGCCGAGATCGCCTGGCTGGACGGCAAGCAACTCGAGGCCATGAACGGCTTCGAGGCGGCCATCGCCGAGGCGAACCATCAGGGGTTCCTTCAGGACGAGGCGCTCTCGAACGAGCGCGCTGGCGCCCTGCACGAAGAGGCGGGTCGTGCCCGTGTGGCGCGGGTCTACTACCAGGCGGCTCGTGATGGCTGGGCTCGCTGGGGCGCCGCCCTGCGGGTGCGGCAGCTCGAGGCCAAGCACCCCGAGATCGCCGTGCGCGAGTTCAGCGTGCGGGGCCTCGACGCCACCGTCTCGAGCACCACCACCGGCGACAAGATGCTGGACCTGCTGACCGTGCTGAAGGCGAGTGAAGCCATCAGTTCGAAGCTTGTCCTCGACGACCTGCTCAGCACCTTGCTCGGTCTCGCGATGGCCAACACCGGCGCCCGACGGGCCTTGCTTCTCCTCAGGAAGGACGGACGGCTGGTGTCCGCGGCCGAGCAGACCGAGGCTGGCTTCGCTGCCCTCGATGGCACCCCCATCGATGGCCGCCAGGACCTGGCCCGCTCCGTGGCGCACTACGTGGAGCGCACCCAGGAGCCGGTGGTGCTGAGCGACGTCGCCGAGCCAGGCCAGTGGCTCGCGGACCCGTGGATTCGAGCCCGAGGCACTCGCGGGATCCTCTGCGCGCCCCTGGTGCGCCGCGGGGAGCTCGTCGGCGTTCTCTACCTCGAGAACGATGCCACCGCGGGGGTCTTCACTCCGGGTCGGCTGGAGCTTCTCCGCTTGCTGTCCGGTCAGATGGCGACCTCGCTCGAAAACGCGCAGCTCTACGGAGAGCAGCAGGCCCAGGCCGAGAGCAACCGCCAGCTCGCGGACTCCTTCTCCCGCTTCGTGCCGCAGCAGTTCCTGACGCATCTCGGCCGCGAGAGCATCGCCGAGGTGCAGCTCGGCGAGGCGGTGCAACGCGACATGACGGTGCTCTTCTCGGACATTCGCGCGTTCACAGCTCTGTCCGAGGGCATGTCACCCGCCGAGAACTTTGCCTTCATCAACCGATACTTGAGCCATGTGGGCCCGGTCATCCGGCAGCACGGCGGCTTCATCGACAAGTTCGTGGGCGACGCCGTGATGGCCTTGTTCCCGCGAGGCCCCCAGGACGCCATGGCCGCGGCCATCGCCATGCAAGGAGCGGTGGCGAACATGAACGCCGAGCTGGCGCTGGAGGACGCGGAGCCGGTGCGCATCGGCATCGGCATCCACCACGGCTCGCTGATGCTTGGGACCATCGGGGAGGCCGAGCGCATGGACAGCACCGTCATCTCTGATGTCGTGAACACGGCGTCGCGCCTGGAGGGGCTCACCAAGCCCTACGAGGCGGGGGTCCTGGTGAGCGGCACCGCCTTGGCGCTCTGCACGGACCCGCAGCGATGGCGGTCTCGCGCCCTCGGGGAGGCTGAGGTGCGTGGCCGCACCGCGACGGTCCAACTGCATCATGTCTACGAGGGTTCGGAGCGGGCGACGAGCTTCGACCGCACGAAGACCGCCTTCGAGGCGGCAGTGCAGCAGTTCGTCGAGAGCGAGTACCGGGACGCCCGCGAGGGCTTCCGGGCGGTGCTCGACGCCGACCCCGAGGACGGAGCGGCCCGCCTCTACCTGGGGCGCTGCGAGGACATGCTCCTCGCCGAGGCCACCGGGGGGACGAGCCTCATTCGTCCGCTGGAGATGGAGCTCTAGACGGCGGTCCGCTCAGTCGAAGTGAGGCCCGACGGTCTCCCGCAGGAAGTCGGCGACCTCCCCCTTCCGGCCCTCGAGGAGGTCCTTCATCACCTCGACCTTGTAGTCCTCGTTCCGGGGACCGATGGCGTCGATGTGGGCGCTGTGGATGCTGTAGCCGAACCGCGCCTGGGGGCTGTAGAACCGCGAGATGGGCCCAGAGGCCAGGTCGGCGGCGTCGAAGATCTGCAGCTCGGGCACCCGCTCCTGGTCGGCGAGGTGCTCAGCCACCGGGTCCGGCCCGTAGGCGATGACCACCAGATAGCCGTCCTGCTCGGGCGAGACCGCGTTCCCCTGGTCGTCGACGCGCCAGCCGTCCTCGTTGCGGGGCCCCTCTCGACGCACGAACTGCGGTGAGCTGCACACCCAGCCCTCGGCGAAGACCCAGCTGTCCGCGACCTCCATGATGTCCGTGTCGAGGCGGAACAGCGTCGCCGGTTGGGAGCCCATGCGCTTGAGCATGGCGGTGATCCCTTCGACGGGCACGGTGCGGTGGATGTAGTTGCGGTACAGACCGTAGAGCCGGCCAAAGGCCAGATCCTCGAAGAACCCCATGGAGCACCAGTACAGGTTCTCGAACCTGTCGGGGGGCTGCACGCAGGCCCCGGACGTGTGGTGCGCATACAGCGCGATGGTCCAGGTGTGCGGCTCCTGCTCGAGGATCTTGGACTCGACGAGGCGCTTCGCGCGGCAGTCGATGGTGTATTTGGCCAGGCGGTTGATGTCCATGCCCGACAGGCTCGGCAGCCCCAGCAGGTCGCGGGGGACCAGGTCCTGCTTGATGACGCCGCGGTCTTCGGTGCGAAGCCACTCGCTCACGTCCGTGGCGTCGCAGTGCCCGACGTGCAGCACCAGTCGGTTCCCCTCGTCCTCGAAGTTCGCGACGAAGTGGCAGGCCGCCACGGGCAGATCCACCCGGAACGCCTCGATGTCGTAGCTGCCGTCCTCGTTCTTGACCACGTCGTCGAACATGTCTTCCACGGCGCGGTTCAGCTCGGCGGCCTGGTCGACCTTCGAGTCGAGGATGCGCATCTCGGAGCGGGGGATGACGTGCAGGGTCGCGTAGGGCCGCACGGTGCGCGTGGTGTAGGTGCGGATGAGGGGCGCGAGGAAGCGGGCGCCGGGGACCTTGTCGCCGTAGAGCGTGTTGATCCCCACCTTGAAGCCCGTGTCCATGACGACCACGAAGTTCCGGGTCACAGCGATCTGGTGCACGGACTCCGCGATCTCGACGTCCAGCCCCTCCTCCTGCAGGTTGTATGTCTTCAGGGTCTCGCTCTGCCCGTCCCACACCTTGAGGTGCAGAAAGCTCTGGGGAAGCACCCCGGCGAATCGATCCGGTGTCAGCTCTTGGGCCGCCTTCGCCACAAGCCACTTCGCGGTCTTTTCGATCTCCACGAGGGTGTCGAGGTTCAGGTCGTACATGAGACGGATGCGGTGGCTGTCGAGGTAGCGCCAGAACACCTTGGTGTCCCGCACCACCGGCAGGCCCTCCATGAGCCCGAGCAGGCCCTTGCCGTAGTTGATGAAGAAGCCCTCGTCGGTGGCGTGGTCCCACATGGGGTGGGCCGACGTGAAGACGATGGGGAAGGGCATGCCCCCGAGGGCCTCGGCTGTCCACTGGTCGCGACGGCCCACCGGGGTCACAAACTCGAGCGTCTGCGTGTCGATCTCCCAGGGCTGGCCCGCGTCCCAGGTCACCAGCATGCGGGGTGGATTGCCGTCCTTCCTGGTGGGAACGGGCTGGAAGGCGGTGTTGTTCATGTTCCGTAGGCCGAGCAGCCAGTTGAAGCGGAGCAGGCCTGAGTCTCGGAATGCGAACTTGTCTGGCCAGGAAGGCTTGCTGGGCCCCGAGCCCGCGTCGTCGGGCTGCGTCGCGTCGTCGGCGTACCAGTCCGGGCCGCGCCCAATGCGACTGGTCAGCACCGGCGCCTCACCGGTGAGGTCGAAGCGAAGGATGAAGGCGTCACTGTTCAGCACGGTGGTCGTCGCGCCGGCGGTCACCCACTCGGGGAGCAGGTTGAGGAGCTTGCCCTTCATGCCGGACTGCGCGCTCTCGGCCCACCGCTCCTGCCCGCCTCTGGGCAGCCCGTTGGCGGTGCTCCCGGTGACGCACATGGCGAAGAAGTACCCACCCATGTCGTCGGGGAGCCGGCTGTCGCCGATGGGGATGAGGGCTTCGTCCACCAGCTCTGCGCGGTCCGCCCGATTGAGGCAGGCGGGGGTCATGGTCTTCATTACGGAGGGGTCTGCCGGGGCCCGGGTCGAGGTCGCGGGCGCGAAGGACTCGTTGTTCATCCCGGCGATGGTGACGAGGGCCGCCGACTCCTTGCCGTCGGAGAAGACGCTGGCGCTTGCCAAGCCGGGGGAGCGGTACGCGCCGCTGGCGGGGTCGGCGCCGCCCTCGACCTCGGGGTCATCGGGGATGGGCTTCACCAGCTTGAACCGGGCGAGGAACTCCCGCGCGGGGCTGCCCTTGACTCGGTCTCTGCGGAACCGCTCGGCACGCCTCCGCACCCGCCGGCGGGTCGCCCTCACATCTTTGCCCCAGTCCTTCGCCATGACTCCTCCTCCAAGGAGTCAGGAGCCTACATCGGGCGAGGAAGGTCGCGGCGCAGTTGCCGGGTCGGGGGCCGTCCCGAAGGGAAGCCGCTCTAACCGTCCATGCACCAGTTCACGAGCTCGACGGAGACCTCGGCCGTCTCGCACGCGGTGACCTCGACCGCCTCGTACACCGAGATACACGTCATCGAGCTGTCCTCGGCCCGCCACTCCCAGGTTCCCGCATCCACCTGGAAGGTTGCGCAGCCGGCGTCGTCCAGGGGGGATTGCACCGGGAGCTCGTCCTCGGGGCCGGTGCGGATCGTGGCCGAGCCGTCTTCGGGGCTCCCGGAGTAGGTGGCGCAGACCTGCAGGGCGGTGACGCAGGCCGAGTCATCGTCGTCCCCTCGGGACGGCGGGCAGGCGCAGAGGAGGAGGGCGAGGAGCAGAAGCAGGGTTCGCATGGAGCGAGCGTAGAGCAGCCGCCGGGCCTCTGACCTGATCGCGAGGCGTCCGATGGGAATGCCCGAGCTCGTCCGCTGTGCGAGCCTGCGGCATGCGTCGCATCGACCCCACCGTCGGCCCTCGGGCCGCCCTCTACCGTCACTTCCGCGCGTTCGCCTCGCCGATGTTCACACTGGTGAGCCCCGTGCGCGTGGACGCCGGGCGCCTCAAGTCCGAGGGCGGCCTCTTTCCCAACCTGCTGTGGGCGGTGCTCGAGGCGGCCAACGCGGTTCCACAGCTCCGCCAGCGCATTCGGGTGGAGGACGGGCGGGACGTCGTCGTCGAGCACCCGGCGGTGGACTGCACCTGCACCGCCGCCCGGGATGACGGCACCTTTCAGTTCTGCTTCTTCGGCCGCGACGGGGACCGTGCTCGGTTCACGGCGGGCGTGCCGGCGAGGCTGCGCGGAGCTGCGGGGCACGAGGGTCTGGACCTGGCCGAGCAGCACCGGGACGACCTGCTCTACATGAGCTGCCTGCCCTGGATCGAGGTCACCGGCGTCAGCCACGCCATGCCGGGGGATCCCGACGACTGCATCCCCCGCATCCTGTGGGGACGCGTCGTCGACGGTCGGCTCTCGGTGGCCGCCACGGCCCACCACGCCCTCGTGGACGGCCGTCACCTGGCGGTCTTCTTCGCGGAGCTCGAGGCGCGCCTGAGCTAGGCCCTGGTTCGCGGAATGCTCGGCGAGCTCTTGGAGCTCGTAGTCCGAATGCTCTGCATTCGGGCGGTTTGGGGCGTCGAACGTGCGTTCGGGGGGTACTTGAGCCTGAAGCCCCCCTCTAGCGCACGCTCTGGGCGGGATGGAGGGCGTCGAACGTGCGCTCGGGGGGGTACTTGAGCCTGAAGCCCCCCTCTAGCGCACGCTCTGGGTGGGATGGAGGGCCCTAGTTCGCCGAATCGTCGTCGTCACCGGCGGAGTCGTCGTCATCGCCGGCGGAGTCGTCGTCGTCGCCGG
>JAGSHC010000123.1 GCA_023954745.1 Deltaproteobacteria bacterium | reverse complement strand
GGCGCAGCAGCGGAAGCCGATGTGCGCCTGAGTGAAGTTGGCGGCACGGTCCGCGCGGCCCGCGCAGCGGGTGCCCTTCTCTTCGTTGCCGACGGCGCCACCCTTGATGAGCTTGCCGGTTCCCTTGGCCGTGGCTGTCCACTCGAGCAGCCCTCCGCCGAGCCCCCACACGCCGTAACCGCTCTCGCACAGCGGGAACTGGTTCACCCTGTACGGGGGAGGGAAGTAGCCCGAGGGCGGGCACTTCTGGTCGTTGAAGTCGTCGCCGAACGTGTAGTCGAAGTTCTCAGGGCCCTTGCAGGCCTTCTCCCACTCGTCTTCGGTGCACAGGCGCTTGCCCCCGTTCTCGCACTCGGCGTTCGCTTCGGTCCAGGTGATGTCCCGAATCGGCTCCAGCGCGTACTGGTTCCGGGCTTCCTTCTCGGCGACCTGCTCCGGGGTGTCCCCCTCGGCGGCCTCGGCCTTCTCGAAGTGAGCCTCCTTGGTGTCGATCCAGAAGCCCTTCACCTCGGTGATCGTCTCGCGACGCTCGCCAGTCAGGCCCTTGTCCTCGAGGCCCGTCCAGGCGCCGGCTACGTAGCTGCCACCCGCAACCCAGGTCATGCCGTCGTACTTCGCGTCCGACGACGGCGCCTTTTCGAGCGCGCCGTTTGCTTGTTTCACCTGGGCGCGCACCTGGTCGCGATGCGCGATCTTCGTGGCGAGGATCTCTTCGGGGGTCTCCTTCTGGCTACGGAAGTAGACCGAGGCAAGCCCCATCACCACCGCCAATACGGCCAAGAGGATGAGCGTCCTCGTGCTGCTGGGACCGCCGCCTCCGTGCAGGTCGGAGAAGGCCTGGGACACAGCCGCGAGCATGTCGTTCGCCGACTGGAACCGATCCTGAGGATTCGGCGCCATGGCGATCTCGATGATGTCGTCGACCCGCGAGTTGATGTCCGGCCGGATGGCCGACGGCAACTCGAAGCTCCCGAACGGGGGGTAGCCGATGAGCAGCTCGTAGAAGATCGCCGCGACCCCATACAGGTCCGAGTTGGGCTCGGCCTTGTCGCGGAACTCGCTCATCTCCGGGGCCATGTAGAACGCGCCCTGGCGGTTCAGGGTGGCGTCGCCGAAGACCGTGGGGCTGATGAGCTGTGCGATGGAGAAGTCGCTGACCTTCACCTTGAGCGAGTCGCCAGAGCCCACCAGGTGGATGTTCTCGGGCTTCAGGTCGCGGTGTAGCGTCACCCTGTGGGCGTGGGCGAGGACCTCGAGCACTCCCTCGAGGATCTTCTGCATCTCGTGGTCGGGGACGTCCTCCCCGCGCGCCTTGTACTCGTCGATGAGCTCGCGGACCGTCTTGCCCGGCACGTAGTCCATCGTGAAGAACAGCATCCCCTCGTGCTCGCCCGCGTCATGAACGGCGACGACGCCGGGGTGGTTGAGGCCCTTGGTCGCTTGCAGGTGATGCTTGAAGCCCTCGAGGTCTACGCCTTCGGCGAGCAGGCTCTTGCGGAGCACCTTGCACGCGAAGACCTTGCCGCCCTCTCGGGCCTTGACCTTGTAGACGGCTCCGAGGAGTCCTTCTCCGAGGCGCTCCTCGACTTCGTACTTCCCACCCAGGACGGTGCCCGGGGAGTACTCCGGAAGTGGGTGTTCCTTGGCTGCCTGGATACTGATGCTGTCGGTGGTCGTGCTCATGCGGCGGTAGGGCCTCCTCGGCGCGGCCGAGGGTACCAGCGGCAAAACCGACAGGTCCAGCGGTCCTCGTCTCAGTCGCCGGGAGGAGGGTCCTGCCGCTTACGGCCCAGTCCGGGGATCAGTCCCACGAAGCGTCCCCACCGAACCGCCCGAACGCGCTGGGCGAGGAACAAGTTCCAAATGAGCCCCCACAGGAGCCCCGATGCGGCCAACAGACTGAAGGCCACCGCCGCGGCCGACGCGAGCTGCCCCACCCCGAGAGGTCCCTCAGAGCCGAACTGAAGACCGACCGTGAGAATCGCGGCCGAGACCAGGAAGCTGCCCACTCCCAGCCCGAAGACGAGCGCCCGCCCCAACCGGTCGATGGTCTCGTTCAGCCGGTCCACCGCCGGGGTCGCTGCGGTCAGCTGGAAGTTGCCCCGCTCCAGGTCCAAGAGCACTTGATCGACCTGGCTGGGCAAGTCCTTGAGCAGCGTCGCCGCCGAGAGAGTCGACCTGAGGAACTCACCGCCGAGGGCCTCGGGATCGAGGCGCTCCGACGCGAGCCGTGTGGCGTACGGCTTCACCGAGGTCCAGATGTCGAACTCCGGAACCAGCTGCCGCGCGATGCCGTCGAGGGTGGCCATGGCCCGCGCCAGAACGGCGTACTCCTCGGGCAACCGCAACCCGTGGGACCGAGCGAGATCCATGATCTCCAGCGCGATCCGTCCCGTGTCCTGCTGGTTGAAGGCGAGCTCGCCGTATGTCTCGAGCAGCGTCTCGACCTGGTCGGAGAGGCTACGGACGTTCACGCGCCCCTCGGCGGAGCCAGCGCGGTACAGGGTGCGGGCTACTCCGTCTGCGTCCTTGAACATCACCGAAACGAAGAGGCCCACCATCGTGTCCCTCATCGCCGGCGTGATGCGGCCGACCAGCCCGAAGTCGAGGTAGGTGAGCAACGAGTCGTCGTCCACGAGCAGGTTTCCGGGGTGGGGGTCCCCGTGGAAGAGCCCGTGCACGAACAGCTGGGTGAAGGTCGCGTCGATGAGCACGTCCAGGACGCGCTGGGGGTCGGCGGTGGTCTGTTCGATCTCGGACAAGTTCCGTCCCGGGGCCCACTGCATCGTCAGCACCCGCCGGGATGTCAGCGCGCGCACCACCTTCGGGACCGCGACCCCATCGGTGTCCGACAGGGCCTCGCGGAGCGCTTCTCCCGACGCCGCCTCGAGGTTGAAGTCCGCCTCGGCGGTCAACGCCCGGTCGAAGGCCTCCACGACTGCCTGCGGGGTGTAGATGCCGAGGTCGATCTGGCCCTCGAGCCACCCGGCGAGCACGTAGAGGATGTTGAGGTCCGAGCGCAGCTGGGTCTCGATCCCTGGGCGCTGCACCTTGATCGCGAGTTCCTTGCCGCTGTGCGTCACTGCACGGTGCACCTGGGCAATGGAGGCCGACGCCACGGGCACGTCGTCGAACTCGGCGAAGAGGTCCTCCACCGGGGCGCCGAGCTGCTGCGTGATCACTTCGTGGGCCTGGGCGCCTGGAAACGGAGGGACCCGGTCCTGAAGCCGGGCGAACGCATGCACCCACTCCACCGGCAGCAGGTCGGGGCGGGTGGAGAGCATCTGACCGAGCTTCACGAAGGCAGGTCCCAGCTCCTCCATCGCCCGCACGGCCCTCTCCGGGGCTGCGACGTTCTCGGCGATGTGCCCCTCGTCCTGGATGCGGCCCAACCCGGGGATGCGGTGCAGCGGCAGTCCCGAGACCACCTGCCCAAAGCCGTGTTTGACGAGCACGCCGAGGATCTCTCTCGCGCGCCCCAGGTCCTCGAGTCGATAGATCCGCTCCATCAGGAGGCTCCTCTTGGGTCGCCGCAGAGGCTCGACCATCGCGGGGATCGTACCGGCATGGCAATCTCCCGCCATGTCGACAGGTGAGATCGCTCCCTCTGGTGCCTTGGGCATCGACATTGGAGGACACGGGGTCAAAGGGACCCGCGTGGACCGGCACGGCGTCGTCCAGAGCCGAGGGCGCATCGATGTCTCGGGGGTCGAGGCGCGAGACATCGAGCGCATCGAACAGGCGGTGCAGCGGCTCGTGGACGACCTCGATCCCGACGGTCGCCTCCCCGTCGGCGTCGGGGTGCCCGGATTTCACGACCAGACGACAGGGCTCTTGCGCCAGTCCCCGAACTTCCCGGGTTGGGAGGACAAGCCCGTCGGCGCAAGGCTCTCCGCCCGACTCGAACGCCGCGTCCAGACCGAGAACGATGCCAACTGCGCACTGCTGGGCGAGGCCTGGGTCGGCGCGGCCCGGGGCCTGCGCAATGTCGTGATGCTGACCCTCGGGACCGGCGTCGGGAGCGGATTCCTCGTGGGAGGAACGTTGCTGACGGGCGCGCGAGGAGCCGGCGCCGAGGCGGGCCACATTCGGCTGCACCGCGGGGGGCGCGCCTGCGGATGTGGTCGCCGCGGCTGTCTCGAGCAATACGTCTCGGGGCCTGGCTTCGTGACTACGGCCCTCGAGGAGTTCGGCGAGGGGGCTGGAGCACCCGCGCGGCCCGAAGACATCTTCGACGCGGCCAAGGCCGGCGCGGACTGGGCGATGGCCGCCATCGAACGGTTTTGCGTCGATCTCGCGGACGGCTTGACCCCGCTGGTGCATGTCTTCTCCCCGGCGTCCATCGTCCTGGGGGGCGGGGTCGCCAACGCATTCCCCAGCTTCGCCCCCCGGGTGGAGGAGCTGCTCGGCGAGCGGGCAATTCCCGCATGCCTCGAGGGAGCTCTGCCGCTGCGGCAGGCTGGCTTGGGAGGGGATGCAGGCGCCGTCGGTGCGGCGCGCCTGGTCCTCACCGGAGCGAAGCACGGCCAGCACTGACGAGGCCCCTGTCGTATCCGGAGCGGCGGGGGGGGGGCAGACCGCCATCTGGCGCGAGGTCGCAAGGCGTCAAGGACGTGAACCGGAGCAGTCTCGACGCGCTGCTCGAGGCTTGGCGAGGCGCGCAGGCGCTCTGACTCGGCCCGAAGCGGGTCTCGGGCGGGGGGTAGAGTTCCCCTGTGCGCACCCTCCCCGCTCTGCTCGTCCTCCTCGCGGTTCCGCTCTCGGCGAGTGCCTACACCATCAATACGGGGCCCAACGGGGACCTCTATTGGGACCAGTCGCTGGTCTACCGGGACTCGGACGGACGCATCCCGTTCTGGATCCACTACGAAGGGGCCGAGGAGCTCTCCTTCCTGCAGGAGGACACCCTGCGACAGGCATTCGGGGCGTGGGCAGATGTGCCCGGCGCAGACCTGCACTTCTTCGAGCAGCGGGTGAACACCCGGGACGCCGCCTTCGAGGACGACAACAAGGCGGTTCTGTTCTACGTCGAAGAAGGCTGGGAGTACGACGACTTCATCATCGGCCTGACCCTTCTCACGTTCGACGCGAGCGGCCGCATCATCGACGCGGACATCGGCTTCAACGCCGAGCTGTTCGAGTTCTCCCTGAACGACGAGCCAGCCGACGTGGACCTCCTCTCGGTGGCGACCCACGAGATTGGGCACTTCCTGGGGATCGGGCACTCCGAGTTCGAGGAGTCGACCATGTGGGCGACGTATCTCGGCGGGACCGAGGCCCGGTCGCTGCACGAGGACGACATCGCGGCGGTCGAGTTCCTCTACCCCTGCGAGGAGATGTGCCGAAGCATCGTGGATTGGCGCCCCCGCGCGGAGCGAGGTTGTGCGACAGGCGCGTCGTCGGCGGGATGGTTCGCGGCGTGCGCGATGCTCGGGTTCGTGGGAGGACTGCGCGCCCGGAGTCGACGGCGGCGGCGGGGGCCCATCGTCGCGGGGATGGCAGCCCTGTCCTTGCTCCTCTGTGCGCCGGGAGCAGTGCCCGAGGCCGAGTCGACGCTCGTGGAGCGGGTCGACGTGGTCCGCCTCGCGGACGCCAGCGACCGGGTGGTTCGGGGGACCGTCATGGATGTGGAGTCCTTCGTGCGCGGTCACGTGTGGAGTCGCATCACGCTCGAGGTCCACGAGGACCTGAAGGGGGAGGGGGGCTCCACCCTCGTCCTGGAGCAGCCCGGAGGCGTGCTCGACGCCCCCTTGCCGAGCGGCGCCATCGGAACGGTGGCGTTCGGGGCGCCTGCGTTCGAGGTGGGCGAGGAGGTGGTTGTGTTTGCGGCGGACGGGCAGGGCGGTGGGGGCCATCACGTCACCGGATTGGCCCAGGGCAAGCTGTCTGTGGCCTCGGCGGGCCGCCTCACCCGCGACCTGAGCGACGTCGCGGTCACCTCGGTGCCCCGCCGCAGCGGTCCGACCTTCGTCGAGATGCCCGCCTCCCTGGACGGCTTGCGAACGCAACTCCGCGGCCGGTAGGAGCAGGCAATGTCTCGAGCGCGCGGCTCGCATGGGCTGCGAGGGCGCCCACGAAGGCGGGCCCAGACAAGGCCAGGGCCGTGAGGACGGCCTGGGGGGAGGGGGTTGAGGCCACGGGACTCTGGCCCCGCGAGGAGGACGAGTTCGTCCCGGTCGAGGAGTCCGCCCACCCCCTTGTCAAGCCGTCGCCCGCTGGCTCTCTTGCCTTCGAAACCCCGCTGGAGTAGAAGAGCGCGCGATCGGCTAGGGGACGCTCACCGATCACGCGCGGCGCAATACCGCCCGTCACCGGAGACCCGATGACTGCTCAGTACCTGCCTGTCCTGATGATCACCCTGGGGGCCCTCGGCTTCATGGCGGTCATGCTGGGCATCAACTCCCTGCTCGGAACGAAGCGCAAGCACGAGCAGATGCCGAAGATCATGCTCGAGCCCTTCGAGTGTGGCTCTCCTCCGCTCCAGACGGACAACCGCCGACGCACGGCGGTCAAGTACTACCTGGTCGCCATCCTCTTCGTGATGTTCGACCTGGAGACCGTGCTGCTCTACCCCTGGGCCGTGCTCTACAAGGAGCTGGGCCTCTTCGGGTTGGTGGAGCTGCTCGTCTTCATGATCTCGCTCGTCGTGGGCCTCGCCTACGCCTGGCGGAAGGGAGCCCTGGAATGGCGGTAGACCCCTCCAAGATCGTTCAGCTCGGAAACGGCAAGAACGGCAACCTCGTCAAGCCCTACGACGCCAACGACGACAGCTTGCTGACCAAGGCTGGTCTGCAGGACACGGTCTGGGCCACGCGCCTCGACGCCGTCATGGGCTGGGCCCGCAAGTTCTCCCTCTTCCAGTACCCCTTCGTGACGGCCTGCTGCGGCATGGAGTTCATGGCCGTCTCGGCGTCGCACTACGACACCGATCGCTTCGGCGCGGCTCTGCCCCGGTTCTCTCCGCGGCAGGCGGACATGCTCATGATCGTGGGCACGATCGTGCACAAGCAGGCGCCGGTCCTGCGCACGGTCTACGACCAGATGGCCGACCCGAAGTGGGTGGTCGCCGTGGGCGCTTGCGCCGTGTCCGGCGGCTTCTATCAGAACTACACGTCGGTCCCTGGCGCGGACAAGGTCATCCCCGTGGATGTCTACATCCCCGGATGTCCGCCCCGTCCCGAGACCATCCTCGACGCGCTGGTGAAGCTTCAGGAGAAGATCCAGCACTCCCGTCACGACGTCATCTAGCGAAGCACGCCCTCCCGCACCCGGGGGGGCGTTGCACTTCGGAGACCCGATGAGCGAAACCACCCCAGAGCTCAGCGATGCGCTGCAGACGGTTCTGCAAGGCCTCGGCGACAAGGTCCTGGCCTGGCACGACCAGCACGGCGACGACACCGTGCTCATCCGACCGGAGCACCGCTTGGAGGTCGCCACCTGGCTCAAGGAGTGCGAGCTGCACTTCGACATGCTGATGGACAACACCGCCGTGGACTTCATCGAGGAAGAGCCCCGGTTCGAGATCGTCGACCACTTCTTCAGCACCAAGACGTTCAAGCGCCTGCGCGTGAAGTGCCGCGTGCCCGAGAACAAGCCCAACGCGCCGAGCCTCGTTCCGCTCTACGGCTCCGCCAACTGGATGGAGCGCGAGACCTACGACATGTACGGCGTGGTCTTCGACGGCCACCCGGACCTGCGCCGCATCCTGCTCTACCCCGAGTTCGTCGGCTTCCCGCTGCGCAAGGACTACGACAAGCTGCACGAGCAGCCCCTCTTCGAGGCGCGCTACCCCGGAGTGCGTGAGACCGACGAGGTCATCAACCCGCGGGTCGGCGTCGAGCTGCCGATTCACGGCACGGAGGTGCCGCGATGAGCGTCAACCGTCAGGACCGGACCAGCACGCTGGTCAAGAGCCTCGGCAAGCCCGACGTCGCCTACAGCTTCGGCGGCGAGCTGGTGGAGCTGCCCGGCGACATTCGGATGCACCGCATCTACCCCGAGGGCGAGGACAGCGACCTGTCTGCGCGCACCGTGGTGAACATCGGGCCGTCCCACCCCGCCATGCACGGCACCATTCGCATGGTGGTCGAGCTCGACGGTGAGAGCATCGTGGGCGTCGATGTCATCCCCGGATACCTGCACCGCGGGTTCGAGAAGGAGTGCGAAGCGCACACCTACCACCAGGGCATTCCCTACACCGACCGGCTGAACTACTGCAGCCCCCTCATCAACAACTTCGCCTGGTGCGGCACCGTGGAGAAGCTGTTCGGGGTGGAGGTGCCGGAGCGCACGAAGCTCATCCGCACCTACATGGCCGAGGTGTCGCGCATCACCGACCACCTCACGTGCATCGGCGCGGCGCTCATGGAGCTTGGGGCCATCACGGCGTTCCTCTACATGATCGAGGTGCGGGACTGGATGTGGGAGCACATCTGCCACGTCACCGGCGCGCGGCTCACGCAGAGCTACGGACGCATCGGCGGACTCGCCCGGGACGTGCCGAACGAGTGGCTCGACCGGATGAACGAGATCTTCGAGACCTCGCTCATTCCGAAGCTCGTCGACATCCACAACCTCGTCGACCACAACCGCATCTTCATCGACCGCATGCGCGGCGTGGGCATCGTCAGCCAGGAGGACCTCATCTCCTACGGCGTGACCGGGCCGTGCCTGCGCGCCGCGGGAGTTGGCCTCGACGCCCGCAAGTACGCCCCCTACGACGCCTACGACAAGGTCGAGTTCGAGGTGCCGATTGGCAAGTACGGCGACAACTACGACCGGTACTTCGTGCGCATGCGCGAGATCGAAGAGTCGATGAAGATCTGCCGCCAGCTCGACCCGCTCCTGCGGGCCAGCGTGGGTGAGCCGATCAACGCCGACGACGCCCGCATGGTGCTGCCCCCCAAGAAGGAGGTGTACAGCAACATCGAGGCGCTGATGAACCACTTCAAGCTCATCATGGAGGGCCCGCGCCCTCCGAAGGGCGAGACGTACCTCGGAGTCGAGGGCGCCAACGGCGAGCTCGGCTTCTACCTGGTGAGCGACGGGACCGGCCTGCCCTACAAGGCGCGCTGCCGGCCGCCCAGTTTCGTGAACATGGGCGCCATCCATCTGATGCTCCTGGGCAGTCAGATTGCGGACATCGTCCCTGTCTTCGGCCAGATCAACATGATCGGCGGGGAGTGCGACCGGTGAGTATCGACCACAGCAACCTGACCTGGAGCAAGCCGGCCGCAGACCGCCTCGAGTGGCTGCGCACGCGCTACCCGGCAGACAAGCAGCGGGCGCTCATCCTGCCCGTGCTGCACATGGCGCAGCGCGAGTTCGGCTGGGTGAGCCCGAGCGTCATCGACTTCGTGGCGGCGGCGATCCCCGTGCCGACCATCCAGGTCGAAGAGGTCGCGTGCTTCTACACGATGTACAACCGCAAGCCCATCGGGCGCTGGCACCTGCAGGTCTGCCACAACATCAGCTGCTCCCTGATGGGGGCCGAGATCGTGCTGGAGCACATCGAAGGCAAGCTGGGCATCAAGCGCGGTGAGACGACCCCGGACGGCGAGTTCACCCTGATGGGCGCGGAGTGCCTCGGGTCCTGCGGGACCGCCCCGATGATGCAGGTGAACGACCACTACTACGAGAACCTCGGGCTCTCCGATGTGGACGAGCTCCTCGAGACGCTGCGCGCCACGGCGGACATCGCCGACGACGAGGCCAACGTGGCTCACGGGCCGGGCTCGGGCCCGTCTCGCAAGCTCCCCCAGGACGGCGAGGCGCACACCGCCGGCTCCGGCGTAGTCCTTCCAGGCCACGCCGCGGGAGGTCACTGAGATGGAGTCCAACTACCCGGTGAAGGGCAAGGACCAGGTCCTGCTCAACTTCGAGCGCGGGACCGAGTCCTGGCCGCTCTCCAGCTACCTGACCCGCGGGGGCTACAGCACGGCGAAGTCCGTGCTCTCCGGCGGCAAGTACGACAGCCCCGCGGACCTCGTCGGGGTCGTCAAGGCCTCGGGCTTGCGCGGTCGTGGCGGCGCGGGCTTCCCCACGGGGCTCAAGTGGAGCTTCCTCCCCAAGGAGCCCTCGGGCCCCATCCAGCTCGTGGTGAACGCCGACGAGTCGGAGCCCGGCACCTTCAAGGACCGGGTCATCATGGAGGAGAACCCGCACCAGCTCATCGAGGGCTGCGTCCTCTCCTGCTGGGCCATCGAGTCCGCCAGTTGTTACATCTACATCCGCGGCGAGTACGTGCCGGCCATCAAGCGCATGGTCGCGGCCGTGGACGAGGCCTACGCGGCCGGGCACCTCGGCGAGGACATCTACGGCAGCGGCTTCACCTGCCACGTCACGGTGCACAGCGGCGCCGGCGCCTACATCTGCGGTGAAGAGACCGGTCTCATCGAGTCCCTCGAGGGCAAGAAGGGCCAGCCCCGCATCAAGCCTCCGTTCCCGGCGGTCTACGGCGTGTTCGGCTACCCGACCATCGTCAACAACGTCGAGTCCATCGCGGCGGTGACCTACATCGCCCACGCGGGAGCCGACAGCTACCGGCAGTGGGGCACCGAGAAGAGCGCGGGCACGAAGCTGTTCAGCGTGTCCGGCCCCGTGAAGCGCCCCGGCGTCTACGAGGTCGCCATGGGCTACCCCTTCAAGGACCTGCTCGAGAACGAGTGCGGCGGCATGCTCGACGGCGTGGCGCTGAAGGCCCTCATCGTCGGCGGCTCCTCGGTCCCCGTCGTGAACGCCGAGAAGGCGCTCAAGATCAACATGGACTACGAGTCCTGCGCCGAGAACGACACCTTGCTGGGGTCGGGCGGCGTCATCGTCATCGGCGAGGGCACCTGCATGGTGCGCACGCTCATGACGCTGCTGCGCTTCTACCACCACGAGTCCTGCGGGCAGTGCACGCCGTGCCGCGAGGGCACCGGCTGGATTGAGCGCATCGTCACCCGCATCGAGAACGGCGACGCACGCTCCGGCGACATCGACGAGCTCTACCGCATCGCCGACAACATGGAGCTGCGCACCATCTGCACCCTCGCGGATGCAGCGGCCTGGCCCACGAAGTCGTTCATCGAGGTGTTCCGCGACGAGTTCGAGGCCCACATCGAGCAGGGCAAGTGCCCGCACGACAACCAGTTCCCCGACCACCTGAACCTGCGAGGAGGAGGCAAGCCCCAGCGGCACGCCGATCCCGAGCACGCGTTCATCGCTTAGGGGCAGGAAGACAATGTCTGATCAGGTCACGCTGACGATCGACGGCAAGGAGGTCACCGTCCCGCGAGGGACCAAGGTGATCGAGGCCGCGAAGCAGGTGGGGGTCGAGATCCCGCACTTCTGCTACCACCCGGGCCTCCCGGTGGATGGCAACTGCCGCATGTGCATCGCCGATGTGCGCACGTGGAACGCCCGGGCGGAGAAGCACTTCCCCGCGCGGCGGCCGGCAGTCACCTGCTGGACCGACGCCGAAGAGAACATGCAGGTCTTCACCGACACGGACGAGGTGAAGAAGTCGCGGGCGACGGTGATGGAGTTCCTCCTCATCAACCACCCCATCGACTGCCCCATCTGCGACAAGGCCGGCGAGTGCATGCTGCAGGACCACTACATGCAGCACGACGGGAAGCGGTCGGAGCTGCGTGAGGAGAAGATCCACAAGCCGCGGCTCAAGCCCTTCGGTGAGCGCATCGTCTACAACGGCGAGCGCTGCATCCTGTGCTCCCGCTGCACCCGCTTCACGGCTCACGTCAGCAAGACCCACGACCTGGGCATCGTCAACCGCGGCGACCGCGCCGTGGTCGAGCTCGCCCAGGGCAGCACCTTCGACAACGCCTACACCGACAACGTCTCGGACATCTGCCCCGTGGGCGCCCTGACGAAGACGGACTTCCGCTTCAAGAAGCGCGTGTGGTTCCTCAAGCACACCGACAGCGTGTGCGGAGGGTGCTCCCGCAACTGCAACACCGTGGTGGACCACGACCGGGCGGAGATCGTGCGGATCATGCCGCGCCGCCGGGACGAGGTGAACGGCCACTTCATGTGCAACGAGGGCCGCGACATCTACAAGTCGCTGGCCGCGACGGTGCGCACCTCAGCCCCCATCTCGCGGGTCGACGAGCTCGGCGCGGGTCCCTCCTGGGACGACGCTCTGGCCTGGGCCGGCGGCAAGCTCGGCGAGCAGAAGAAGGGCGGCAAGCTGGCCGTCATCGGCTCGCCCTGGATGAGCAACGAGGAGGCCCTGGTCCTCGGGCATCTGGCGGGCAAGGTCTGCAAGTCCGCCTGGATGGACATCAAGAACGACGTCATCGAGGGATACCCCGCCGACGACCTGCTCCACACGGACGACCACAACCCCAACCGCGCCGGCGTCATCGCCGCCGGGGTGGTGCCGGGCAAGAAGGACGGCAAGGACCTCGCCGCCATCCAGGAGGCCATCGCCGCCGGTGAGGTCGAGGTGCTGCTCGTCTGGGGCACGGGCCTCGCGAACCACTACGACAGCGTCGAGGCGATGCACGAGGCCGTGGCCAAGGTGCCCGTCGTCATCCAGCTCACGGACGCCATGGACGCCCTCTCCGAGGTCGCTCAGCTGGTGTTGCCGGTGAGGAACTGGGCCGAGCGCGACGGCACCTGGACCAACTTCGAGGGCCACACCAGCCGCTTCCGCAAGGCGCTGCGCCCGCACGGGCAGGCGCGGGACGGCTTCGAGCTGCTCAGCGCCATGTGCACGGCGGCCGGCGGCAAGCCCCCGGTGAAGACCTTCAAGGACGCCCGCAAGAAGCTCAAGCAGGACCCCGACAGCGACGTGCGCGAAGTGGCCGACGGTGAGTTCGCCTTCTACAAGGGCCAGTCCTTGTATCGGCATCACTCCGGAACCACGGAGGTTTAGAGGATGAACACCGCATTCCTCGTCGTCAGCTTCATGAACCTGGCCTTCGTGCTGGGTCTGTTGCTCAACCTCGGCGGTCTCCTGACCTGGGTCGAGCGCAAGCAGGGCGCCGTCATGGCGAACCGCATCGGCGCAAACCGGGCGTACATCCCGGTGCCCGTGGGGCGTGACCCCAACGGAGCGGGCGGCTTCAAGTGGAGCAAGCGCTTCACCCTGATGGGCCTGTTCCACGCCATCACCGACGGCATCAAGATGCTGACGAAGGAGAACTTCACTCCTCCCTTCGTCGACACCTTCGTCTACAACCTCGCCGTCTGGTTCTCCGCGGTGCCGGTGCTCGTCACCTTCGCGGTGGTGCCCTTCGGGGGCCCGTTCCAGCCCGGCGTGATGATGAGCGAAGTGCTCACCATGGTGGGCATGACGGGCGCGGCCGCCTCCGTGGGCGGCTTCTTCGGCGACGGCGTCTACCACATGCAGCTGGCCAACCTGAACGTGGGGCTGCTCTTCATCTTCGCCATCGGCAGCACGGGCATCTTCAGCGCCGCTCTCGCGGGCTGGTCCTCGGGCAACAAGTTCTCGCTGCTGGGCGCCCTGCGCTCCTCGTCTCAGATGATCTCCTACGAGGTCTTCATGGGCATCTCGGTGCTCGGCCTGCTCGTGGTCTACGGCACCGTGGACTTCAACGAGATGGCGCAGCTTCAGCAGCAGACCTGGTTCGGGGTCATCCCGAAGTGGGGCGTGTTGCTCCAGCCCCACATGTTCTTCGTGTTCATGACGGCGCTGATGGCCGAGAACAAGCGCGTGCCCTTCGACATGCCCGAGGCCGAGTCGGAGCTCGTCGCTGGCTACTTCACCGAGTACACCTCGATGAAGATGGGCCTCTTCATGATGGCGGAGTTCCTCGAGATCGCCGTCATCGCCGGGATCATGACCACCATGTTCTTCGGGGCCTACCACATCCCCGGAGTGGTGGCCGCCACCGACGCCATGCACTGGGCCATGCACCCGGAGCTCACCCCGGTGAACGCCATCTTCGGCGCCGAAGTCCCCCACGCCCTGGTGGTCGTCCTGCGGGTCGGCGCCTTCCTCTTCAAGCTCATCTTCTTTTGCTGGCTGCAGATCCTGATTCGCTGGACGCTTCCCAAGTTCCGGTACGACCAGGTCATGAAGCTCGGCTGGAAGTACATGCTGCCGCTGTCCATCGTGAACGTCATCGCGACAGCAGCCTTCATGTACGTCCTCGGAGGCATGTGATGTCCGAACAGCTCGGCCAGAACGCCGACTTCGACAACCTCATTGACGGCCACGTCATGCCCCAGCCCGCCTACCAAGGCGAGTTCACCGAGGGCGAGATCGTCAAGTACTACAACCCGAGCAGGATGACCCTCCTCGAGAAGCTGTATGTGCCTGCGATCATTGGTGGTCTGATGATCACCGCGCGCGTGTTCTTCACGAACATGGCGAAGTGGGGCATCTGGTTCACCTACTGGATTCGAGGCAAGGGCAAGGACGCCCCCAAGGGCGCCGTCACCATCTACTACCCCGAGGAGACGCGGCCGGATTACTCGCCCATCAACCGGGGCAAGCACATCCTGACCATGCGTCAGCAGAAGGGCCCGAGCGGCGAGGCGCTGCCTCAGTGCGTGGCCTGTTACATGTGCGCGACGGCCTGCCCGGCCTTCTGCATCCACATCGTCGCCGGCGAGAGCCCCGACCCGAACATCGAGAAGTACTGCGTCGAGTTCGACATCGAAATGGACAAGTGCATCTTCTGCGGATACTGCGAAGAGGCCTGCCCCGTCGATGCCATTCGACTGACGCCCGAGCCGCGCATGGCTGACTACCAGCGCGAGCGGATGATCTACGACCGTGAATACCTGATGACGTGGAACCCGACGTATGTCGAGGACGACCACGTGTACCCGGGTGGCCACCCGCGGGAGGAATAGGAACCATGGACCCGAGCGTTCTCGCGCTCTACGCGTGTTGCCTGCTGGCGCTCGCCGGCGGGGCTGGAGTGATCGTGCTGCGCAATCCAGTGCACGCCGCGATCAGCCTGCTGTTCACGATGCTGGCCCTCGGCGGCGCCTACGCGATGATGCAGGCACACCTGCTCGCCGCGCTGCAGGTGCTCATCTACGCCGGCGCCATCGTCATTCTCATCGTGTACGTCATCATGCTCCTGGACCAGGGGCGTGAAGAGGTGCCGCACCCGTTCTATCCGTTGGGAGTCGCCATCGGCGTGCCGCTGGCGGTGCTGCTCGTCGTCATCTCGGCGCCCGCGTTCATGGGCGCGAGCGCCGGTCCCGAGCCGCTCATCACCGGCCCCGAGGACTGCACGAACTGCGAGAGCGCCGCCGTGATGGTGAAGAAGCCCGACGGCTCCCTCGTGGAGGCATCGGGCTGTGAGGACTACGTCGACACCGACAACGACGGCTTCACCGACTGCAACGACCCGGACTGCCACGACAACCAGCTCTGCTACGGCACGGTGCGGGCGGTCGGCGGCAGCCTCCTGGGCCCCTTCGTGCTGCCCTTCGAGGTGGCCTCGGTCCTGCTCCTGGCAGGCATCGCTGGCTCCATTCTCCTGACTGGACGTCGTCCCAAGGAGCTCGAGGACGTCATCGCCGGGCCCGCCATCGCCCCCGCTCCCGGACCGCAGGTCGTGTCCGGTGAAGGTCGAGGACAGGCCTGATGCCTCTCGAACACCTGTTGCTGTTTTCGTTCCTGCTGTTCTCGATGGGGGTCGCCGGCGTCGCGCTGCGGAAGAACCTCCTGGTCATCCTCATGAGCGTGGAGCTGATGCTCAACGCCGTGAACCTCGCCTTCGTGGGCATCGCCCGCCTGGTGGGGGGGCACGATGCCCACGTGATGGTGATGATGATCTACGTCGTCGCCGCGGTGGAGGTGGCCATCGGCATGGCCATCGTCGTCAACATGTACCGCCAGAAGGACACCATCTCGGTGGACTCCTTCGACGCGCTGAGGGGCTGAGGCGATGCACGCTGAACACACCTCTCTGCTCGCGGTCGTCATCGCGCTCCCGCTCCTCGGAGCACTCTTCAATGGGCTGACGGGGCGCAAGCTCAAGAACGACACCCTCGTGCACAGCGTCGCGCTGGCCGCGGTCGCGATTCCGGCGGTTCTGGCCTGGGTCCTGTTCTTCCAGCTCCTGGGCATGGACGAGCACGGCCGCGCCTTGCACCAGACCCTGTTCCCGTGGATTCACGTGGGCAGCTTCCAGATCGACTTCGGTCTGTGGCTCGACCCGCTGTCCGCAGTGATGCTGCTGATCATCACCAACGTCGGCGCCCTCATCCACCTGTACTCCATCGGGTACATGAAGGGGGACGGCAGCTACTACCGCTACTTCGCGTACTTGAACCTGTTCATCTTCGCGATGCTCTGCCTGGTGCTGGGCGACAACCTCGTCGTGCTGTTCCTGGGCTGGGAGGGCGTGGGGCTCGCTTCGTACCTGCTCATCGGGTTCTGGTTCGAGGACCGCGCCAACGCCAAGGCCGGCAAGAAGGCCTTCATCACCAACCGCGTCGGCGACTTCGGCTTCGCCCTGGGCATGTTCGCCCTGTTCGTGATGTTCGGCACGCTGACGCCGGTGGGCGACGGCGGCATCAACGCGCAGCTGGCGGCCAACGCTGGCGCCTTCGACTCCACCTGGATCGAGGTCGCGGCGCTGCTGCTCTTCGTGGGCGCCTGCGGCAAGTCGGCGCAGATCCCGCTCTACGTCTGGCTTCCCGACGCCATGGCGGGCCCGACCCCGGTCTCGGCCCTCATCCACGCGGCGACCATGGTCACGGCCGGCGTCTACATGATCGCCCGGCTGAACGGCCTCTTCTTCGCGGCGGAGTTCGCCTCGTCGATCATCCTGTACGTGGGCGCCTTCACCGCGCTGTTCGCCGCCACCATCGGCCTCGTCCAGAACGACATCAAGAAGGTCCTGGCGTACTCCACGGTGAGCCAGCTCGGCTTCATGTTCACGGCCATGGGCGCCGGCGCCTACGCCATCGGCGTGTTCCACCTCATGACGCACGCCTTCTTCAAGGCCTGCCTCTTCCTCGGGTCGGGCTCGGTCATCGCGGCCATGCACCACGAACAGGACATGCGGTACTACGGCGGGCTGCGCAAGTTCATGCCCATCACCCACCTGACGTTCCTGGCGGCGACGCTGGCCATCGCGGGCTTCCCGTTCATGGCGGGCTTCATGTCCAAGGACGAGATCCTGTGGTGGGCCTTCGCGTCGGAGCGCGGCTCCACGTTCGCCTACATCCTCGTGCTGCTGGCGGCCTTCTGCACGGCGTTCTACATGTTCCGCATCATGTGGATGACGTTCTGGGGCGAGCACCGCGGCGCGCCCGAGGGCCACGGCCACGGCGACGAGCACGAGGGCGACGACAGCCACGACCACGCGGACGACCACGGACACGGGCACGGCCACCACGGCGACCCCGTGGAGTCTCCCTGGACCATGACGGTTCCCCTCATCGTGCTCGGCGCGCTGAGCGTGGTGGGTGGGCTGCTGTCCATCCCGCCCATCTTCACGGGCCACGAGACCATCCACTTCTCCCTGCACCACTGGCTGCACCCGGTGCTCGCCAACAGCGAGGTGCATCTGGCCGAGGCCTACGCGCACTCGGGGGCCCTCGAGTGGGGCCTCATGGCGCTGTCGGTGTCCGTGGGCTTCGCTGCCTTCCTGGCGACCTACCTGCTCTACAAGGGCAAGGACAAGCTGTACGACATCTTCTCCGCGAAGACCCCGGGGCTGCACAACGTGCTCTGGAACAAGTGGTTCGTGGACGAGATCTACGAGGGCGCGCTCATCAACCCGCTGGTGCTCTTCTCCCGCGAGGGGCTGTGGCGCATCGTGGATGAGGTCGTCATCGACGGCATCGTCAACCTCGTCGCCGACATGGGCAAGATCACCGCCATCAACGTCGGTCGCCTCCACAGCGGCGACCTGCGTGCCTCGGCCGGGGTCATGGTCCTGGGCCTCGCCCTGATCATGGTGGCCGCAGTGGCCTTCGGCATCATCGAGGTCGACTTGTCCGCCATCACCTCCCTCTTCGAGGGGGGCGACGCCTCAGATGGCGTCAGTTCCTTGATGGGAGGTGAGTGATGGATCTCCCCATTCTCTCCATCGTGACGTTCCTGCCCCTGGTGGGCGCGGCCCTCGTGCTCGCGCTGCCCAAGGACAACGAAGACCTCCCCAAGATGGTGGCTCTCATCACCACTCTGGTGGGCTTCGTCGTCTCCTTGCCGCTCATCACGGGCTTCGACGCCGCCAACGTGGGCATGCAGTTCGTGGAGTCCTACGACTGGGTGGGCGCCAAGGACTGGGGCTTCGAGTTCGCTCTCGGCCTCGACGGCATCTCGCTGTGGCTGGTCATCTTGACCACGTTCCTGGGCCCCATCGTGGTGCTCGGCTCGTGGACCGCCGTGGAGAAGCGGCCCAAGGAGTTCTTCTTCTGGGTGCTCGCGCTGCAGACCTTCATGATCGGCACCTTCGTGGTGACGAACCTGGCGGCCTTCTACGTCTTCTGGGAGCTGATGCTCATCCCGATGTTCTTCCTCATCGGGGTGTGGGGCGGCGACGACCGCATCTACGCCACGGTGAAGTTCTTCATCTACACCGTCGTCGGCTCGATGCTGCTCCTGGCAGCCATCTTCTACCTCTACACCCTGCACCACGCGCAGTTCGGCACCTGGAGCCTCGCGTTTGCGGACCTGATGAAGCTCGAGATCGGGCTTTCGGTGCAGAGCTGGCTGTTCCTCGCCTTCGCCGTGGGTTTCGCGGTCAAGGTGCCGATGTTCCCGCTGCACACCTGGCTGCCTGACGCTCACGTGCAGGCGCCCACCGCGGGCTCGGTCATCCTGGCCGGGGTCATGTTGAAGCTCGGCACCTACGGCTTC